>CAOJRU010000015.1 GCA_948442365.1 uncultured Clostridium sp.
TTATTCTTTTCTTCTCTATTTTTTCTATTGTTTATCAATATTTTTTCCTCCTCTTTTACAGTTTTACGTAGACTCTTGTATCTTATCTATTCTATTTTATACTACAAGCTTTTTTCTTGAAAAACAAGAGGAAGTTTTTTCATATTCACTTATATTACAAGCTTTTTGTTCTTCTTATATTACGGAAATTCGACCTTTTTTGCTTTTTCTTACTATTATTAAAATTTCTTTTCTTTTTTATGACATTTTCAAACAATGTATAAAATTTTAATAGGAGTATTTTTATCAGATATTTTTTCCTCTATACTAAAAGTATTACTTATTTGTAAGTTCCCCAAATCAAACCTGTCCCAAAAAACACCAAAATGGCTAACTTGTGCCTGTCCCAAAATATACCAAAATGGATATGTTGTGCCTGTCCCAAAACATACCAAAACATACCATCCCCAAAATCATGTCAGTATTTTCCATTTGACAAAACGCTGTTTTCCGTATAAAATGAAGGGGATTGCATAGATGTATTTTATGTGCAGAAAGGAAGTTTTTGTCATGAAGAATATAGAAAACATTTTACATGTTGGACTCGATGTTGGTTCAACTACAGTTAAGATTATTGTTATGGATAAAAATAAGAATACGATATATAAAGATTATCAAAGACATTTTTCAGATACGAAAAATACAGTTTGTAATGTTTTGGAAGATTTATTAGCTAAGTTTCCTTTGAATTCTTTTACTTTGGCTCTTACGGGTTCAGGCGCTATGTCAGCTGCTAAGTTTTTAGGTGTTAATTTTATTCAAGAAGTGGTTTCTTGTAAACGTTCGGTTGAAAAGTATATTCCTAAGACAGATGTGGTAATTGAACTCGGTGGAGAAGATGCCAAAATTATTTATTTTGATCAGTCCATTGAACAACGTATGAATGGTACTTGTGCTGGTCGGTACAGGAGCTTTTTTGGATCAAATGGCTTCTTTGCTACATACGGATACAGCTGGTCTAAATGAATTAGCGAAAGGTCATTCTACTATTTATCCTATTGCTTCGCGTTGTGGTGTTTTTGCCAAAACAGATATTCAACCTTTAATTAATGAAGGCGCTGCCAAAGAAGATATTGCTGCCTCTATTTTTCAAGCTGTTGTGAATCAGACTATTAGCGGTCTTGCCTGTGGTAGGCCAATTAGAGGTAATGTAGCTTTTTTAGGTGGTCCTTTAAATTATTTATCAGAATTGAGATTTAGATTTATTGAAACACTTCATTTAAAAGAAGATGAAATTATTGTACCCGAAGAAGCTCATCTTTTAGTCGCAAAAGGGGCTGCTTTAGACTCTATCCATTCAGATGTAATTACCACCAATGAATTACATGAAAAAATTGAAAACTTGAAAAACTCACAAGATAATACAACGGTTCCTTTAGAACCTTTATTTAAGGATCCAGAAGATTATAAAATTTTTAAGGAAAGACATGCAAAAACAATGGTTCCAAAGGCTTCCTTAGAAGGTTATGAAGGAGATTGCTATCTTGGAATTGACGCGGGTTCTACTACTACTAAGTTAGCTTTAATTGATAAAGATGGAAAATTATTGTACTCTCTTTACGAAAGCAACGAAGGAAATCCTCTAAAAAGTGTTATGAATATGTTAAAACAACTCTATAGGGTATTGCCTGAAAAAGCAGTTTTAAGATATAGTGGCGTTACTGGATATGGAGAAAAGTTGATTCAAACGGCATTAAATGTAGATTTAAATGAAATCGAAACCATTGCTCACTATACGGCTGCTAAAACTTTTGAACCAGAGGTAACCGCTATTGTTGATATTGGTGGACAAGATATGAAATATATTCGTATGAAAGATGGCTCCATTGACAATATCATGTTAAACGAAGCTTGTTCTTCTGGTTGTGGCTCTTTTATTGAGACATTTGCTAAGAGTTTAAATTTAGAAATAGCAGAATTTGTAAAAGAAGCGATTAACGCTAAAAGACCTGTGGATTTAGGTTCTCGTTGTACGGTATTTATGAATTCCAAAATAAAACAAGCCCAAAAAGAAGGGTATTCTGTTGGTGATATTTCTAGTGGCTTGTCTTATTCTGTTATTAAAAATGCGATTCAAAAAGTCATGAAAGTAAGAGATGTAGAAACACTTGGAAAACATATTGTCGTACAAGGTGGTACTTTTTATAATGATGCTGTTTTACGTGCTTTTGAATGGATTGTTGGAAAAAATGTAGTTAGACCAGATATTTCTGGTTTAATGGGAGCTTACGGAATGGCTCTTTTATCCAAAGAACAGTATGAAGCAAACTTAGATATGGAATATACTTCTACTATTTTAAAAACAGAAGCATTAGATCAGTTAGAAATCAAGGTAACACATACACGTTGTAACATCTGTGAAAACCATTGTAAATTAACAATTAATAAATTTAGTAATGGACAAATACACGTATCTGGTAATCGTTGCGAAAGGGGATCTGGCATGATTACCAAAGAGAAAAAATTACCAAATTTGATCCAATACAAGCAAGAGAGACTTTTTGATTATAAACCTTTAGAAGAACCATATGCCCCTAGAGGAATTATTGGTATTCCTAGAGTTTTAAATATGTATGAAGATTATCCATTTTGGTTCACATTTTTAACAAATTTGGGGTTCCGTGTGATTCTTTCTGAAAAAAGTACACGTAAAACCTATGAAAAAGGAATGGAATCTATGCCATCGGAATCTGTTTGCTATCCAGCTAAACTTTCTCATGGTCATATTGAAAGCTTATTAGAACAAGGAATTACTACTATTTTTTATCCTTGCATGCCTTATTCTAGGAAAGAATATGAAAAAGCAGATAATCACTATAATTGTCCTATTGTTATTTCTTATTCTGAGGTATTGAAGAATAATGTAGAAGGATTGAAAAAAAGTAACATAAAATTTTTGAATCCATTTTTACCATTTGATAAGAAGAATTTAGTAAAAAAGATGATGGAATTAGAAGAATTTAAGGAATATCATTTTTCCAGGTCTGAATTGGTGAAAGCTGCTGAAAAAGCCGAAATGGAATATCAAAAATGCAAAAAAGATATTCAAGATAAAGGTGCTGAAACTGTTAAATATTTAGAAGAAAATAACTTGAAAGGTATTGTTTTAGCAGGTCGTCCTTATCATGTAGATCCTGAAATTAATCATGGTATCGATACTTTAATTACTTCCTTAGGTCTTAGTGTATTAACAGAAGATAGCATTTCCAATAAAACTGAAGCCAAAAGACCAATTCGTGTGGTAGATCAATGGGTATATCATGCTAGACTCTATGCAGCAGCAGATTTTGTAGGAAAACATGATTGTTTGGAATTAGTGCAATTAAATTCTTTTGGATGTGGTGTGGATGCTGTAACAACCGATCAAGTAGAAGAAATACTATCTAGTTTCCACAAAATGTACACTTTAATCAAAATAGATGAGGTAAATAACTTAGGGGCTGTTAGAATACGTATTCGTTCTTTATTAGCTAGTATGAAGAAACGTGAACAAGAAACCAAAAAGGAACAAGCATATGGTGATTATGGTGTAAAGAAAAAAGTATTTACAAAAGAAATGCGTAAGGATTACACGATTTTAATTCCTCAAATGGCTCCTATTCACTTTGAATTATTAGAAGCTGCTGTACGCTTTTCTGGGTATCATGTAGAGCTATTGCGAGAATGTACCCAAAAAACCGTAGAAACTGGTCTAAAATATGTGAATAATGATGCTTGTTACCCTTCTATTTTAGTAACGGGACAAATGATAGAAGCACTTCAATCTGGCAAATATGACCTAAATAAAACGGCTCTTATTATGTCACAAACAGGTGGTGGCTGTAGAGCAACGAATTATATTGGATTTATCCGTAAAGCGCTAAAAGACGCTGGATTTGAAAATATCCCAGTTATCTCCTTTAATATTGTTGGTATGGAAAAAATGCCTGGCTTTAAATTAACGGTTCCTCTTATGGAAAAATTATTGAGAATGTTAGTTTATGGTGACTTATTACAAAAAATGTTATCTAAAAATAGAGCTTATGAAGTACATAAAGGCGAAACGCAAAAATTGTTTGACCTTTGGATGGATAAATGCAAAAAATTATTAGAAAAAGCATCGAATAAAGAATTTAAACAGAGTATTTATGATATGGTAGCTGATTTTGAAAAAATTGAACTAGATACTACTCTTCAAAAACCACGTGTTGGCATTGTTGGTGAAGTTTTAATTAAATACCATCCATTTGGTAATAATTATGTAGCTGACCTTTTAGAAAAAGAAGGAGCAGAAGTTATTTTACCAGATTTTATGGGTTTTGCTAAGTTTATGTGTACACATAAGATTACTTTTAATAATTTATTAAATATTAATAAGACTTCTTCCAAATTAATGAAAGCAGCTATTAAATTAATTGATATTTTAGAAAAAGATGTTAAGATTGCTTTGGCTAATTCCAAAAAAAACTACTTGCCACCATGTGATATTTGGCATTTAGAAGAAAAGGTAAAAGATGTACTATCAATCGGAAATCAAACTGGTGAAGGTTGGTTTTTAACAGCAGAGATGATTGAATATATTGAAAATGATATTCCCAATATTGTTTGTGTTCAACCTTTTGCTTGTCTACCAAATCATGTGGTTGGAAAAGGTGTTATTAAGACGATTCGTGAAAAATATCCAGAGGCTAATATTTCTCCTGTTGATTATGATCCTGGTGCTAGTGAAGCAAATCAGGCGAATAGAATTAAATTATTAATGACGGTTGCTAAGGATAATTTACAGGCAAAACAAAAGGAAAAGCAAGCTTTGGATGATGAGAATAAAACAATAGGAAAGGAACAAGAAGAATTTATTTAAAACTCTATAGAAATATTTTACAAAATGTTACATAGTTTAGTATATGTATGTAGTATTACTATATGTGAATAAAAAAATTACTTGTATATTCTTTCATGTAAAAAACAGGGAAATATATCTTCCCTGTTTTTACTTATTTCTTTGCTATGTAGTTAAAACAATATCTCGATAAGTTTTATTATTGGTTACCTCTTTAATAAAGGTGCTTTACTATTATCTTGTTAATTTCAATATATTTATAAAATTTTATTTATATATTTTTTGGTTTGTTCATATCCTAAATAATATAATTCATCTATTTTCTTCATATCCAATAAACCAACTTTATTACTTTTAATTCTTAGAATGCTGTCAGCACCTTCCATCTCATAATTTGATAGTTCTTTGCATAATAGACTAATAGAACGACCCGCTACTTCTACTAAATTTTTATCACAGCTTAGATTTACTTCCTCATCAAAAATAATGTTTAAAATCTTCTCTGCCCCTAAAGCTTTCAATTCCTTCCATGGTATATTTTCTCGAATTCCTCCATCAATTAATTTTGTATTTTTATAAGGACAGGGAGAAAAAACTACAGGATAACTACAACTTGCTCTTACTGCTTTTCCTATATTCATATCATTTATGTATGCAACTGAATTGGAAAAATCCTCTTTTCTAAATTGACAAGAAGTAAAACAAACTACTTCTCCTTTACATAAATCCACACTTGGTATGACTAATGGTTTTTGAATATCTGATATATTACAAATTTGTTTAGATTTTCCTATTTGATTAATTAATTTTTCAATTTGTTTTCCACTATTTAATCCATCAATACATATTTGCCCTGTAAAAATTAAGCCTAAAATTAATTTAAAAATATTTCCAATATCAACATATTTTATTTTTTTACAGTATTTTTTAAATATCTTGTACATTTCATCTGCTTGAAACCCCATAGCATATAAACAAGCTACAATACTTCCAGAAGAGGTACCTCCTACATATCCAAATTTTATGTTACTTTCTTCTAATGCTTTAATGGCTCCAATATGAGCAGCTCCTTTGACACCACCACCAGCTAAGCATAATCCTCTTTTATTTTTCATTGTTTTCCTTCCTTTCCTATCTTATTTTAAATTAACAGCATTAAGCAATCTTACTGTTCTACCATATTTTATGAATTGCCCCATTGAAAGATTCTTCATTTTGTGTTATATTATTTTGGAAAGGACTTGTATTAATATGAATAAAAATTATTATGATATCCTACAAGTAAATAAAAACGCTTCTCCTGAAATTATAGAAAAAGCTTATAAGATATTAGCTAAAAAATACCATCCAGATTTACAACCAGAAGATCAAAAAAAGCAAGCAGAGGAGATTTTAAAAGAAATTAACGAAGCCTATGAAGTGTTGTCAACCCCTGAAAAGAAAAAAGATTACGATGACTCTCTTTTAGAAGAGGAAACGCAAAAACATTCTGAATCAAATTCTTATTATAATCATGAAAATACTAGTACAAATTTTAACTCTATCCCTATTCATGAATTAAAATATAGACAACAACAAGAATTATTACGCCAGCAAAAATTACAGCAGGAACAACAATATCAACAACAATTACAACGTGAAAAAGAATTAGCCTATCAAGAACAATTACAACAAGCTAGAGAAAAGGCATACTATGATGCTTATATTCAAGATTTAAAAAATCTCGGTTATAAAATACGATATAAAAAGTCTTTAAAAGATTACATAAAGGATTTTACCGCTATTATCCTCACTATCTTCATTTTATTCTTACTATGGCAAATTCCTTCTGTTCAGAACTTTTTTATTCATTTATTGAAAGATAATGAAATACTACAGAAATTCTTTACCAGATAAAAATTTACCAAAAGGATTAACCTCTTGGTAAATTTTTTTATCCTTCAAAACGAAAGGACATAACAAAATCTAATTCATCTCTTAATTGCATAATAATCGTAATTGGCGTTGCTTCTCCGCTTTCCTCTATTGCTATCAAATTAATATCTTGTATATTGATTTCATTTTCTTCTGAAAAATTGCTATATTGTATTTCATAATGTAACGGTAATTTCTCTCTCATAACATTTTCAAATTCCTCTTGACTACCAAATGTATTTTTTCGATAGGTTTCATCTATTACCTTATAAGCTGCTGTATAATCTCTGTTATTTAACATTTGTACCCATTTATCAATATTCATCATAACTTTGTTTTTCTTATCTTTTGCTTGATAAGCTTCTATAAATTTTTCAGTTGGTATGGTATAGGTATCTAATTGTAAAGTAAAATTCAAAACTGCATCTTCTTTAAAAATATACAAATTTCCAAATTGATCTACACAAATATATTCTGTATAATCTCCATTATGATTTACTTGATATTTTTTTAATTCTACTTTATTGATTTCTTTCCAGTTATTTCGTAGATAACTTTTAAAGTTATCTAACTCACCAAATCTCTTTGTAGCATATTCTTTATTTAAACACTCAAAGGCAAATTCTACATCATAAATCATGTTTGTTTTATAATTGGTAAAATATTTCTGACACATTTCCTGATCTATATTAGATTCTATAGAAAATGCGTTATCATTATTTTTTTCTATTATCTCTTCGTTATATAATTGTATATTTTCACTTTCAAATAAGTCTATCTTCTCTGATTCTATATATTCCTTTGGTAATATAGCAAAGGTATTATTAACATAGTCTAATAATACTACCATGTTGAAATCTCTTTTACTGCCATCTTCTTTTTTTATGAATACGCCTTCTACTATATAAGCACAAATATTAGTAGTTTCTTCATAGGGAATGAAACTTGCTGTTTGAACCGATTTATAAATATTGCTTACCCTTACTATTTCGTCTTTTGTTCCAATCGTTTCGTATATATTTTGTTGCGTTATTTTTAATGTTTCTTGTACAAATTTAGGAATAATATGCATTAATTGTTGCTCTATTCTTTTATTATCTTCTTCTTCCCTTTCTTCCAATATAGCTCCACTTTCTTTTATTTCTTGTATCATTCGCAAGTTGTCTGAATAATTACAATATGTATTTAAACAATTTTGTACCTGAATCCATTCACTTTTACTCTCTATTTTTTTCAATTGATTGACTTTCTGAAAAGATTCTTCTCTTGTCATATTAACCACATTGTCTTCTCCTTTTGTGTTAAGAAATACTTTATATATTATTATGATACTTATTGTAAATATAATAAGTATTAATAAAATGATAATCCATTTTTTTATCTTATCCATACATAAAACTCCTCTTATTTACCTAATACAAATACTCCTTGTGAACCAGCACTAAATACTTGATTGTAAGAATATCCTTGATCTGTTGTATAATAACGACCTGATTCCAATACATAATATTGGTCTCCTTCTCTACCATTACACATAATAAAGTGTCCTCCACCAGTATATATTCCATTTGCATAAATACTAAAAATGCAAACTTTTCCAGAATCTAATGCCGCATCAATTGCTGATTTATCATTTCTATTGATAAATTCATACGTCAATCCATACTTTGTTGCTACGGCTTGTGCTGAACCTGCTCCATTAGAAACAGTATTCATATTGATAGAATTTAAATAATCTACAATCATATCTGGTGTAATATCTTGTCCTAATAGTCCAGAAGTAGCCATTGCTAGGGCACATGGACCACAACCACCATCTTTTATGGTTTTTCCAGGTCCATAATTATATGGTTTTTTTGCCCATCTCTTATCAGATTGGTAATAACGAGGGCAACTTACGCCTTTTGTACTCCAACCATCTTTTGAAGCTGTTCCAGTAGGTTTTGTTTGATTAGCATATTTATTATAAATTGCTCTTGCATTTCCTTGTCTTTCTCCTCCACTACTGTCGCCAGCTCTTTCAAAGTATTTAAAGAATAAATCAGATGCTTCTTCTGGTGTCTGTGCCTGCATAAATGCTACTCGTCCACTTGTTGGAATAAATCCTCCACCACTTTCTGACATTTCAATCAATAGCCATTCTATTTGTGCCTCTTCATTATCAATACCAACCCCTTTTTTTATAGTTAAATCATACAGTCCTTTTTTTCTACTAGAAGTTGTCCATTGGGCTAATCCATATCCCGCACTATCAGACGTAAATGCTGTATAACTACCATTATTAACAGCTTCTGTGTAGGCTTCATCCGTATACCCCAATTCTTTATTATATGTATTCTGTAAATTATTAGCTTTAAATCCTGATTCTTGTTGGAAGTTACCCATTGCTCCTGCTGCTGCTTCTTTACTATAACCAGCATCGATTAGCCCCCACCAAACTTTTTCTTCAAAGGAACTACCAAAGTAATTACCACCATTACTGTGGAAATTACTTATGTTATATTCACTAAAATCAAATTCTACTACCCCATTATCATGGCTAGTTGCTTTATATATCAAATATTTTGTTAAATCTAATAAATTAGTAGTTTTTTCATTAGCTTCCAATATATTAAATAAATATCCTTCTCTTACCAAATTGTTCATTTTGGTGTACTGATATATTTCTACAAATTTATGTTCATTTCCTTGAACAGTAGCTTCTCCTGAATCATAAGTTATTGTCATATTCTCTATGTCTGTTTTTGTCTTTTGATAAGTTGTCCAATCAATGTAAGTTGTTATTTCTTTTTTCTCTTTCTTTTTATTCTTATCTTTACTAACAACTTCTACCTCTTTTGTTTTTTCATATGTACCAGAATCTATTTTCTCTCCACTTGTTTCACTATTACTAGAACTTTGATTAACTTTTCCTTTTATGTCAAATTCTTTTTCTTCATTTCCATCCCAATTCAATGCTTTACTACTATAACTATTTTCTTTATAAAATTTAACAAACCAAGTATCTGCATAGGTAATTTCTATCTTAGGATTACAAGTTTCTATAGTAGTATTTGTAGTTTCTACTGTTTTTTCTCCTTTACTATACTCTTTATCGGTTGCTTCCGTCCATTGAATCTTATTTTCTACGTTTTTTGTTGTCATAATATTGTCCTGAACAGCAATGACAATTTCTGTTTCATTAATTATTTCGTCGGCTAATCTTTCGGAAAACTCTGTTTCATTAGTATCAAAATAAAAATACAATAAATATTCAAATGGCATAATATATTTTGTTAAAGCGGTTTCCAAACTTATAGATGTATTTTTCTTATAAGTAATTCCATTATTTTTTGTCTCCCATGCAACAGTAGTTAAATTTCGATTCTCATCTAAGGTATAAACTTTTAAAATTTGATTTTTTGCATTATTATCTCCTGCATTAGCATTTGTTATCAAATTCTCTAATTCTTGAGGTTCTATATATTTCAAATTATATACTTTAGAAGAAATGCTTTCTTGTGTTGATTGATTTGTAATATTAGTTGATGTATAGCCAGCATGATCCGCTTCTAAATATTTTTGGATTCCATTTACAATTCCTTGTGCATATTTATCGATACCATCTTCTTTTAAAAGTTTTGCATCTGGATCTCCACTTATGTATCCCCCTTCTGTTACTACTGATGGGAAACCAGAATTTGTAGCATTTTCTATAATTCCTAAACTCTTACCACACTTTTCAATATCCGCTCCAGCATTCTGGTTTGGTAATCCCATTGAATCTGCTATTGATTCTGATAAAATTTCCGCCAACTGTCTAGAAATTCCATCTCCATCTTTATAGATTGCTTCTACTCCACTTCCACTACCTGCATTATAATGTATTTGAATACATAAATCTGGTTTTGCTTCTTTTGCTTTTGTCGTTCTTTCTTCTTTTTTTACTCCTCCTGGATTACTGGATGTACTTCCAACTTGTACTACTGTTACATTATCATATTTGGCTAACAATTTTTCTACTTTTTTAGCTGTCTTTATTGTTAGTTCTTCTTCTATTAAATCACCATTTCTGGCTCCTTTATCATCTGTATTATTGTGTCCTGCAGCTATTGCAATGGTATAAGTTTGTCCTTCTTTTCCTATTGTTTCTTTTTCTTCTCGATTGGCTTCTTCTTTTCTTGAAGTAACTTCTTGTTTTCTTCCACTTATTTTATTTGCTGTTTCTTTGTTTTCTACCATACTTGCACTAATATAAACAGCTTTGTTCTCTGTCTTAACTTCTATATAAACTTTAGATAATGAATTATTCAGTGCATTTACACTTTTTTTATACGTTCCTGTATAGGTAACTTCCGTTCCTTCTTGTATTACCAAATCTTCATCTGGCGAATCTTCTCGTTTTACAACATACCATGAACCTGTATCTGAACCAGGATTTAATACAGATGCTTTTTGTGCATATACTTTAGCTTCTCCTGTAATAACTAAAACTTGTCCCTTTTCCCATGTCTTTACCATTTCTTCTTCTAATATAGTTTCTTCTACTGAATCATAGGTTATTTCTGGTTCTATATTACTGGTTTCTCCTCTACCTGGATTATCGTTTATAGAGCCTATCTCTTTATTAGGAGTTATTCTTCTAATGTCAACTGTACCTTGAAATCCCTCACTACCTTCTGGAATATTGCCTCCTAAGTTAGGAAATTGCGTAATAACTTCAGCTTTTATTAATTTTTTTAAAAATTCTGGATCATTTGGTAAATTATGTGTATTTATTCCACGATTCGCTCTTTGAATAACTTTATCTAATTTTTCATCAATATCATCTATAAAATCTAAATAATATCCGCTACCATCCTCTGCTTTTTTTATTTGTACTAATTCTTTCATATTTGTTATTTCAAAAATATTATAAGTTTCCTCTACAGTTATTGGAGCTGTGACAATTTCAACTAACCAATCCCAGAAAACAGAAGCCATTGCTATCAAAAATACAACCAGAGAAACCTTAAGAATAATGGGTAAAGATGACACAAATCCTTTTATACCTGCTGCTATTGCTTTTGCTCTATCTACTGTTCTTTTTAGTTTTTTTGCTGTTTTTATGGCATTATTTATCTTTTTTTGCATATCTTTACCTCCCTTCTTATCTCTCTATTTCTAAAGTATACCTTTCCGTATTGCTATCTTGCGTATACTTATCATAATTTACAATGTCTACAAAATTAATAGATGCAATATCCATATTACCATGATAACTATCATTAAATTTAATTTGTATGGTTTTCAACTCTTGTGGCTCTAACATTAAATCTTGCTGAGCATTTTCATACAAAAATGCTTCAAAATTATTATGGTTACTGTCTGTAATATAAGTTGTCTTTGCTTTTTCTCTTGTATCTAACAATATGGTTTGTTCTGTATTATTTTTAACAAATAATGTATATATTTCATAATCCAAGTAAACATCTGTATACTTTGCCTCTATTGTTATTAATTCATTACTTTCCTTTTTTCCAATGTCTTCTCTTCCAATATAACGATTAATATTTAATTTGTAACTGTCTTCTACTGGTACAATTGTTACAAAATCTTCTATATATTCATATTTTCCAGTTGATAACATGTTTTCAAATATTTTTACTTGATAAATATAAGTATCGGAAGCTCTTGTCCATGCTTGGAATGAGTAATTTTTATTACCTTGAAACTTTTCTTTATAATACAAATTTTCAAATTGTTTTACTGTTGGATAAAATATTGTTTTCATATCTGGTGCTAACAATTCATAAGCCTTTTCTGGTTGATGATTAATACAATAAGTGTAAAACTCATCTATTATATTTCCAAATTCTTCTTGATATTTTTGTGGAACACTTCCTTTTGTTACCATTATTTCGCTTTCATTACGATAAGAAACAACATTTGATGTTGTTCCTTCTCTTTCGTGATTATTTTGATTTTCTTCTTTAGCAACATTATTTAATACTTGTATAATCGCTATACCAAATATGATTGCTAAAATAATAGTCCATACTTTTATTCTATTTTGACTATAATATCTTAATAATTTATGCATAGATTAAATTCCTTCTTTTTAAAAGATTATTTCTTATTATTTGCATTATTTTGCTTTTCTGCTTTTTCAAGTTGTTCCTTTTGCAATTTTGTTGTACCAAATTTTCCATACTTTTCATAAGTATTACGGCTATCAAAAATATCTGCATACATTAAAGCTGCTTCTCGTTTCGCTCTTTCATCTCCTGGTACAATAGTATCTACCACTGTATCCAATTGTTCACGTTTTTTAGCGTCTGTAATATTATCTTTGCTAAAGTTATTTTCATGGGCAAAAGATGCTACTTCTACAAATTTATCATGGCTTCTTCCCTTAATTGAACCATCACGCAAATATTCTGCTTGTAAAGAATTCTGAATTAATTTTTCATTGGTAATACCAGCTTCTTTATAATCTGCTGCTGCTTCCATTAAATTTTTAACATCACCTTTATATCCCATTTTAGCTGCTAAATCGGTATATTGTCGTTTTTGCTTATCATCTCTTAAGAATGCCTTTCTTGCTTTTTGATTTTGCTGCTCTCTTTGTTTCTCTCTTGCATAATCATAACCATATTTTTCTTCGTTTCTTATTTGCTGTAACGTTTTAACTCCTTGTACAGTTCCTTCTCCTAAACCAACAACTGCTCTTTGTGCATTAGCTCCAATAGAACTTCCTGCTAATGCTCCTGCTCCCATATATGACATAGTTTTTGAGAAATCTCCTGTTGTAAGACCTGCTGCTAATCCAACAGTTCCTCCAAGTACTGCTCCAGCACCTCTTGCTATTGTTCCTTTACGCTTCCAAACTTGTTTTCCAACTGCTTTGGCTCCTCTTTTTATCATACGACCTTTATATCCTGCAATAGGCTTCGGTTTTTCTCCTGTTTTTCTTCTTTGTGGTTGCATCGTTCGTATTGGTTGTTGTGGTCCTAGCAATTCACTTCTTGCTTGTTGTTCTTCTTGTTGCCTATTTTGTTCTCTTTGTTGTTGCTCTCTCAACTCTTGATATCTCATTTGTATTTGTTGATGTGCTGGATCCATAAAGTATGGATCAGTTCCATCATAATTTGCTAATTGTTGTTCTAATTGTTTTATTTCATCTTCATTCTTTTCTAACGGTGGATTATTTTTTCTTATATTTGATTCTTCTTGATTTTCTCCTATATTTTCCTTAAATGGATTTAAACTATCTTTTATCCCTGTGCCAAAACTTGATAATTCTCCTGTCGTACTAGGTGGCATAAAAATACCTTTGTCTACCTCTTCACTGCTATCTCCACTTTTTCCTTTTCCTTTATCTTTTCCATTTGTTCCTACATTAGATAGCTTTTGCAATCCTTTCATGGCAAGTGCTCCTCCTGCAAAACTTCCAAATCCTCCTGTTGATTCTGCCTTGTTTAGTCCAAACATTTGCTTAATGAACTTCTCTGCTGGAATTAAAAATGCAATTGCAACTAAAGCATAAATGGGATTCTTAGCTGCTAAATCATAAGCAGTACCAACAAATACAGCATATAAAATCAGATGTACTGGCTGTATAATAACATTCATTGTGTACTCTTTAAACCACATATTAAATGCTTGTGCTTTTCCATCTCCTACTTTATCAATTGGATAAGTTAAAGCAACTAATGGTGCTATCATCGTAAAAAAAGCCATATATAAAAATCTTTTAAAATATAAAAAGGTAAAAATACACGTATAAATAACTAATGCTATATAAAGAATGGTATAAGTTGCTGATGTAGCAAAAGATTCAGATTGTGCACTAAATCTAACTAAACCAGTTAAATTTGTTCTAAATGGTTTTCCTCCTCCTTCTACATTTACAATATATCCTTCTGTAATACTTTCATCAAATAATTCTGTGCATTTATCGGTTATCATTAAAACAGCAGACATAATGAAATGGATAAAAAAAACTAAACATAAAGCAACTACCCAATCTCTTAAATTTTCTTTGTATTTTGCTTTATCTGCTGATGTTGAGCTAATTAAAATACGAATTCCTATATAAATAAGTACAGACAATAGCCCTACAATAGCAATATTTCGAAAAGATTTATACCAACTAGCGATACTATTTTTTAAGGTAACAGCTGAAGATTTTGATTTATCTTCTGCTGTATTTTCAAAACTTGGCTTTCCTCCTTTATAAATGCTATCATATTTATTTTCTCTTAAGAAGTTAACATCTAATGCCGCTATATTATTTGCAAATATGTTTTCTGGTGAATATAACATATTAGGAACTTCGTAATTGCCTTTTCCAAATAATTCGTTATCCATTTCTGATTTTTGGAAAGTAATTACATTTTTTTCGTATTTATCAACTTCATTTTCATCAACATAAAGCCACGATTTCTCATTTTCAAGATTTGCATTTTCCTTATCTAACATGGACGATCCAAACCCATCCGCTCCTAACATAAAATTATTTAATGCACTCATGATAACGTCACCTAACCAAGCTAGCAATTTAAATAATTCTTTTCCTATCGCACTCATGCCGTCTTCAATCCACCCTGCATAAGAGTAATATGGTGTTATGGTAAAATTTATTAATAATAGTAAAATAATAGCTACTAATATCTTTTGTACCGTTGATTTTTTAGTGAAAAACTTCATTTTCTCCTCCTTGTTCTAAACATTTTCTGCCCTTTTTCTCATTTTTACTAATTTGTTTAAATTAGTTTCTACAAATTCAAATTCTTTTGCAGTTGGTGTTATTTGTAAAATAGCGGTATCAGCACCTACTTTTAGTAATCCTTCTCCTTTTAAACAAGTAATTAGAAATCTAGCTTCTCCATCGCTTAATTTAAAAACAGTTTTTAAATACTCTATTTCTGATTTGTCTTGTGCTAAAAATAACTTTGTATCAGAAGAAGTTAATACAGCTTGTGCTTCTGGCTTTTCATAAAAGTCTTGAAATCTTTGAGAAACAATCGCCAATGATACATTTCTTTTTCTAGCACGTCTTGCCATTGTATTTAAAAAGTCTACCGCTTCTGGATATGGTAATAACATCCAAGCTTCGTCTACTAGTACTCTTTTCTTTTTTGCTTTTGTTCTATCTTCACTGTTTTTCTTTACGTATTTTTCCCAAATCCAAGAAAGAAGTATTTGTTGCGCTAATGGTCTTGCAAATCTCTCTTCTAGTTGTGAAATGTCCAAATTAATAAATGGGGCTCCTTCTAATAATTCAAAGGTAGATTGTCCATCAAAATAAGCCATTTGTCCATTATACTCCCTAATATATTGTCTCATAACTTTTAATAAATAACTGTAGTGGAATTGATAATCTGGATTCTTATTATCTTGTGCTTTTCTTTCAATTCGATGATACCAAGTTCCAATGGTAGGCATTGCTTTTTTCTGTTTATATAGTTTATCTCCTGTTTGAAATTTTTCTCCTGTTTGATATAAACTATTTGGATTGTTAGTTATTCCTAAACTTACATACTCTTCTGCTACTGATTCTGCAATAACTTGCTTTGTTAATTCATTTACCTCTGTACTTCTTGTACTTCCTCTTGCCATTGTAAGTAATGCTTGTGTTACATCTTCTACTTTATTTTCTACATTTAAAACAGTTCTTTCACGTCCAGTAATAGCATCTTTTACGATTTCTGGCTCAATATCAAACAGATTGATTACTGTATTGGAATTTGGACTTAACACAACATTAATTCCACCTAAACTTTCCGCTACAATCGTATACTCTCCTTCGGCATCTAATGCCAAACTTTCAATTCCCATCAAGACAGAAGATCTTGAAATTAGCGTTTTCATGGTAACAGATTTACCCGCACCAGACTTTGCAAATATAACCATATTATAATTGGTTAAAGATGGATGAAAGTTATCAAATAAGATTGGTGTTCCTGTTTGTTTATTAAAACCTAATGGAACTCCTGTTGGATGTCCTACTTCTGAAGTGGTAAATGGAAAAACTGTTCCCATAGAACGACTATCAAAAGCATGTGTTTTTTTTACTTTGTCATCCATTAATGGTACATTTGATTTAAAAGCATCTTCTTGGATTGCCCAAGCACTTTTTATATTAATTAACGATTTTGACATTTCTGTGGATAACAATTTTGTTAATCGTTCTAAATCTTCCATATTGTATGTAAATAAGGTTGCAATAATAGAAGCTTCGTACATTTTGTTAAATCCTGCTGCTATTTCATCTCTTAATTGTTCTGCTTCAAATCTTTTTTGTGTTAAGGTACTTTCCCTATTAATATTTCCTCTATCAGATGCCACTATTCTTTCTGTTTCTAACTCATTGATTACTTTATTTAATTCATTTTGTGAACGAGATTCCGCAATTGGTGTAATATAAATAGAGGTATTAATATCACCAAAGAAATACAAATCTCTGAATAAATCTGGAAAACTACACATACGTGGCAAAGTAGAAATAAAGAAACTTCTTGCATATCTTTTTACACTAGATATAATTTCTAAATGATCAATTTTAGAAGCATCTATTCCAGAAGGTGCAATTAATTCTTTAATGGTCTGTGATTTTAGCATTCCTGGTTCATTTTGCGGATTCAATTGTCTTCTTCTTTCTTCCTCTAGTTGTTGGCTTTTTGACTTCTTCATTTGCTTCTTCTCCTTTCTCTTTTTGTAATTTTTTGATTTCCTCTATTGCCTTTTCAGTAACTTCATTATCACCAATGTATTCTTTGTTGTCACTTAAAACAATTTCTGCCATTTTTTGAATTAATGTTTCTAAGTTCTTCTCCTTTTCCTTTGCTATTTGTTCTGGACTTGATTTTACTTTTTCAATGGTTTCATTTGCTAATTCAATAGCTTGCTCTTTAATTACTTCGTCTAATACTTTTATTTTCTTTTCAAAAACATCTGGCGCTGTTGAATACAATTCATCATAATTTGCTCTCATTGCTTTGTCAATGCCATAGGCTTCTGATTCATCTCTGTTATAAGCAACATATAGTAATTCTACTAATTCCTTAGAAGATAGTATTTTTCCATTGACAGAACAAGAAGATAAGGTTCTTATGATCGATTGTGATTTTGTATATAATTCTGAAAATGCCATATTTTTTACTTCTTCATAGTCATATTTTTCATCTCCTATTTCTTCTGAAAAATAAGGAATAATAACATAATATTTTTTATTTAATACACTTCTATTTAAACTCATTTTTTCTGTGTTATTGATTAAGTCTCTACCATACTCTAATAAGTTTCTTTGCTTAGTCATTTCAAATACATATCGCTCTAAATCCTGTTGCGAATATACTTCTGCTGCTTTCATTTGATTGTATTGGTACGACATTTGGTTATATCGTTCTTCTATTTCTTTTATTTTGTCTTTATAGTTAGCTAAGCTATTTTCTAAATTAATGGTTCTTGTTTGTATGTATATTTGTATAGGATGTCTTAGTGTGTTTAAAAATTGTTGAAATCCCTCTTCTACCGATACTTTTTCCATGTTTGACATAAGGTCATAGTTAACACCTTGACATTCTACTACCATTAAAAATCTCTTTCCTTTTTTTTGTACAATCATGTTGTCTTCAATTTTATCAAATTCCATAAAATTCATAATGGATTGTTTGCTATATGAGTTATCAATCGTTTTTTTAGAAACTTCTTTTTGGGTTCTTTTACCTACTAATTGATTATTGTTTTTATTATTTTGTTTTACCTTTTCTTTCGCTTTTAAAATAATAAAAATAGTAAATAAAATAACAAGAATAACAAACATAACTCCTAATACAATCATCAATATTTGTGAAATGGCATCATTACTCATCTTTTGTTTCCTCCTCGTTTTCTATTCTCTCTTCTCTTTGATATATATATATTTTATTTTTTTGCATTTTAAATTTAATGGCCCTTTTTATGACATCATCTATATTTTCTCCTCCTGTTTTTTTTGTAATCTGAAAGGCATTGGTGTTTGGCATTTTAAGAGTTCCAATGATAAATCCTATTAATCCCAATAACCCAATAGCTATGATTCCAATCAGTCCCAATCCAATTAAATTAAGTATGATATAAAGTATTACTCCTATACCTCCTCCTATAGCTGTGTATATTAAAGCTTTCGTTGAAAAGATAAATAAGATTCTTCCTTCTCCTTTTACATCTCTTGGTAAATTATAAGTCCCCAATGTTCTTACCTCCTCTGTATGAAATGGTCTATTTTCCCTTTCTATATTATTATAACAAAAAAACGCAAAAATTGTAACATTTTTGCGTAAAAAAGATGATTTTAATAAATTTGTAATGGTTTTGTAAAAAAAAAGAAACAATTTTCTGTAAATTGTTTCTTTTTAGCTTGTTTTTATTATACTCCCCAATCTGTTTTTGCAAAGTTAAATATAATACTACTAATTAATCCTGCTCCAAATACAAAGATAGCACCTATAAAATATGGTAATAATGTTTTCTTATATTCTGCTTTTTCTTCTGCACTACCCATCATATATTTGACACCTAGTACAATTAATATAATAACAGCTAAGACAGAGGCTCCTGTTGATACAATACTTAAAACATTATCACCAAAATTTGTAACAGCTTGAGTCGCCTTAGTATCTTTAGTTGAACTAAATTTGTTTGGATCTACTCCTGTTACTTCTGCAAAAGATAATGTAGAATACATCATTCCTGATAGTGTAATTCCTAACATCGTTAATTTTTTCCATAATTTTTTCATTTTATTTCCCCTCCTCTATTTTTCATTTATTAATTTCCTTCTTGGAATATTAAAAACAAATTTATCATTACTTTTTTATTATAACACGAAAAAACCATTTTGGCAAGTCTTTGTCATTTTTGTTTCAAAAGTTTCCATAAATTAAAGTAGCTAACTTATAAAATCTTTTCCTTTCTGTTTAAAAACTGGTTGCTATTTCATAAACTATTTTTAAAATATTGCTAATTCCAAATACCATGATTGCCCCTAATAGATATGGCATGAGAGTCTTTTTATATTCTGCCTTTTCTTCTATACTTCCCATCATGTATTTGACTCCTAAGACAATTAAACAAATAACAGCAAGTAAGGAACCAATTGTTTGAGCAATGCCCAAAATAATACCTACCATATCTGAAAACTTTGTGGATACTTCTTCCGCTTCTGCATATTCACTTAAGTCTCCCAAAATTTCACTTTTGGTAGTAACTTTAGATGGACTGGCTGTATTATATGTATATGTGTTTATTGGAATAAATCCTACTATTAAAAATAAAATGATTGTTATCAATATTTTTCTACTTTTTATTTTACTCATGCTCTATCCTCCTTACATACTTTCTAGTATAATAACTACTATCTTCCATATGCCGAAAGCGCCAAATACTACCAAACATCCAACAAGATAAGGAACTAGCATTTGCTTATAAGTTGCTTTTTCTTCTATGCTTCCCATCATATATTTAATACCTATTATAATTCCAACTACTAATGCGATTGCTACCCCAACTGCTAAAAAACAATTATAGAGAATCGTTGAAAATTGCTTTAATGTTTCATCATCATATTTATTTTTTCCTCCTTTAGTTAAAAAATCATCAGCATCAGAAATCATATCATCTAAACTATCCGCTGACGTTCCTGAATCACTTTTGGTTGGTTTTCCATAAATTGCTACATGACCATCTGCTGTTTCAATAGACCCCCAATAAAATTCATAAGCTTTTAAACAAGTTTTATATAAGGTGGTATCTTTACCTCCTCTTTTTATTGCTTTGTTTAATTGAGCTTTCCAATCTTCTTCAAGTCCTTCTGGAATTGATTTTTTTTCTAATATATGATTTGCAACTTGATAATCTGTATACCCTTTATATTTTTCTTTAAGCTTTTCTTGCTCTTTCTTATATTCCTCTGCTCTTTTTTTATCGTCTTCTGTCATATCTGATGTCTTTTTTATTTCAAGTTGATCCGCTTGTATACTAGGATCTTTATCCTCCGTAAAAGCATTCGTATTCTTTTTAGTTACTGCATCTATTACTGTAATTTTTCCATCATCTACTCTTTTTTGGAATTCGCTATAAAAAGCTACATACCAATCATCTCTTACTCCTCTTGTATTTGAGTCAAGATCATCTGCATTATAATAATATAAAGTATTATTAGCACAACGTCTATAAATGGTAATGATATCTTCCTCACTCCACTTACTCCATGGTAAAAATTCTGAAGCATGCTCCAAAGCTTCTCTTGGTATTCCGTTTGCTACATATTCTTTGTTTTGATATTTTGCTACTACCGCCATACCACTAGCATTTTTCTCTCCAAGATTTACAGCAAAACTTATATTACAAAAAAACAGTGTTACTATTATTATAGTGGTTATTACTTTGCCTATTTTCCCCATCCTTTTTCTCCTTTCTGCTCTATTCTCCATACTTTCATTATACATTATTATTCTTAATATTACAATAATCTTCCTTTTTTTTATAAAAATGTTATGTTTCTGTAACATATTTTAAATTATAAAAAGCCTTAGTTTTCCATCTATAACTAACGCTCTTTTGGCGGAGATGAGAGGGTTCGAACCTCCGCGCCGCTTTCGCGACCTAACTGTTTAGCAAACCTTTACTTCTTCACCCTTTTTCCTTGATATATAGGCATTTCTTGTTTTTTAATATATAAAATCCAGTAATTTTCCAGTTATAAGGGCTTTTTTACCATAAAAATATAATAATTATTCTCTATTTGTTGAAAGTATTATACTATAATTTATTATAGATGTTCAAGTATTTCCTTCAAAAAAGAAACAGTAATACTCCTGTTTCTTTTCTAATTTATATATTCATTGCAATAGGTAATACATTTTGGTACTTTTCTAGTTCCTTTGTTCTAGTTGCATTTACCTTATTTCCATTTTTCATGATTTGTTCCTTTGCAAATTCTGTGTACCAATCTCTTGTTACTTTTATATCTCCATGCCTTAAAAGAATACTCATATACTCTAATGGTACATCATTTAATAACCCCATATAACAAAAACCATGACGCAAACAATGTGATGTTATTTCTTCCCAATTATTTATCTTCAATTCTTCCATGACTTGTTTTATTCTGTCATTAGTATCATTTCTACCTATTTGTCTATAAGTATTAGTTGTAAACATTGGGTCAGTTTCTTTAAATTCAATACCTAAACTATTTGCAAGTTGCATTTGCCTTTGCTTATGCAATAATAATATTGTAAGTAATTCTTTAGGAATAGGTACTGTTCCGATATGATGCTTCTGTTTTTAATTCAGTATATTCATTTTGTCTGCCAAGACTTACAATCTTACCATCTTTAAATTCAAATTGTTTTACTGATAGATAATTTTCGTCAAACCTTATTGCACACTCTTTTACTAAAAGGTCATCCCACCTTAACCCTCTTACTTCACTTACTCTACTACCAGTGTATAGTTGTGTTAGTATATCAACAAACCATTTTTCCACACAACACTTAACCACTTTATCCTCATCATCTGGGTCAATGTGTTTCCTTTTATTTTTCTTCTTGGTTTTTGGTAATCTTACTGTTTCGTCCTGCAATGGATTTTCCTTTATTATTCCATCTTTCTTTGCAAATACTAACATATTATATATATGGTTTTTAACTTGATTTACAGTATATTCTGAAACATCATTGTATAATGCTATCAACTGCTCCTCTATAAAGTCAAATGTTAAGTCTTTTACTTTCATTTGGTATTCTTTTCCTGCTTTATTTATAACACCTAATCTTTTCTTGATGTGGTCACATTTTTGCACATAATCTGCAAATGTTGATTCAACTATCTGATTTCCCTTTACACCTTTTCTTCTATAATTCCATAACCAATAATCAACATATTCTATTACTGTTATATCTGGGTCAACTTTGCTCTTACTTCCTTTTTGAGATCCTATTTCAATCAATGTGATTTCATTAGTAACCTTATTTATTTTTATGTCTATAATGTCATTTTCAAGGGGTTCTAGTGCTTTCAACTGATATTTTATGTGATTGATTTCTGTTTCTGTTGTTCTGGTAAATGACTTTGCTATACTGTCACCATTTCTTTTTTTCACATCAAGTGTTCCTTCATAGTTACCATTATCTAATTTTCTTAGTCCTCCCCAACCCTTTTTCTGTCTATCTCTACCTGATTTTACTTTATGTTCTGTCTGTTTCACTATTCCTACCCCCCTTACTTTATAAATCTGTTACTATTATCTACAAACCACTTATCTAGTGCTTCTCTTTGAATAATTACTACCCTCTTACTTCTCATGCATGGAAAACCATCTAAATGTGTCATCTTACTCATTAACTTGGTATTTATACCCATATACTCTGCTGCTTCTTTTATATTAAAATAATTATTTTTTTCTTTCATTTGCTACCACCTTATAAATTAAATTTTTATAAGGTTGAAATTCCTTTGCCATGAATATAGTTATCTGTTGCTACTGGCGGGAATTAAAATATATTACATGAAATTCCTTTGCCTAAAATCTGCAACTCTATAAACTGGCGGGAATTAAAATAATATTCTTGTAACATGCTACTGTTAGCTTATATGCTAGTTTTAAAGTTTGTCAAGTCCCAGACTTTCTAACTTTAAAACAATTTACTTTCAGTCCCATGCTTACAACTTTCTCTTAAAGTAAAATTTTCTAATACCTCAATATTCCAATCTTTACCTAATTCCTCATCAAGTGTTAAAGGGTTTATATTCCTTTCCCTTATCTTCTTGATGTGTTCACTAAATGCGGATTTATATGGGTAATTTTCTTTTGTATAGGTATAACCTTTTTCATTTATGCTTTTTAACAAATTACATAACTTATTTCTCATACTGCTACTTAATGTCTGGTCATTCTTAATCATTTCTATCGCAATATCAATTCTGTAAAAATTCTCACTAAATACTATTTGTGAAACATATTTATCAAAATAATAATTGGCAACATACTCATCCAGATAAGTATATAAGTCTTTTGGAATATAATATTTATTCTTTTCTGCATTCAATTTTCCGTTTTTTACCTTAACTTCTGTTCTTAAGGTGTTTCTATAATTATCATATTGACTTCTACTTATTTGTCCATGTTTCAATTGTTGTAACTGTTCCATGTCTTTGTTATATATTTTAACTTGTACTGTCTTATTTGAATGTGATTTATAAGTAACTGTGTATTCATTTTCATTATCTGTTGTATCTATTTTATAATGCTTACTTTGTATGTATCTTGGTGCAATTGTCAATAGTTTTTTGATTAAATAAAATATACCACGATGTCTATATTCATAGTCCCTATTAAATTCAATCCTCATTAAAGGCATGTTAAATTTAAAGTGGTTTAAGATTGTGTATTCAATCTCAAAATAGTTATGCAATACTGCCTTGACCTCTACTATTATTGTATCTGCTAATCTATCTATTACTGCACCATGTTCTAACATGATATTTAAACAATAATGTTCATCTGAATAATAGAAATTATATAAACCACATTTACCATAATAACTTATGGTTTCTATGGTTCTATATTCACCATTACTTAATTTAATTTGTTTTTCCTCTTGCTTCCTGTGCAATTTACTTTTTAACAACTTTATCACATGCACTGCATTAGGCTGAGATAAACATTCAAATAATACAACACCTACTTCTAATGTATCTGAAATGTCTTCCATTAGTAATTTTCTCCTTTTATTCTATTCTTTTTACTACACCTAACCTAGAATAGTATTATAAAAAACTAATCTAGGAAAAGACACTTGCTAGTGCAATTAGTAATATAAAAAACTATTATAGGAAAAGACACTTGCTGGTCAAGGTGGAATATACCTCTCCTTATTTGCATAATCTAAATTTGGTCTAAACATGATATAGTTGTTCATGACTTTCTCCTTTCTTTTGAAAATCTCCTCATAATATATAACATGTTTAGATTTCATTTCTTGAATGAAATTACCAATCATTTTTTATGTAATCCTTGATACTGTAGAAATAAAAAATTTTTTTTTTTAATATGTTTGTTATAAAATATAATAAAAAAAGATAGATACAATTTTGATGTATCTACTCTTTTACTTCATATTTAATTTTATATGTTATGCTAACAAACGTCATTGCCCGTCAATCAATTTTTATAACTTTGCTAATATAATTTTATATATATAATAAATTATTCTTTAATAAGATTTCTAATAAAATACTGCTACTCTATTTCTCATTCATAACATATAACATCCTCTTCAACTTCTTTTATAATTTCATTAGGTACTTCTGCTATTGGTAAAATATATACTGAATTAAGTCTAGGATTATAAATTCCTAATTTAGTAATTGCTGAAAATTCTGCTTTTGTTGAATGTTGTCCCATTATCCAATACATTAACAATTGTAATGTATGTTTATTGGTTGGCTTTGCTTTTGAAACTTTAAAATCCCATAAGGTATTCTCTGTAAGATAATCTCCATCTCCACTATCTACTGTTTTAGTATAACCTTTTTCTTCAAATGTAAAACCATCTTTTGTTATTGGTCCATATTCTTTCCAAAATTCAATACTTCTCTCAACCATGATTTTAATATTACTAATAGTATTATTATCTGGATTTGTTTCATTTGCTGTTTTTGCCATTAATGCACTTATTGGGTTTCTATACCAAACATCAAATGTGACTGCTTTACATGCATTTGTAATTGAATTATTATCCAATCCTTTAATTTGTGATAAATATGAATCTATCTCTTTTACTGCATTTGCTTTTCCTAATTTAGTTGCACATACTGCTCCCATATAAGATATTTCAAATGCTTTTGATATATCTGCTCCCATTACAAATCTTGTTAAATAATCTACTACCATTCCTATAACAGTCGCATGTATATTTTCTTCTTCTGCTAAAACATTTCCATCATTTAATTCTATAACTGAAAATTGTGATGGTTTGATATAACCTCCTCTAGGTTGTTTTACTTGATTAATCCTTCCAGTAACATTCATGTTTAAGTCCCCTTTCAACAAAATATGATATAATAGTACCATTTTTTTATAAAGATTTCAAGTAATACTTCTATTTATGTATTATATTAAATTTCCTAAAAATTGAATGTCACATAAATAAATTATAAATAATAAAGTAAAGATTGGGATAATCTTTACTAATTTTCTTTATCTTTAATTTTTATACCTTGGTCAAGTGTTTTTGCCATTATGTATCCAAAATAAAACATTTTCTCATTTTCTAATGCTCCCATTTGCATTTCTATTTCCCAATACTTCTCAAATAAAGTTTGTTCTGCCTCTGTAAATGTTTTATCTAATATATCAAAAACTTGTATGCTTTTTGTTCTTAATTTGTCATATTCTGAATCTGTCTTACAAAAATCCTCTTCAAAATATTCATAAATTTTTTGCAATAGTGATATATTATTAAAATATAAATCAATATCTTTTGCTACATTTGTTTCAAATACATTATCAAAATGGGTCATTAACTGTTGTATCTTCTGTTTTCTTTCTTCTATGCTCTCTCTTTCCATTTATACCAACACCTCCTACTTCTCTAAAATAAGTTTGCAAACCTTGTAATGCTAGTATATAGGCTACTTTCTGAATTCACAAGTCCCTCATTTTAAAAACTTTCTAAACTTTTATGCTAATATTTTCAATCATAAAATTTCTATAAGTTTCAAAATATGTCAAGGGTTTTTATATTGATTTTATATTTTTGCTATTACTCTTTTATTGCTTATAATATAAAAATGGTTTAAATTAAATCCTCGCAACACACGAAATATAATATATGATATTTTCATTACACTATATTTATATTTTGCTGGATTTCAAAAACTTTTGTCTTATTTTTATCAATTCCTCATAACTTTCTATTTTGTTATTTCCACTACCTCTAATCTTCATTGCATATCTAAAAGATGTAAATTTATATCTTGATAAAGTTTCACAAGATGTTGTTTCTATATCTGTATCAACAAAAGGTATGGCTGGTTTTCCATATTCATTATAGGCTTTAACTACATAAGGGCTAGTCCTATTTGGTATGTGAATTTTACCAAGTATCTTTTTAGGTTTTAATGGTGCATTATACATTACTTGACATCGTACTTGTAATCGTTTTGCAATATTTACTGCTAGGCTTTGGTTTCCTATAATTGCAATCTTGTGTGTATCTTTAATTAAAAACATTGGTATTTTTAATAAATCAACCCATGCTACTAATTGATTGAATAAACCATAATTAAGGTCATCTAATATTGTAATTGTTGGGCTAGTGGTTAATTTTGAATATGAAATGATTTCTTGCATTGATACCTCTTGTAATTCCAAGAATTCTAATTCTTTCATTTTTAAAATTCCTCCTCTATACCAAGTATAATTTTAAATATTCTATCTAATGTAAAACTGCATATCTCTGCTAATTCATAAAGTGTTGTTAGTTCTTCTGCTGACATACTCTGCATATTTATTGTTTCAACTATATTGCTAGATGTATTTCTAATATTACTTATTACTTCTAAAAATAACATTGGGTCTGTACCTGTTATTGTTCCCTTTAATGCTTCTTGTAATTTCTTTCTTTTTAAATTACTCTTTGTATTTAACATTTTCCAAGACCTCCTTTCCTATAATGTAATCTATCTTATCTAATAAAATTACTATTTTAGAAGACAAGATGGAAATATACTTATAGTCTGTATAATTTATATCTGTTACCATATCTAAAAGTGAATAAATATTATTTAATATTCTTTTAGAATAAATTACATCATTTTCAAATGATGTATCTTTTATATTTTCTTTTAATTCCACTATGTGCATACAATCCCCCTTGCCTAATAATGAAAGAATAAAATGGAAAATATGATAGAATACCATTTCATTAATATTTTACTTAAAATAAAAATAACTGGAAAATTAAAAATCCAGTTATTTTTCCAGTTATTCTTTACTATTTATTTACTCTTAATTCTCTTTAATGCCTTTTATTGAAAAATATAAAAAGTTAGAATATAAAACAATGGTTTGGCGTAGGTGAGAGGGTTCGAACCTCCGCGCCCCTTACGAGACCTAATTGTTTAGCAAACAATCCCCTTCACCACTTGGGTACACCTACATATTATTTTTGTTTTATTTCTAACTTTTTATAATCTAATAAATTTGAATTTCATGACCCTTTGGGAAAGTTTAGCAAACAGTCCCCTTCACCACTTGGGTACATCTCCATTTTTATAAATAAAAGTTAGACATATAGGCTTACATCTAACTTTTATTCTTTGGCGGAGAGGGTGGGATTCGAACCCACGGTACGCTATTAACGCACGCCAATTTTCAAGACTGGTGCCATAAACCAACTCGACCACCTCTCCTTATTATTAAACAAGTTTTACTTTGTCCAACAACGATATTTATTTTAACATTTTGGCATAAAATTGTCAAGATAAAATCTAATTAAGTTTGAGTTTTTTCAAAATTAAGACTTACCTCTAGGAAAATAGTGTCTTGTCATGTGCACTTATTTTGTTCATTTCAGTAAAAAAGAAATTATTAAATAAAAAAATGTCATTTCCTATTTGTATAAAATTTACATAAATTTAAATCTACTTATTACTTTTTCTAAAAATATATTGTATTATAATTTCAAAAGTTATAAAAAAGGGGTGTAACGATTGGGAAAATTCAATTTTTTCAATCAATTTGCACTTTGATAAAGGAAGGAGGTAAAAATGGAAAAACTAAAAAAAATAATAAAACAAATGAATAAGAAACAAAAAGAACTCTCTATTATCGCTATTATTATAATTGTGTTCATAATTATTCGTCTTATCTGTCAATCCAGTGTTATAACAAAAAGCAATAGTACTTCTAATCACCATCAACAAAATAGTACCATTAGTAGTAATAGCAGTACTTATAATACTGAAAAAGTAAGCACATCCTATCAAGCAATTACTTATGCAAAAGAATATGCAAATAGTTATAGCAATTTGTCTTCACAAGTTAAAAGTTCTGCCTATTTACATAGTATTAGACGTATTGAAATTACAGATTCAAGTGCAAAAGAAAATTATAGCGACTATGAAGTTTTATTAAAAGGAAATGGTAGTGGATATACTGATACATATGATACAAAATTTAAAACCTTTACCTTTGATGCTAAATTAAGGGTAGACAAAAAAACTGGAAGTGTAAGTGTTTCATCTGTAACCACAAAAACCAAATAGCCTGGAAAGGAGATTTAAAAATGGAAAAATTGAAGGCTTTTTTTTGCAATTCTAAGAAAACAGTAGTACTAGCTTTAATCATGAATATTATCGCAATTATAATAGTGTATCTTTTATATTATCCTTTTAGTTTAAGAATACGTTTAATTGGTTGTTTGGAGAATGCAGGAATCTTAATATATTTCATGATTATTACATTTAGACTTTATCAAAAGAAAGGTAATGTTAAAGTAGCTAATTATATATTAATCATTTACTTTGTCATAAAAATTTTATCCTTATTAATAAATGTTTTTAGAATTTCATCTATTACATTTTACGATATTGTATTTAATTTTATTATACCAATAATTGTCTATGTTATTTCTACCTTATATTTTTGTAAAATACTCTTTAAAATAAAAATACCATTTATAGACAATATGATTTTTACAACTGCTTTACTAATCTATATAAGTAACATGCTAATTAGTAACTTTACTATTTACTCTATTATATTGGCATTAAGCTATTTATCCATTATACCCTATTTTTATAACTATTATGAATTATTAGAAAGGAGTCGTAAAGATGATAAACAATGACGAATTAGAAGCAATGGGAATTATCGAAACTAAAAATATAAAAGAGAACACAAAAACGATAACACAAAATATTACTTATAATAAAAATACTCTTCTATTACTAACCAGTTTCTTATTCCCTTTTATTGGATTTATTTCTGGTGCTATACATATTGATAGCAATTATTCATTAGCTAAAAAATGTTTAGAATATGCTTGGCTAGGAGTTATTGCATTAATTACAATTGTTGTTATT
The DNA here is from genome assembly GCA_948442365.1 of uncultured Clostridium sp. Lineage (GTDB taxonomy): Bacteria > Bacillota > Clostridia > TANB77 > CAG-508 > CAG-269. The sequence continues at coordinate 29,873 of CAOJRU010000015.1, forward strand.
ATTATGTTTTTAGCTTTTGCTTAATCTCTTCGCTCTTAAAAATCCCCTCTTTTTATATAAAAGATGGGGATTTTAATTTTTTGTTTTTTATAAATTCTTTGAATTCATTGCCTTTTCAATTGCCTGCGATTCTTCTTCTGAAACCACATAAGTAGATTTTCCATTCTGAATTGGTTTCGCATAAATATTGGACATCTCTCTTGCATAAATTCCATTTAATACCACACCATTGTTATTTTCATCTAACAAGGCTAATGCAAAACTCAAATCACTTCCTACATCCTTAAAGGCATTATATCTTACCATTCCAATTTTTTGAACACAATTGGTTACATTATTCTCGATTGTTTCTACTTGATTTGAAATTTCAGCATTTTGTCTTTCTACTTTATCTACTCGATACATATAAGTTTCCAAGTCTTCTTCTAAATTTTTTCCCTGACCAAGTTTTTCCATGAAGTTTTTATATCTTTTATTTAATTTAGAGAATCTTACTAATAAAACTACAAATCCTATTAATAATAAAATTATAATACTAGCAATTGCTACTAAAAAAGCGTCTGTTCTTATTATTTCCATCACGTTCTCCATATTTCCCTTGTATGACATATTTAATAACTTAAATAAACCATACGCTCCTTTCTCTTTATTTAATTAAATCTAAAATTCTCTCTAAATCATCATTAGAAGTATATTCAATAATAATTTTTCCTCTTCTTTTTCCAGCATCTAATCTAACTTTACTTCCAAAAAAGCTTTGGAAATTATCTTCAATACTTTTATATAAAATATGATTTCTATTTTGCTCTTCTTTGCTTTCTTTGGTTTTTGCCTTTTTTTCTACTTGTCTTACCGTTGATCCTCTTTCTAACATTTGAATGGCTGTTTGATATTGTTTTTCTGGATCCGTGATAGCCAATAAAGCTTTACAATATCCTTCTGATATTTTTCCTTCTTTGGCCATTTCCAATACACGTGGTTCTAAATTTAAAACTCTTACCCAATTAGCTACAGTACTTCTTCCTTTTCCTAGCTTCTTAGCAACTTCTTCTTGTGACATACCATAATTGTCAATTAACGTTTTGATTCCCATTGCTTTTTCTACTGGATTTAAGTCTTCCCTTTGCATATTTTCAATTAAAGCTATTTCTGAATTTATTTTTTCATTGTCTTCTCTGATAATGGCTGGAATTTCTTTTAATCCAGCTATTTTAGAAGCTCTCCAACGTCTCTCTCCTGCAATAATGCTATAATAACCATCTTTTTTCGTTACTACGATTGGTTGAATTAGTCCGTATTCTTTAATGGATTGGGCTAATTCTTCTAATGCCTCTTGGTCAAATCTTTTTCTTGGCTGATCTCGATTGGGCTCCACTTCTACTATTTTTAGATTTTTTAATGTGTCGTTTTCTTGCATTTGTTCTTCTTCTGGTGCTGGTCCAAATAAAGCATCTAATCCTTTGCCTAATCCTGTCATTTTTGCCATCTTACTATCCTTCCTTTCCTTTTATAACATATGTTTTGCTTTTCTTTCTTCTTCATTCATACTTAAAAACTCTTTAGCAAGTTTTATATAACTTTTTGCTCCTTTTGATTTTGGATCGTATTCAGTAATTGGTAATCCATAACTTGGTGCTTCACTTAATCTTACATTTCTTGGTATAACTGTTTTATAAACCTTGTTATTAAAATATTTTTGAACTTCTTTTACCACTTGATTAGAAAGGTTGGTTCTTATATCATACATTGTTAGTAATGCCCCTTCTATTTGAAAATCTTTGTTTAAATGTTTTTTCACTAAGTTTACGGTGTTTAATAGTTGTCCTAATCCTTCTAGTGCAAAGTATTCACATTGTACAGGAATTAACACACTATCCGATGCAGTAAAAGCATTTAGCGTTACTAATCCTAAAGATGGTGGACAATCAATAAAAATATAATCAAATTTTTCTTTTATAACATCCAATTTTTCTTTTAATCTTTGTTCTCTTGACATCATAGATACTAATTCCACTTCTGCTCCTGCTAAATTGATATTAGAGGGACATACTTTTAGATTTCTTATCATTGTTTTTTGCAAGGTGTCTTCCATTTCTGTTTCATTGACTAAAATATCATAGGTTGAAAATTCCACTTCTTTTTCCACACCAAGTCCACTGGTTGCATTTCCTTGTGGGTCAGCATCAATTAATAATACCTTTTTACCTTTTTGTGCTAAAATCGTACATAAATTAACGGTTGTTGTGGTTTTTCCAACACCACCTTTTTGATTTGCTACTGATATAATTTTTCCCAATTTTATTGCCTCCATTTTTAGTTAATATTTATTAATATGTTCTTGTTGTTCCCTATTATAATGATATAAAAATATAGAAAAAAAGTCAATAAAAATCGCAAAATTTGTTGACTTTTTTGTAACCATTCAAGGGTACCTATTTTAAATTTAAAAGTTTATATATTTTTTATTGAATTGGTTGTTTTGTTGGCAATCCTGCCTTTCTTGGATATTTGGCTGGTGTTTGTTTTACTTTTTTGATTATAATTATGGTTCTATCCATATCACTTTGAGGCAACTGAAATTCGTCAATTTCTTGAATTTTTCCTCCTAATAAGGAAATAGCCTTTTGGCTTTGCTTAATTTCATTTTTTACCTCTGAACCTTTCATACTAATACTATAGCCATTTTGTTTAACCAATGGTAGCAAATATTCAGATAATGTTGACAAATTTGCTACTGCCCTTGAAGTAGCATAATCAAAGCTTTCTCTATATTTTTTATTTTTTCCATAATCTTCAACTCGAGAATGAATCGCTTGTATATGTAATAATTCCAATTGCTTAATTACTTCTTCTAAAAAAGTAATTCTTTTATTTAAAGAATCTAACAATGTAACTTCTATATCATTCCTAACGATTTTTAAGGGAATTCCCGGAAATCCTGCTCCTGTACCTACATCAATTATTTTAGCATCTTTTTTGATATGTTTAGCGATGGTTAAAGAGTCAATAAAATGTTTCAAAATGATTTCTTCTGGATTGGTAATAGCTGTTAAATTAATCTTCTCATTCCATTCTAATAATAATCTCATATATTGATGAAATTGTTGGATTTGTTTTTCTTCCAACAAAACTCCAATTTGATTGGCATATTCTTTCATTTTCTGGCTAAATTCTTCCATTATTAATCTTACTCCTTCTTTTTCTCTATTTATTATTTAATTGCTGTAAATAAACTAATAATACTGATATATCAGCCGGTGAAACACCAGATATTCTTGAGGCCTGACCAATAGAACGTGGTTTAAATTTGTTTAACTTTTGTCTTCCTTCTAAACTGATTCCTTTTATGGTTTCATAATCAACATCTTCTGGTAAAAGTTTTGTCTCTAATTTCTTAAATTTTTCAACTTGTGCCTCTTGCATTTTAATATATCCTTCATATTTAATTGAAATCTCTACTTCTTCTTGTTCTTGTTTGGTTAAATTTGGTCTTTCCTTATCAATAATTGCTAATTTTCCATAGTCTAATTCCGTTCTTTTTAATAGTTCTGACATCTTTGTCCCTGTCGATAATGCTGAAGTTTCATTTTCTTCTAATAACTGATTGACTTCTTTGTCTGGTTTTACAATTGTTCTCTTTAATCTTTCTATTTCTTTTTGTATATTTTCTCTTTTTCTTTTAAATTTTTCATATCTTTCTTCTGAAATCAATCCTATTTCATGTCCTATCTGCGTTAATCTTAAATCCGCATTGTCCTGCCTTAACAACAATCTATATTCTGCTCTGGAAGTCATCATTCGATATGGCTCATTGGTTCCTTTGGTAACAATATCATCAATTAAAACCCCTATGTATCCTTGTGTTCTATCTAAAATGACAGGTTCTTTTCCTTTTATTTTATGTACAGCATTAATGCCAGCCATTAACCCTTGACAAGCCGCCTCTTCATAGCCAGAAGTACCATTGATTTGTCCTGCCATAAATAATCCCTCTATTCCCTTATATTCTAAAGAAAGTTTAAGATTCGATGGATCAATGCAATCATATTCAATAGCATATGCTGGTCTTGTAAATTCGGCTTTTTCTAATCCTGGAATCGTATGATATAAAGCTATTTGCACATCTTCTGGTAAAGAAGAACTCATTCCTTGTATATACATTTCTTCTGTATCGATTCCTACTGGTTCGACAAAAGCTTGATGTCTTGGTTTATCACTAAATCTAACTACTTTATCTTCAATAGAAGGACAATATCTAGGACCTGTTCCCTCTATCATTCCTGCATAAAGTGGCGATCTATGTAAATTTTCTCGAATGATTTCATGTGTTTTTTCATTTGTATAGGTTAAATAACAATCTACTTGTTCGAAGTCTTTTGGCGTGTTCTCAAAGGAAAATGCTTCAATTCCCTCATCTCCTTTTTGTATTTCCATTTTGCTAAAATCAATACTTCTTCGATTAATTCTAGCTGGTGTTCCTGTTTTAAAACGAATTAGTTTAATTCCCATCTTTTTTAGACAGTCCGATAATTGGTTGGCTGCCGCTACTCCATCAGGTCCACTTTCCTTTGAGAACTCTCCTATAAATATTTTTCCCTTTAAATATGTTCCCGTTGCCAAAATTACCGTCTTTACTTTATAAATAGCTCCCACATCTGTTTCAATCGCTACGATTTTTCCATTCTCCACTTGGATATCTACAATTTCCCCTTGTTTTACTTCTAAGTTTTCTTGCTTTTCTAATGTATGTTTCATTTCAGCCTGGTATCTTTTTCGATCGGCTTGTGCTCTTAACGAATGTACTGCTGGCCCTTTTGAAGTGTTCAACATTTTTATTTGTATCATGGTTTTGTCAATATTTTTCCCCATCTCTCCACCAAGTGCATCTATTTCTCTTACTAAATGTCCTTTTGAGCTTCCTCCTATATGTGGATTACATGGCATATTGGCTATCGCTTCTAAACTAATGGAAAAAATCAATGTTTTCATTCCTAATCTAGCTGCTGCCAATGCTGCTTCACATCCAGCATGTCCTGCTCCCACTACTGCTACATCATATTCTCCTGCTATATAACTCATTTTTTCTCTCCTTTTCTTGCTAAATCAACCTGTCCCAAAAAATACCTTTTTGGCTAATGTGGGACAGGCACAACTTATCCATTTCCTCTTCCTTGTGAAACAAAAATGATTGTTTTTTTGTTTTTATTGTCTTTTTTTACTTGTTTGTTCCATTTTCTTCTATTTTGTTTTCTTTTCTTTTCTTGTTTTTAAGTTGTTTTGTTTGTTTTTGTTTTTAGAATAAAACTTTACTTTTTCGTTTAAAATTTATGTAAATTTTGTGTTTTTTTGATTTTTCTGCTTTTCTTATTTCTTTTCTTCCCTTTTTGATTTTTTCTCACTCTATTGATTGGTCTTTATTGGTCCTTTATTTGGATTTTTATTCTTACCCTACATGGTATATTGTTTTTATATAAAAACGTCTTATTTTTTATTTTCGCAGCTTCTTTTAGATTTTATTTTCCCAAACAAAACTTAGAGAAAATTTCATTGATAATATCCTCGTTTACCATTTCTCCTGTTATCTTTCCTAAATCCTCTAAAATGTCTTTGATAAAAATAGCTACAATGTCTAATGGCATTTTTTGCTCGACAGTTTCTTTTGTCTTTTTTACATTTTCAATAGCTTTTGTGATTAAATTTTTATGTCTTAGATTCGTAATTACAATTTCATTATCTAGGTTAATCTCATTTAATTGAAATAAATCTGTTATCTCTTTATATAGATTTTCAATTCCTACATAATTTAAGGCTGACATCTTAATAATATGTTCACTTGCCTTTTGTAATCTAACATCATTTTCTTGTAAAATTGTTTTTAAATCTATTTTATTTAGGATGATAATTGATTTTTTATTTTTGATTAACTCTAATATTTCCTTATCCTCTGTTGTTAAATCTTTGGTACTATCAAAAATACTAATGATTAGATCCGCTTCTTTTGCTATTTCCCTAGATTTAGCAATTCCTATTTTCTCTACTTCATCTTTTGCTTCTCTGATTCCCGCTGTGTCAATTAATTTAAGTGGTATTCCATTAATGGTTACAAATTCTTCTATGGTATCTCTTGTTGTTCCTTCATATTCTGTGACAATGGCTCTGTCTTCTTTTAAAATGGCATTTAAAAGAGAGGATTTACCTGCATTTGGCTTACCTATAATAGCTGTCTTAATTCCTTCTTTGATGATTTTTCCATTGTCAAAACTTCTTTCTAATTTTACCAATTTCTCTTCTACTTTTACTAACATTTCTAAAATTTGCTGATTGGTAACATCATCTACATCGTATTCAGGGTAATCAATGGCTACTTCTATATTAACCATCACATCTAATATATTTTGCTTAATTTCAGCTATTTGCTTAGATAATACACCTTCTAATTGCTTGATTCCTGTTTTGGCTTCTCTTTCAGATTTAGCATGAATAACGTCAATTACTGATTCTGCTTGTAATAAGTCAATTCTTCCATTAAGAAAAGCTCTTTTCGTAAATTCGCCTGGTTCTGCTAGTTCTGCTCCATTTTTTAGGCATATTTCTAATATTCTCCTAATAATAATATTTCCTCCATGTGAGTTGATTTCACACATGTTTTCTGTTGTATAACTTTTTGGTGCTTTAAAGTAGGAAACTAAAACTTCGTCTACGATTTCTCCCTTTTCCACAATATTTCCATATTTAATGCTGTATCCTTTTATTTGTTCTATGTTTTGCCTATTTTTGGGTTCGAATATTTTGTCTAATATGGAAAAACAGTCTTTTCCGCTCATTCGAACGATTCCAATTCCTCCAATTCCTGGTGCCGTAGATATGGATGCAATTGTACTCATGCTTTTACCTCCCTTTCGTAATTTGATTAATAATAAAAATGAGGTCAAAGATAGATTACAAATTACTTTGTAAAATCCGACCTTTGACCTCCGATTTTATCTGTTTACTTGTTTTTTAAAGATACTATGATTCTTCTATGTGGTTCTTCCCCCATACTGATTGTCTCAATTTTTGAATTTTGTTGCAATTTACTATGGATAATCTTTCTTTCATAAGCTTGCATTGGTTCTAATTTTATAGGCTTTTTCGTTCTAATTACAGTTTTTGCTACTTTTTCTGCTAATTCTTCTAGGGTTTTTTCTCTTTTTGCTTTGTATCCTTCAATGTCTAAAATAACTCTAACTCTGTTTTCAATCTCTTTTCCTGCTATTGCTGAAAGAACATTTTGTAGGGCATATAAGGTATCTCCCCTATATCCAATTAGATAACCTAAATCTTTGCTCATAATATCAACATTTATATAGGCTGTTGTAGTTTCTATCTTATATGTGGTCCCCTCTGGTAATTTCTTTACAAACTCTTTCATGAATATTTCTAAGTTTTCTTTTGCCTTATTTTGTTCTTCTTGACTTAGTTCTATTTCTCTTTTTGGTTTATTTTCTTCTCTTTGATAGGTATGTACTTCATTATTTTTTCTTTCTTTTAATGTCATTTCAACTTTTACGATTCTAGGTGTCAAAATACTAAAAAAACTTCTTTTGTCTTCACTATCTAAAACTTTTATATCTACACAATCTTTCGAAACATTTAATTTTCTTAATCCATTTTCAATGGCTTCATTGGTAGTTTTTCCTTCAGAAATTATAGTTTTTTCCATTTATCATCACATTCCTTCTTATACTAATTATTTTTCAACCTTTACTCCTCGTTTTCTTGGTGAATCGCTTTATCTAATACCAATCTTTCTAAAATCATAAGTACGTTGCTTATTAACCAGTATAATGCTAATCCTAAAGGAGCTACAAAAGCAATAGAAATAGACATAATTGGCATCATCCAAGACATCATTTTATTGGTTTGCATAACAGCATCTACTTCATTTTCTTTTTCTTCTACTTCTTCTCCTGTTTCACCATCTATTATCGTTTCTTTTTTCTTTGTACTTTGCTTTTGTTGCATTGCTGTCGTCATTCGAATCGAGATAAAAGATGATAAAATGTATAATATAGGTATAATATAAACTGTATAATCTGTCATATTTTGTTGTGGTATTTTACTTAAATCTAATCCTAAAAAATTCATCTGAAGATTTAATTTTTCAATGTTACTATCTTCTGGATTTTTTTCTTTTAACCAATTATATTCTCGAATTAAGTCAATTTCAGGGTATACCTTACTAATTTCCTTTCCTTCTTCTTGTAGTTGTGCTACGTATTTGTTAATATCCTCTGTTGCTATTTTTTCCATATAGGTAAGTGGGTTTCTTACTAAATAGAAAATAGATAATAACAATAAAAATTGGATAATAGCTGTTAAACAACCACTAAATGGACTCATTTTCTCTGTTTTGTATAAGTTCATGACTTCTTGGTTCATTTTTTCTGGGTCATTTTTATATTTAAATTGAATTACTTTCATTTTTTCTTGTAATTTAGCACTTTTTCGCATGGTCTTTTGTTGTTTTATCGATAAGGGTAACAACAATAATTTTATAATAAGTGTAAATAAGATAATGGCTAATCCGTAATTACTAACAATGTTATACAAAAATGATAACAGATAACCAAATATACTTGCAAAAAATTCAAACATGAATATATGCCTCCTAAGCTTATTTTAATGGATCATATCCACCTTTTGAAAAAGGATTACATCTTAGGATTCTAAAAAATCCCTTCACTGTCCCTCTCCCTGCTCCATATTTTTGAATTGCCTGTATGGTGTATTCTGAGCATGTTGGATAATATTTGCAATGAATATTTTTACTTTCTAAAGCTAAAGAGATATGTTTTTGATATCCTTTTATTAGCCATATTAGTAATTTTTTCATATTACTCCTTTATTAATTTTGCTTTATCAAAAATATACTGCATATCCTTTTTTATGTTTTGAAACGTTGCTTGTTTCATTTCTACTTTCTTTTTCCATAAGATAACCATTTGATAGCCACTTTGTATAGAATCTTCATAATTTTTATAGTTTTCTCTAATTAGTCTTTTTATATGATTTCTCTTTACAGCTTTTGCTACTTTTACGCTTACGGCTATTCCTAAAAAGTTTATATCTTCTTTTTTACTGTTTTTTATAAAAATTTCTATGCATTTTCCCGAATAGTATTTTCCTTTTGATAAAACGTTTCTAAATTCATAGTTCTTTTTCATCATTTCGGTTTTTTTCATTATTCTTTTTTCCTTTCTTTCAAGGCAAATACAATGAAAAAAAATCTGTTTTTCTGCTTGTTATGCTAAAAGGCTCGCAGATAGCGGCCTTCTTTTATTGCTTTGCACAACTTAAGCGGTTAATTTTTTTCTCCCTTTTGCTCTTCTTGCTTTTAATATATTTCTTCCTGCTCTTGTTTTCATTCTTTTCATAAATCCGTGTTCTTTTTTCTCTTGTCTGTTTTTTGGTTGAAATGTTCTTTTCATTCTTCCTACACCTCCTACTGATTTTTTTATTGAATTCCAATTTCTTGGAAATTATTTCTATTAATTAACAAGTATTACGATTATACCTCAAAAACCTATAAAAAGTCAAGTAATTTTTTAATATTTCTGTAAAAACCTTACTTTCCTCTTTTCTCTTTTATGTCAATTTTTATGATTTTTCTATGGTTTTTTATTATGGTTTTTACTAAATTTTCCATTTTTTTTGAAATATTCCACAGTTTTTTCGTTTTTTATCCACATAAAAAAATTTTTTTCCACAATTTTATTGACTTCTTGTGTATAAATCTGTTATGATTGGGGAGTAAAAAACTATGAGAGATTTTTACTGAAAATACTTGAAATTATGTTCGTATAAATCATCTTTGTTTTTACAAAAATACTATCTAGTTATCAACACTTGTGGATAACTTTGTGGATAAACTTATTTTGAAGGGATGATTTTAATTGAGTATAGACAAAAAAGAATTAATGGAAAAAATAAAAAATGAATTAAGACCTGAACTTACTCAAATTTCTTTTGATACTTGGATTAATCCATTAAATATCAGAAGTATTGATGGAAACCATATTGTTTTTACTACGGTTTCTGAGTTTCAAAGAGATTTTGTAGAAAATAAATATAAACCATTGCTTCTAAATACGTTAAAGTTTATAACGAATCGAGATTGGGAATATACGGTTATTGATTTAGAAAAAGAAGCAAAAGAGGGGATTTTAGAGAAAACGGAAGAAACTACATCAGAAGTTACAACAACAGAAGTAAGAAATAATCATTCTAATCTAAACCCAAAATATACTTTTGAAACTTTTGTGGTTGGTGATAATAATAAATTCGCTCACGCTGCTTCATTAGCTGTTGGAAATGAACCAGCCAAATCTTATAATCCGTTGTTTTTGTATGGAGGCGTTGGTTTAGGAAAAACCCATTTAATGCATGCGATAGGAAATAGAATCTTAGAAAATGATAGAAATTGCAATATTTTATATGTAACTTCTGAAAAATTCACGAATCAATTAATTAATGCTATTAAAGATAATAAAAATGAAATTTTTAGAAAAAAATATAGAACCATTGATGTTTTATTAATTGATGACATTCAATTTATCGCTGGAAAAGAGAGAATTCAAGAAGAATTTTTCCATACTTTTAATTCTCTTTATGAAGAAAGAAAGCAAATTATTATTTCTAGTGATAAACCACCTAGAGATATTCCATTTCTAGAAGATAGGCTAAAATCAAGATTTGAATGGGGACTTTTAGCAGATATTTCTTGTCCAGACTATGAAACACGTTTTGCTATTTTAAGAAAAAAAGCACAAGATGAAAGTGTTGTGATTGATGACTATATTCTTTCAAATATTGCTAATAAGATAGACTCCAATATAAGGGAATTAGAAGGTGTATTTAATAAAGTAGTAGCTAGGGCTTCTTTAACTCATAGTCCTATTACTATAGAATTAGCTGAAAAGATTATAAATGAATTCAAATACGAAAGTGAAAAAGTAATTTCATGTGACTTTATAAAAGAAACAGTAGCCAAATATTTTAGCATTAACAAAGAAGATTTATCCGGAAATAAGCGTTCTAATGATATAGCTTTTCCAAGACAAATTGCTATGTATCTATGTAGAGAAATTGCTAATATGTCTTATCCTCAGATAGGAGCAGACTTTGGAGGGAGAGACCATTCAACGGTAATGCATGGTTGCAAAAAAATAGAAAAAGAAATCAAAGAAAAAAATAATACCAAGTTAATTGTGGATAGTGTGAAAAACATTATCATAGATGGCAAACAAACATAGGGAAAATAGATTTCGAACTTTTTTAAAATCTATGTTTGAAAAAAGATTGTTTGTATCGAAGATATCCAATCTATTCTTACGGAATAAAAGCATTGGATATCCACACCCATTTGTTAATAAGCTGTTAATAAACTGTGTACATCTTAATTTTGCACAAATGATTTGGAAAGATGTGGATAACCAAAAGAGTTTTCCACTAAGTTATAAACAAGCTTTTTATTAGGGATTGTAACTATCAACACAGTTTTCCACATTTTCCACAATGCCTAATACTATTACTACTAATAATATTATATAATATAAAAGGAGGAAGCAAAATGCAAATAGTTTGTTATAAGGATACAATCCTTAAAGCTATTAATTCCGTAGTTAAAGGTGTAGCTTCTAAAACTACAATGCCTATACTAGAAGGAATTTTAATCCAAACCAATGATAATGAAATAAAATTAACTACCTATGATCTAGAAATAGGAATTGAATATGTAATGGCATGTGATGTAAAAGAACAAGGAAGTACAGTTGTAAATGCTATCATGTTTAGTGAAATTATTAGAAAATTACCAGATACAGAAATTCATATTTCAGTCAATGATAAAAACTTATTAGAAATTGAATGTGAAGGTTCTTTATACAAATTAGCCACTATGAATCCAGAAGAATTTCCTGAACTTCCAAAAATAGAAGTAGAAAATTCCATTGAAGTAGACCAAAGTATTTTAAAAAATATGATAAGAAAAACAATTTTTGCAGTAAGTACAGAGGAAAGTAGACCAATTTTTACAGGCTGTTTATTTGAAATAGAAAATAATAAATTATCTTTAGTTTCAGTAGATGGTTTTAGACTAGCTTTAAGATCGATATTTTTAAATAAACAAAGTAATAATTTTAAAGCTGTTATACCAGGAAAAACTTTAAATGAAGTAAATAAAATTATAGCGGATTCTTTTGAACCTGTAAAAATAGGAGTAGCCAAAAACCAAGCTTTATTCGAAATGGATAATTGTAAAGTAGTTACTAGAATTTTAGATGGTGAATTTTTAAATTATAAAAATGTTATTCCAAGCAATTGGGAGACAAGAATTAGAGTAAATAAAGGAAATATTCAAAATAGTTTTGAAAGAATTAGTTTAATTTCAGCTTCAACAGTAGAAAAAGAAAAGAAATATCCAGTAAAAGTACAAGTGGATATTGGAAAAATAATTATTTCTTGTACGAATCAAACAGGGGATGCCAAAGAAGAATTATATGTTTCAACAGAAGGTAAAAATCTAGAAGCAGGATTTAATCCCAAATATTTTCTTGATAGTTTAAAAGCTATTGAAGATGAAGAGGTATATATAGAATTTGGATCTAGTATCTCTCCATGTTTAATTAAGTCAATTGAAAATAATGATTATACCTATATGATTTTACCAATTCGATTAAAAGAAGATTAAAATTAGAAATTCTCCTATTCGGAGAATTTTCTTCTATTTTTATTTATTATATATAAATTTTATTTTTTATTAAAAACATATTTATCCACAAATTATTTTTAAAATGTGGAAAAATAAGAAAAAAATAGATTTTAAAAGTAATAAAAAGAAAAAAAAAGGAAATAATATAATAATCACTCTATAAGTACATATATAATTCTAAAAAAAATAGAATAAATATATTTGGAAGATTTTATACATTTAAAATAAAAAGAGTTTAAAATTATTTTCAGAAAAAATAATTTTATTAGAATTTCTTTTTTAATA
>CAOJRU010000016.1 GCA_948442365.1 uncultured Clostridium sp.
TCAATGGTTTCATCATAACGCTCTTGTTCTCTTTTTTCTCTACCTTTTACCATTTCCTCAAGTAAATCATCCTCTTGTTCTTCTTGTTTCTGTTGCTCAGATTTTCTTTTTTCCTCTTCCATTGCTTCTTCAATGGTTTCATCATAACGCTCTTGTTCTCTTTTTTCTCTACCTTTTACCATTTTCTCAAGTAAATCATCCTTTTGTTCTTGTTCTTCCTGTTCTGTTTTCTCTATCACTTGATTATATTCTATATAGATCTTATTATTCGGCAATTCTGGCAACATTTCATATGGTGTGACAAGTTCATCACAGTATTTATCACACATACTGCACATTTCTTCTAAATGTTTTCTTCGTTCCATTAAATACTGCTGCCTTTCTAGCATTCCTCGAAATTCTTCTCCATTAGTAGGTTTCCCATTTTCATCATATTGATATTGAAATTTACTGAATTTTAAATTTAACATTTCATAGTCAATTTTGTTTCTTTGTATCTTTAACTCAATTTCTTTCCTTTGCTTTATAAATTCTTTTCTTGTAGTATCTTGCAATTCATTTATTTTATCATAGATTCTTTTTCTCACATCTCTTTCTTTTTTCTTCTTCTCATTCACTATAGTATCTCTTTCTTGTTCTAATTTTCTTAAGTTCTCTATTCCTTCTTGTAAATCTTCTTCTGCTTTTGCAATATCTACTTGATATCTTTCTTTAACTTGAAAATCTGAAATAGCTTCTATCTCTTCTTTTAAACGTTCTATATGAAGCTTTTTCTTATTATTTTCTACTTGTTGAGTCCTAATTTCTTCCATCTTTTCAATATATGGAACATTTTCTCTTACTTGACAAACTTTACCTTTGATTCTCTCATAATCATTTTGGATTTTTTCTACCCTATTCATTTTCATAATTTCTCCTTTCAAAATATAAAACTATAATTTTACAATATGCATCTTATATTAATTATAACAAATATTATAGAAATTTGCAATATATTTACATAATTTAAATAAAAATGTCAAAATATAGTAAACCTTTATTTTTCCTGGAATCATAAAAATATCCTAAAATAAAAGTTTTTTCATTATACAAAAATAAGCAAATACACCAATATATACTTGCTCATTCCTCTTTTAATTTCTTCAGACTTCTCTCCGCCAACTTTTTATATCGTTCCTTCTTATCCTTAATTTTCTTGCCTGCCAGCTCTGGTAGAATACCAAAATTAGCATTCATTGGTTGAAACTTATCATTTGGGGTAGAAATATACTTTGCCAAAGCACCAATTACGGTATACTCTGAAAAACGATGATTTTTTCCTCCGACCCCAAAATCATGAACAGCATTCAAAGCAGCCACTAAACCAGAAGAAATCGATTCTACATAACCTTCCACCCCTGTAATCTGTCCAGCAAAATATAAATTAGGTATAGCTTTTAGTTGATAGGTTTCATCTAATAACTGACTTGCATTAATATAAGTATTCCTGTGCATAACACCATATTTAACAAATTCTGCTTGCTTTAATCCTGGTATTTTACCAAAAATTCTTTTTTGTTCTCCATATTTTAAATTTGTTTGAAATCCTACCATATTATAAAGAGTAGCTTGTTTATCATCTTGTCTTAATTGCACAATAGCATAGGGTCTTCTTCCTGTTCTTGGATCATCAAATCCAACTGGCTTTAAAGGACCAAATCGTAACGTGTCTAATCCTCTTTTTGCCATAATCTCAATTGGCATACAACCTTCAAAAATCTCTCTTTTTTCAAATTCATGTAAAGTTACTACTTCTGCTTCTATTAATTCCTTGCAAAATTCTTCATATTCTTTTTGATTCATGGGAAGATTAATATAGCTTTGTTCTTCCCCTTCTTGTTCCTTCAATCGTTGTTTCCACTCTTCTACCGTTTCTTCTTTTTTCTTTTCTTGCGAATATCGATCTCCATAAAAAGCGATATCAAAATCAATACTATCTTTTTGGATAATTGGTGCTGCTGCATCATAAAAATACAATTTATCTTGCCCTGTTATCTGCTGAATTTGATTCGCTAATCCATTCGAGGTCAAAGGACCTGTTGCAATAATAACAATACCATCTTGTAACATTTCTTTTATATCTGTTACCTCTTGATGAATTATTTCAATATAGGATTTTTGGTTCATTTCTTCCGTTACTCTCTTAGCAAATACCTCTCTATCTACTGCCAAAGCTTGCCCTGCTGGCACACTTGTTTCATCTGCTACTCGAATTAATAACGAATCTAATCTTCTTAATTCTTCCTTTAATAGACCACAAGCATTGGTTAACAAATTGGATTTAAAAGAATTACTACATACAATTTCTGCTAAATCCTTGTTACTATGAGCTGGTGAGTATTTTTGTGGTTTCATTTCATATAATTTTACTTTTATCTTTTGCTTCGCTATTTGGTAAGCTGCTTCGCATCCCGCTAAGCCTCCTCCTATTATTGTGATATAATCTTTCATCTTTATTATCTTCTCTCCTTATTGTGCCATTGGGGACGGACCTTTTTGGCAATTCTACTAATTTCTTTTATTTTACCACAAGTTCCTCGCCTTACCAATAAAAAAATGAAAGATTTCATCTTTTTATTGATTATTTCATGAACTTTCTCATTTTTTTATTCATTACATTTTTAAGAGCGAGTGAATTTCTCTCCACTCGCTCTTCTTCCTGCCAAAGAACATATTTTATCTGTTCTCGCAGGTTTGATTTCCTACCGTACACGACGTTTTACACGCCGACTGGCAGGAAGTCTGGCATTCTCCACAGCCGCCCCTCTTCACTGTACTTTGCAATTTTCTTGTATTAAGTGTCTTTACGTGTTTCATGTCTCCTTGCCTCCTTGTGTTTTTTGGCTGACGACAAGAATAACTCTTGTCTGGGTTTATATTGTTATGTTTGTTATTATAGCATACCTTCTGTCAACTTGTAAAGTTGCAAATAATTCAATTTTCGACTTTTCCAAGAGAAGGTTAAAACCTAAAATCATTATTAAGCAAAAAGATTCATTATTTCGTCCTTTGACAATTTGTTAACAAAAGACGTTTTAGTACTTAGCATATTATCTACTAATTCTGCCTTTTTTTGTTGTAACTCATAAATCTTCTCTTCAATTGAATTCTTCGTAATTAACTTATATACTTGCACATTACTCTTTTGTCCAATTCGATAAGCTCGATCGGTCGCTTGATTTTCTGTCGACAAATTCCACCATGGATCATAATGAATTACCATATCTGCTCCTGTTAAATTCAATCCTGTTCCCCCTGCCTTTAATGAGATCAAAAACACTTTAATATTGGGATTGGCATTAAATTCATCCACTAACCTTATCCTTTCCTCTACTTTTGTACTACCTGTTAATTTAAAATAAGGAATTGCTAGTTGTTTCAATTCTCTTTCCATAATCTCAAACATAGAAGTATATCCTGAAAACAATAGAATCTTGTGCCCGCCCTTACTAGCTTCTTCTATAATCTCCATACATTGGTCTAATTTACTGCTTCCTTCTTGATAATCTTCTATAAACAAAGATGGATGACAACAAATTTGTCTTAACCTTGTTAAGGCTGCCAATATTTGCATTTGGCTTCTTTCATAGCCATTCAGTTGAATTTCTTCTGCTAGTTCTTGTTTTGCTTGTGCTAAATAATTTAAGTAAATATTTTTTTGTTCTTCTCCCATCTCATTATTCAATATAGTTATCGTTTTATCTGGAAGCTCCGTCAATACCTCTTTTTTATTTCTTCGTAAAACAAATGGCTCAATTAACATTTTTAATTTTTCCATTACTTCTTGATTTTCTTCTTTTACAATCGGATTTTCATACATGGCTTTAAAAGTTTTATAGGTAAACAAATAACCTGGCATAATAAAATCAAAAATAGACCATAATTCAGCTAATGAATTTTCAATTGGTGTTCCTGTTAAAGCATATCTAGTATCAGACTTTATTCTTTTAATTGATTTCGCATTCTGTGTATTACTATTTTTCAAATATTGTGCCTCATCTGCTATGATATAACGGAATTGATAATCTTTTTCTAAATATAAGTCAATATCCCTTTTTAATAAGTCATAGGAAGTAATCACCAAATCATATTGTTCTATTTCTTGAATTTTTCTTTTTCTTTCTGATAAAGTACCGCTAATCACTAATGTTTTTAATTCTCCTACAAATTTCTTTGCTTCATTCTGCCAATTAAGAGTTAATGAACTTGGAGAAACGACCATACTTGCTCTTTTCGAATTACTAACCGTTAATTGTTCTTGTCCTGGTATGACATCATCATCCTTTCCAGAGTTTTGCACATAATCTAAGATTACAGATAACATCTGAATGGTTTTTCCCAGTCCCATATCATCTGCTAAAATTCCGCCAAAACGGTAATTGTCTAAGATCTTTAGCCATTTAAAACCAGTTTTCTGATAATATCGCAAAATTGCTTCCAGATTTTTAGGAATTTTGATTTCTTCTTCCAATTGTTCTTTGTTAAGTCCATTTACAATTTTCTTATAGGCTACATTTTTGGTAACTTCTGCTCCTTTGATTCCTTTTAATAACTGATCTAAGTATAGTGTTCGATTAACTGGTAACCTTATCTCCCCTTTTTCTATCTCTTTATAATCAATATCCATTCCTGTTATAAGCTTATTTAAAAAGTCTATTTCTTTATTTTCTTCTAAGTCTATAAAACTACCATCTTTTAGTCTATGATATCTTTTTTTCAAAGCATATCTTTCCATAATTTCTTTGAGTTCTTTAACGTCTATTTCTATATTTTTCAAATCAATAGCTAACAAATCATTTTCAACTTTTACACCCAAACTTCCAATTTTAGGCTGTCTAATTTGCTTCATTTTAAATTTTTCCGTTGCTAATACTTCAAATTTTTGCATATAGTAATTAATATCTTCTGTTAAAAATTCATAAATCTTATCATTATCTGGTAAAATAAATCTTAGATTTCTTGTATCAAACATAAACCCTGTCTTTCGAAATACGTTTAAGGCTTTCGTTTCTTGAATTTTATTTCTTGGAAAATCTAGTTTTTGTTTTTCATTCAATGGATTAAATTCATTATCTCCATACATAAACTTTATTTCTGCTGTTAAAAAATCATTTTTATCAAAATCTAAATAAATTTTGATTTCTAATTCCTTTGGTTTATAAGAGTCGATTTCTTCTTCTGCCATATTTTCAATAACAATAGCCTCTTTTACTTTAGGAATGACAACCGAAAACAAATCGGTTAATTCTTCTTTTCCTAAATACACTTCTGTCATATAATTTTGTCTAAATAGTTCTAATAGTTTTAAATTATTCTTTTCAAATTCTTTTGTACAACGATATAATTTTTTTTGATCTAAAAGATATTTATATTCCTTCCCTTTCATAATCGTTACATTAAAAATTTCTATGTTTGGTATAATTACATATTGATTTTCACTCATCTTTTTTAATCTGAATTCTATTTTTGGTTGTTCTTCTGTAAATTCAATTTCATCCGTATGATAATCTTTTTGAAAAGCTACTTTTTTTCCTTTTAAAACATCAAATAAACTATCGATTCCACTGTTTCCTAAAATAATACTGGTATCACTGAGTGCTTTTCCATAATATCTGTAGTTACTATTGGAATTAGAATTAGCATATTTGATAATTTCTGCATATTGTAAAATAAAATCTAATAATGGCTTACTTTCCTCTTCAAACATTTCTCTTGTGTGTACAAATTGCAGTTTTTCTCCATATTTATAGAATTCTTTTTCTAACATTCTTGTGTAAAATTCAGATAAATCTTTGATTTTATACATTTTCTTGTTTCCAATTTTAAATTCAATTTTCATATCACCAGAAAACTTATCATAAATAATCTTTGGCTCTAATTTGATACTTCCTTTATGCTTTGATGCAATTTCTTCTTCGTGATCCATTTCTTCTATTTCTTCATTATAAAAAGTATTGACAATTTGCTTAAAGTTTCTATAATGATTGCTCGGATTTGTTTGTTTTACTTCTTGTTTTGGCATTTCTGGTGTATTTTCTGAAAAATCCATAATGGATGCTAATGTGTGTTTACATACGCCATAATGATTATGATAATCTTCACAATTACAGGTAATATCTTCTACCTCTCCATTACAAATGGATACATATGTTTTATAAGGTTTGCTTCCTACTACAATAGCACTGATAGCAAAGTTTCTACTGTTTTCGTATTCCATATTGGTTATTTCTACTCTACCACTTGCTGTATAGTCTCTTGCTTTTTGCGTTCTTTTTTCTCCAGCATCTTTACATAGATTTTCTAATATTTTACTGTTTACTAACATCCTTTTTCTCCTTCACTTGGCAAATTATTATATAATATTTTTTGTAAAAATGCAAGCTTTCTATTTCTTTTTTTTAGGGGATGTAGTAAAATACTATTAGAAATATTTTAATTAAAATCTCTTCTGTTATTATCCTTAAAGGAGGTAATGAACTTTGAAAAAATTTAAAATTGCCATTGTGGGGGCAACTGGACTTGTTGGCAGATCGGTTATCCAGGTATTAGAAGAAAAAAACTTACCGATTGAAACCTATCGTCTATTTGCTTCTAAAAAATCAGCTGGAACCACCTTTTCTATTTTAGGAAAAAATTATGTCGTAGAAGAATTAACGGAAAATTCATTTGATTGTGGCTTTGATTTTGCTATTTTTTCGGCAGGTGGGGAAGTCTCCAAAAAATATGCTCCTATTGCTGCTCAAAAAGATTGTATCGTAGTAGATAATAGTAGCTATTTTCGTATGGAGCCTAACGTTCCTTTAGTTGTTCCAGAAGTAAATATGGAAGATGCTTTTGAACATCACGGAATTATTGCCAATCCAAATTGCTCAACAATTCAAGCTATGCTTCCTTTAAAAGCTTTAGAAGACAAATACCATATTAAAAGAATTGTCTATTCTACTTATCAAGCTGTGTCTGGAGCTGGACAAGATGCTTTATGTGATTTGGAAAATACAGATAATTCTCTACCTCTTAAGAAATTTCCTCATCCTATTTACAATAATTGCTTACCACATATTGATGTTTTTATGGAAAATGGATATTCCAAAGAAGAATTAAAAATGATAAATGAAACGAGAAAAATTTTACATAGACCTGATTTAAAAATAACAGCAACAACGGTTAGAGTTCCTGTTCGAAATTGCCATTCTGAATCAATAAATGTAGAATTCGAAAAAGATTTCGAAATGGAAGATTTAATAACTACTTTAAAAAGTTTCCCTAACTTAATTTTACAAGATGACCTTTCTTCCAATTTATATCCTATGGCTGTTACAGCCAACAACCATGACGAAGTTTTTGTAGGAAGAGTTCGTCGTGATGAGAGTGTTAAGTCAGGTGTTAATCTTTGGGTCGTAGCAGATAATATTCGTAAAGGTGCCGCTAGTAATGCCATTCAAATTGTAGAAAATCTAATGAAGTTTCCATCGGTTCCAGATTTGTAATGTACTTGACGCAAAAAACTTTTTTATTTTTTGTATTTTTATGATTAAGAACAAAGAAGTTGCCAAACAAACCTGTCACTGATGGCAACTTCTACTATTTTATTAACTTTTGATGTAACTCATTAACAATGCCATTTTCTATTTCCTGTACTAAAATCTCAATTTTAGCCTGTGTTAGCTGAATATCCATTATCTCAATTTGATGATTATTTAATATTTCTATTACTTGATTTAATACTTGATTATCTTGTATAATACCATATCCAATAATACTCAATTTTACAAATTCACTTTTTTTCAGTTGACAAGTTGGATATTTACTATCTAATAACTCTATTACCTTATTTTGTTCTGATTTTTTAATTCTAAATCGTAAATAATTTCCTTCGCTTTGAAAGGCCTCTACCATAATATTATTTTCTAACAAACTTTGATAAATCTCATAAAATGCTTGACTCTCTATTTCAATAGCAATTAAATTCTCATTTTTTACAATGCTTTTTACTTCTGAATTTTCAATCTTTTGACAAATTTTAGTTCCGCCTTCTTCTGAAAAGGTTGATTTTGCCATGATATCACAATCAAATTTTTTTCCCATCTGAATACATCGATCATGTAATACTTTAGCTCCACTATCAGCTATCTCTTGCATTTCATCAAAAGATATTTCATCTAATCGTTTTGCCATCGTAATCATATTGGGATCTGCCGAGTAAATTCCGTCTACATCTGAAAAGATATAACATTTATCTGCCTTTAGTGCCACTTGTAAGGCAACTGCTGTTGTATCAGAACCTCCTCTTCCTAAGGTTGTAATATCTTGTGTTTCATTTAATCCTTGAAAGCCAGCTACTACTATAATTTTTCCTTTTGCCAATTCTTCTTCCATTCTTTTTGTATAAATCTGCTCAATTTTGGCACTGGTATGAATCGCATTCGTTCTAATCCCAGCTTGCCAACCTGTTAAGGAAATAGCTGGATACCCTTTTCGATTTAATAGAATACTTAATTTGGATGCCGTTATTTGTTCTCCTGTTGATAATAACATATCCATTTCTCTTTCTTCTGGAATGGCAGATAATTCTTGTGCTTCTTTAATTAATTGATTGGTTGTCTTCCCTTGTGCTGATACTACTACTACTACATTTTTTGCCTCTTTTTTTAGACTGATTACTTTTTCTGCAACGACATTTAATTTAATATTGTCTGCTACAGATGTTCCTCCAAATTTTAATACTACTGTGTCCATTTTTGTCACACCTTTATTTTTTGCAAAGCTTTATCTAATTTTAAACAACGCTTTTTTCATATTGCTATTATAGTATATATCTTAGTTTGTTTCAAGTATTTTAATTTTTTAAGTTTAGAATTTGTACCTAAACACAAAACCTCTTAAACACAAAAACGTTTAAGAGGTTTTATTCTACATGGTCATCCATGCTAGTTTTTTTTTATTATTTTTTAGTTCTTCATAATATTTGGCAATCAATTCATCTAATTGCACACTTAATTGATAAGTAACTTCATAATCATTACCTTGTTCAATACTTTTATTTAATTTATCTCTCAATTTACAAATCTCTTCATTTAACATATCGATTTCTCCTTTTTAGTAATTTATCTTCCGTATAATTATAAATTATCACAATACCTTCCTCAAGTCAAGCATTTTCAAGGTTTTTTGCCAACTTTCGTGCGTGCTTTTTTTAGTTTTTTCGACATGTTCGGACAATAGAAAACGGCATCTTTACTATTGTATTAAAAATGCCGTTTTCTCTACACAATTTTTTCTTAGTTTTTTACAATAGAAATGACCATTTTTTCTTCTTTAAAGACATCTTTTAATATTTGTTCCAAATATTCTACAGTAATCCCCTTCATTTCTTCCAAATAGTCAAAACTATTAATTCCTTTAAAATGATCTGCCAAAAACATTCTTGCTATGTCTGCCACGTCGTTATATTCTTTCACATATCCACCATAGATCATCTTTTTCATTCTTTCAAAATCTTCTTGGCAAATTCCTTCTGCTTTTAATTGATTCACTTTTTCTTTAAATTTCTGATAAACCTTTTCTGGTTCGTTCGATTGTCCTGTAATTAGAATATGTGCATATATTTCAGTAAATTCATATTCTAAACTAGGTTGTGCATAAATAATGCCTTCATCATAAAGTTCTTTGTATAAGTCTGAACTCCTACCAATAATTAAATTCAATAAAATTTCTATTGCTATATGTTTTTTTACATCTGTTTTGGTTGTATCTTTTATCCCTATTGTATATAGAGGTTGACTAACTTCTAATTTTTGTTCTATTCTCTCTTGCACAATTTCTTCTGGTTCTTCTGGATACTCTCTTTTTATTTCTCCACTTGCTTTCGTATCAATTAGCCTTCTTTTTACTTCTTCTAACACAGCTTCTGGCTCAAAATCTCCACATAATACCATTGTCATGTTAGACGGATTGTAAAATGTGTTATAACATTTATATAATATTTCCTTATCAATTTTGCTGATCGTCTCAATGGTTCCTACAATGTCGATTTTAACTGGATTATTATGATACATCGCTTGCATGGCATTTAGATATACTCGCCATTCTGGATAGTCATCATACATCATGATTTCTTGACCAATAATCCCTTTTTCTTTTTCTACATTTTCATCTGTAAAATAGGGATGTTGCACATAGTCCATTAACTCATCCATCGCTTCGTAAAAATGGTCTGTACACTCAAACAAATACGCTGTATGATCATTGGTTGTATAAGCATTAGCATCTACTCCCAATGCTGTTAAAACATCCAAACTATTAGTTCCATTTTCTTGCTCAAATAATTTGTGCTCCAAAAAGTGAGCTACTCCATTGGGAACAGTTGTAATTTCTTCTTCTCCTGGAACTACAAAACTGCTTTCATTGGAACCATAATGGGTTCCCCATATCATGTATTTTTTTTGAATTCCTTTTTTAGGAATAATCATTACTGTTAAGCCATTTTCTAACTTTTCTATATATACTTTTTCTTTTACTTTTAAATTTTCAATAACTTGCACTTTCTTCCTCCTTCTATCGTAATAATACTTTCTTAAAGTTTATTAATCCTTTAAAAAGTAAATCGTATGAATTGCTACATTCTCAGCAATACGAATCACATCCTCTTTCGTAACTTTTTCTATTTTATCCATATATTCTTCTATAGAAACTTCCACTTGTGATAGCTCCTGTCCAAAATAATAGGTAATACCCGTATCTTGTTCATCGTCAATTGTTTTAATCGTTGCTATAATTCCTTTTTTCGCATTTTCTATGTCTTCTTCTGTAAAATCTCCCTTTTTCATATCTTCTATTTGTTGTTTTATAAGTTCTAATGCCTTTTCATAATTTCCTATTTCAATTCCACAATTTACAAAAATGTTATTCTTATATCTTAGATAGGTAGAGCTTGCTACATAAGCTAAATGTGCCTTTTCTCTAACATTTTGAAACATCTTAGAATTAGCACTTCCTCCTAGTATACTATTATAAACTAAAGCATCATATCTTTGCTCTTCTTGATCTAAATGTATATTTAAACCTAATATTAATTTTCCTTGTGTTACTTCCATCGATTCTGTAACCGTATTTTCCTTTTCTGGAAGTTCTTTTCCCATTTCCTTTGGCACAACATAGTTAGGTGTTCTTTCTTGTAATTTCTTTATATTTTCATTGCTCATAACTACTTCATTCATATCATCACAAATCATTCCTGATACAAATAAATCAATTTTACAAGAGTCTATTAATTCTTTATAATACTCGTATAAATTCTTTCCATCCATACTTTCTAAGTCTTCTACATAACCAAATTTGTATAAACCAAATGGCTCATTTTTATACATCTCTTCAATACAACGGTCCATACTATATCTTGCTTTATTATCGATTTTTCCTTCAATTCTTTGCTTAATATTATTTTTTTCTTGCTCTACATATTCTGGTTTAAAACTTTCATTTTCAAGATAAGGATTGAATACAATTTCTAATAATTTCTCCATAGAAATCTTCAACATATCCTCCTCTTTTTGTGGTAAAAAGTTGTCATTTACCGTTTCTAAGTAGAATTTTAAAACTTGATTATCTCCTGTTTTATCTAACCCACAATCGAAACTAGCACCATACATTTCTTCCATTTGCTTACTTATTTCTTCTTGGGATGGCATTGTTTTACTTCCTCTTCTTAAAAGGGCAGATACCACTGCATTTTTGGTTATATTTTCTCTTGTTAATTTTGTAGTTATAAAAACAGCTATTAAATTCGTTTTAAATTTATCTGTATTGATTGTGTGTAATTTGATTCCTTTTTTTAATTCCTTTTGCTTATATTCCATCTCTTTTCCTCCTTTGATTTAGTATACTACTTTTTTTATTTTTTATACTTTTGGGATGGTTCTCTTCCAACATTTTTATTATTTTAGAATGTCCATTGGGGACGCTTCTATTTGGATATTGTCTTTGAAAATTACTTATTACTATCAATGTCCAAATAGAACCATCCCCAATGGCATCCCAAAACGACAAAATTGGAAGTTCAAGTATTTTCTACCTCCTCAACTTCCAATCCTATTTCTTAAAATTTTCTTTTTCTTGCTGCCTCTGATTTTTTCTTTCTTTTTACACTAGGTTTTTCATAATGTTCTCTTTTACGTACTTCTTGAAGTACTCCATTACGTGCACATTGTCTTTTAAACCTTTTCAAGGCATCTTCTATATTACCATTATTAACTTTTATCTCTGACATTTTTATATTCCCCTCCTTCCGGTCCATACGAAAAGTGTATGTGGGATAACCCTTTTAACGTTATTTATTATACATGAAAGCTTATAACTTGTCAATAGTTAGAATTCAAATAATACGGCTTTCTTTTCTTTTAGTGATTTTTTGACATCGATAACTCTTTGATTACTACTTCCTCTAAATCGTAATTTTATATCTTTTTTGTCTTCTTCAAATTTACCATCTACTACAACATCAAGGTATGACAATATTTCTGGCGTCTCCTCCCATTTGTTACACATATCTTCCATAACATCTTTGTCAAAAGTATACCCTGTATAACACCATACGTTTTTATCTGGAAATTTCTCTTTTACTTTTCTAAGTAGTGGTAAGAGTCCTTTTTGATTACTATATTCTAATGGTTCTCCTCCTAATAAAGATAAACCAGACACATAAGGATGATCTAACTCCTGGATTACTTTGTCTATTTCTTCTCCGTGTAAATTCTTTTCCATAATTAAAGTCCCATGCTTCACTATTAAAGCAATTCTTGCAGTGATGGGTACAGCCACTCACAAATACAGATACTCTAACTCCTAATCCATTTGCTATGTCCGCTTTTTTTATGTCTGCGTAGTGCATTTTGATTCCTTCTTTCCATTTTCTTAACAAATTACCAAGAGGTTGTGCCAAAAAGGTCCGTCCCCATTGGCACAATTATCTTGAAAATAACTTACCGATCCAACTAAACAATGGATTTTCAAATAGTAGTTCTCGCATCCATCCATTGGTAAAAGGAATGAACCATAAAATAATTCCAATTAAAATAATTACTACAATTGTAAGAACAATAGCTAGAATATCCTTTTTGGTTACTTCTTTAACTTGTTCTCTTTTTTCCTTGCTTTTAAAATCATGAATTAACTGTTTTGTTAGATCTAGCAATGATCCAAAGCTACCTATTTTAGATTGCTTTACTCGCTGTTGTTTAAAAGTTCTCCTTTGTGCTGTTTGACGATAAGCATTATTGGGCATGGTTGGTTCAACTGGTTCTTGATTAAAATCCTGTCCATTAAATGTATCTTGCCTATTTAATTCATAATCATATTGTTCTCTTAGAAATTCATCTGATAAGATGTTATAGGCTGCATTGATTTCTTTTATTTTTCTTTCTGCATATAGTTTCTTTTCTCCTGTGTATAAGTCTGGATGATATTTTTTGGCTAATACTTTGTATGCTTTTTCTATGACTTCTTTGGAAGCTTTTGGATTTACTTCTAATATCTCATAATAATTTCTCATACGCTTTTACACCGTTTTCCCTTTCTTTTTCGACAGTTTTATTTTATACTAAAATAAAAAAAATAGCAAGAGGCATAAATTCTCACTTTTAGTTATTAGGGAACAGCCCCTTCCCATTGAAAATACAATTCTTATAGACTTTCTCGTTTTTAATTATAAAAAATAAAAATCAAAAAGATTTGTTCCAAAATTAACTCGAACAAAAACCTTTTTGATTTTTATTTTCTATTTTATTAAATAGAAAAATTATTAAAGAGTCCATACTTAAAGGAAAAAGGATTGTCTCCCAATCCCTTTATCCAAATATGGCTTCAAATTCATCCGCTTCAATTTTCTCTTTTTCAAGTAAGATACCTGCTACTTGATGTAATTTATCGATATTATCTGATAAAATTTGTTGTGCTCTGTTATATCCTGTATCGACAATTCTCTTGGTTTCTTCATCAATAACCGCTGCTGTTTCTTCTGAATATTCTTTGCTTTGTGCTAAATCTCTACCCAAGAATACTTCTTCTTGATTTGCTCCTAGCATGATAGCTCCAATTCTTTCACTCATTCCATATTTCGTTACCATACTTCTTGCAATCTTAGTTGCTCTTTCAATGTCATTGCTAGCTCCTGTGGAAATATCATTTAAAATTAAAGCCTCTGCTACTCTTCCCCCTAGAAGTGATACAATGTTTTCTTCCATTTCTGTTTTTGACATAAAAGATTTATCCTCTGTTGGACGATACATCGTATAACCACCTGCCATACCTCTTGGCACAATGGATATCTGATGTACTGGGTCTTGTGTTTCTAAATAATGACTTACAACAGCATGACCTGCTTCATGATAAGCAACTAATTTATTTTCTTTTTCACTTCTTACTTTTGTTTTCTTTTCTGGTCCCATCGTTACTTTAACCATTGCATCTTCAATTTCTTTCATTCCAATTTCTGTTAAATTTCTTCTTGCTGCTAATAAAGCCGCTTCATTTAAAACATTCTCTAAGTCTGCTCCTGCAAATCCTGACGTATTTTTCGCTACTACTTTTAAATCCACATTATCACATAAATGTTTCTTTCTAGAATGTACTTCTAAAATTTGTTCTCTTGCTTTTACATCTGGTAATCCTACTACAATTTGTCTGTCAAATCTTCCTGCTCTAAGTAAAGCTTTATCTAATACATCTGGTCTATTGGTTGCTGCTAATACAATAACTCCCTCGTTTTCTGCGAAACCATCCATCTCTACTAATAATTGATTTAAGGTTTGTTCTCTTTCATCATGTCCTCCACCTAATCCAGCACCTCTTTGACGTCCGGACTGCATCAATTTCATCAATAAATATGATACATGGCGCATTTTTCTTTGCTTGTTCAAATAAATCTCTAACTCTTGAAGCACCTACTCCGACAAACATTTCAACAAAGTCTGAACCACTAATAATAAAGAATGGCACACCTGCTTCGCCTGCTACTGCTTTTGCTAATAAAGTTTTACCTGTACCTGGCTGCCCAACTAATAAAACACCTTTTGGAATTCTTGCTCCCATATCTGTAAATTTCTTTGGATTTTTCAAAAATTGTACAATTTCTTCTAACTCTTCTTTTTCTTCATCTACACCAGCTACATCTTCAAATGTAATCTTATTCTTTTCAGCTGGCGTCATCATTCTTGCTTTACTTTTTCCAAATGACATCGTTTTATTTCCGGCTCCACCTTGACCAGCTCCGCCCATCATAAAGAACCAGAAAATAAAGAATATAATTAATAAACCAAATGGCGTTAATAAGCTAAGAATTGTGATAAAGATAGATTGTGACTTTTCTTCTAAAGCAAATGCTCCATCTTTTAAGAAATCTTCGGAATAAGCCATAAAGCTTTCCATATCTGGTATATTTACTTCTTTTTTAATCTTGTCATCTTTTAAGGTAACAGTAGCTGTTTTTCCGTCTGACTCAATTTCAATTTCTTCTACTTTCCCACTATTAATATCACTTATTAATTCCGAATATTTTAATTTTGATTCGCTATTTTCTACAATGGATGATAACACTACAATGAAAATGACTCCTATTATTAACCACATAGCTAATGTTTTAATTCCGTTTTTCAAAATAATTCCTCCTTAAGTTTGATTTCGTTTTTATATTGCTTTTTATAACACATAACTTTTTCTTTTTCAATAGTTTTTTATATGTCTTTTTTATTACAAAATCACTGTTTCCATGTATTGACTACGGAAACTTATATTTTCTTATCTTTCCTTTTATCAATTTTCTTAAATTAACAGCATCAAGATAGACCCCCATCTATATTTTTGACAATAAATATTAAGATGGGAACATTTTTAAGACAAATCTGAAAAGAAAATCTTATGATTTTTTACTAAAACCTTAAAATTCTTATTTGGCGTTAGATATTTATTCCCAACATTGTTATTACATAACTTTATCATATCATCTATATGTATTTTTTCGATACTTGCTGTTGTTCCAAATAACCTTTTTATAATATATCTCATTAACCTTGATTTTATTACTGTTTCTTGCAAATTAAACCTTTTTAAATCTACTACAATTTCCTTGTCTTTTTCCTCTAATACTAACTCCTGATAAGCTTTTTGGGTTTGATTTTGCATATATTCATCTTCCAATTGAACAATCTCCGATAGTCTATCTATTGTTTTTACAATATTGGAGTTAAACTCTTTTTGAATATAAGGAATCACCACATTTCTGACTTTATTTCGATGATAAATATTTTCAAAATTACTAGCATCAATACAAGGATGTAAGTTGTTCTTTTCACAATATGCTTCTATTTCTGATCTTTCACATTCTATCAAAGGTCTTATAATGTTACCTCTTTTCGCTTGAATTCCTTTCAGGCCTTCTATACCGCTTCCTCTTAAAGTATGCAATAAAATTGTTTCGATTTTATCATTTTTATTATGAGCTATTGCAATTTTCGTCGCTTTCGTTTTTTCTAAAACCTCATCAAAAAATTCATATCTTGCCATTCTTCCTGCTTCTTCTGTTCCTATTTTATTAGTATGAGCTATTTTTCGAACATCTATACTTTTTGCATAAAATTCAATTCCATTTTTTTCACAATATTTTTTAACATATTCTTCTTCTTCTTTTGCTTCCTTTCGTAACAAATGATTTACATGAGCTACAACTATTTGTGCCATTGGGGACGGACCTTTTTGGCAATTTTTCTCTTTTTGACTTTTTTCTTGATAATTTCTTTTTAATAGGTTCGTAAAAAAATTTAACATACACATAGAATCAGGTCCCCCAGATACTCCTAAAACTATTTTATCGCCTTTTTCTATTAATTTATATCTTTTCATTGTTTGTAAAACCTTTATTTCTAAATTTTCCATTTAATCACCTTTTATTTTATTCTCTATTTAATCTTCGCAATGTTTCTCTACTTATTTTTAATTTTCTCTCCATCAATCTATAAGATATCTTATTTTTACACTTTAAAATTTTAACCATTTCTTTTAAAATTTGTTTTTCATTTTTCAATTCTTCTATACTTAATTTTTTATCACTCAAAAAGTTTTGAATAATTTTTTGGCATATTTCTTCTTTGTTTTCTTTTTCATCTTCTACTAATAAAAATTTTTCTGTTTGTTCTTTATTTCCATTTTCCTTTTGCAATGAGCATAAATTTAGTATTTCTTCCATTCTGTTTTGTATTTGAGCTAAATTTGCTTGATATATTTTAGTATAACTAGAAAATGGATATTTTTCTTTCCTATTGCAAATTCCTGCTTTTACTGGATTGTTATGGATATATTCAATTGCTAAATATAAATGTTTCTCATTTTTAATTGGTTGTGCTTTATATCGCTCTCTAAAAACATATCCTACTCTATCATTTACTCTATTATAGTAAATAGCATAACTTGTATTAGATCTTTTCATCCAATCTTGTATATCTTGAATCTTCTCTGATTGTATCAAAATATGAACATGATTATCCATAATGCAATATGCTATAATTTGTATATCTTTTGTATTATTATAAATTGACTTTAGATATTTTTCTTTATTCTTTTTCGTTTCAAATATATATTCTTTATTAATTCCTTGAACCATAATATGAAAAAAAGATGAATTTCTCATATTATTTCTTGAAGTTCTTCCCATAATAATTTCCTCCTTTTTGATTTTATATTTTAGCCCCTTTATCATGTTCTCCCCTCAAAAAACACATATTCCATATGATTCATCCATTTTATTTGTCATTTTATTTATTTAAATTGCCAAAAAGGTCCGTCCCCAATGGCACAATGTCAAGTTTAATCATCAAACCTTCTTTCTAAATTAACAAACTTGGTATAGCTTCCCAACCACAACAATTCTACTGTTCCTGTGGAACCTCCTCTATGTTTTGCCATAATCACTTCTGCTATATCCTTTTTTTCACTATCTTGATTATAATAATCATCTCTATATAAAAACATAACAATGTCTGCATCTTGTTCAATGGCTCCTGACTCACGTAAATCTGATAGCATTGGTCTATGATCTGGTCTTTGTTCTACTGCTCTTGATAACTGGGATAATGCAATAACTGGTACCCCAATTTCTTTGGCTAATATTTTTAAAGAACGACTGATTTCTGATATTTCCTGTTCACGGCTTCCATTTCGTTTGTTACTTCCCTGTACTAATTGTAAATAATCAATTACTACCATACCTATATTCTTTTCTAATTTTAGTTTCCTACATTTTGCTCTTATTTCCATGACTGATATACCTGGTGTATCATCAATATAAATCTCTGCTTCTGATAATGGCCCAATGGCTCCGTGCTAGTTTTGTCCAATCATCTTCTTCTAATTTGCCTGTTCTTACTTTATTACTATCGACCATCGCCTCACTACATAAAATTCTGTTTACCATTTGTTCTTTTGACATCTCTAAACTAAAAATCGCTACTGGTACATTAGATTTAACTGCTGCATTGGTAGCAATGTTTAAGGCAAAAGCTGATTTTCCCATAGCTGGTCTGGCAGCAATTAAGATTAATTCTGAACCATGAAATCCTGCTGTTTTATAGTCTAATTCTGTAAATCCTGTTGGAACTCCTGTAATATGTTGTTTTCGATTATAAAGTTGCTCTAATTCTGTAAAACTATCTACTAATATATCTTTGATTGGGCTATATCCTTTTTGATTTTTAGCTTGCATGATATTAAAAATCTTTTTTTCGGCTCCTTCCATGATGTTCTCTACTTCCTCTGTTGGATCGTAACCTAATTCGATAATTTCATTCGCTGTTTTTATTAAATTCCTCAAAGTTGATTTTTCTTCTACAATTTTAATATATTTTGAAGCATTGGCTGTAGTAGGAACCTTCTCTGGCAGTTCTGCTAAATATTCTAATCCTCCTACTTGCTGGAACTTTCCCATTGCTTCTAATTCTGCTTTTACTGTAATAATATCAATTGGCTCTGCTCGATTATATAAATTTAATATTGCTGTATAAATAGCTCGATTATCTTCACGATAAAAGTCTTCTTCTTTTAATACTTCAACACTAGAAACAACTGCATCTCTATCGGTTAACATGCTTCCTATAATGGCTTGTTCTGCTTCTAAATCGTGTGGTGGTACTTTTCCTATCTCCATCTTATTCCTCCCAAATTGCCAATGGGGACGGACCTTTTTGGCAATTTCTTATTTACTTTTTTATATACCATACAATCTAAATAATCGTAAATATAAAGTTGCCAAAAAGGTCCGTCCCCATTGGCACATTGGCAACTTTTGGCATCTTATTCTGATATAACATCTACTTTTAATTTTCCAATAACGCCTTCAAATAACTTAATTTCAACTGTTTGTATTCCTAATGTTTTAATCGTATCTTTTAAATCTATTTTCTTTTTATCTACCTTTATTTTGTATTCCTTTTCTAATTCTTGCGCTATTTCTCTTGCCGATACGCCTCCAAAAATTTTCCCATTTTCTCCTGCTTTTACTTTTATTTTTAATAAAATTTTGGATAGTTTCTCTGCTATCTTTAAGGCTTCTTCTCTTTCTTGATCTTTTTGGAATTTAGCAGAATTTTGCTTTGCTTTCAATTTTGCCATATTTTCATTATTGGCTTCTACTGCCAAATTCTTGGGAAATAGAAAATTTCTAGCATACCCATCGGATGCATTGATAACTTGATCTTTTTTTCCTACTCCTTTTATATCCTCTTTTAAAATTACTTTCATATTATCACGCCTTTCCTATTATTAATGCCAATGAGAGATTGAGAGACGTCCCGTTCCTTAAAATCCCTTAGCTCTCTATCTCTGAAAAATATTCATTGATTCGGTTAATTAATTCTTGTTTGGTTTCTTCCATTGTCATGCCTTCTACTTGTGCCCCTGCTAGTGTGATGTGCCCTCCACCGCCTAATTTTTCTAATATTATTTGTACGTTAATATCGCCTATGGATCGTCCACTAATACATACTTTGTCTCCTAATTGCCCCATTACAAATGAGGCTGTTATTTCACTAATGGTAAGTAATTCATCGGCTGCTTTAGCACAAATGACATTCACATCTTTTGTTTTGCCTTCACATATGGATATGGCTATACTGTCATTTACAATCTCGGCTTTTCCTACGATTTCAGCAATTCGATTAAAGTTTTCTAAATTACTTTGGAACCATTTTTTGACATGTATGATGTCTACCCCACATCGACGCAAGTATGCTGCCGCTTCAAAGGTTCTTACTCCCGTTTTAAAAGTAAAGTTTTTGGTATCCATCATAATACCAGCATATAAACTTTCTGCTTCAATGGTCTTTAATTCTACTTTTTCTTCTACATATTGTATTAATTCTGTTACTAATTCTGCTGCGGAAGAAGCATAAACTTCTTGAAAAGTAAGAGTAGATTTTTCAATAAAATCAGCACTTCTTCTATGATGATCGATAATCGCAATTTTTTCTACTTTGTCAATTAATTCTTCTGATTCTACATAGTTCATTTTATGCGTATCTACGATTACTAATAAGGTATCATCATCCACATTTTCTAAAGCTACCTCTTTGTTGATAATAACATCTTCGTATTCTTCTTCTTTTTGAATTGACTTACTGAATTCTTCGATGGCAGAAACATTTTTATCCATTACAATATAAGCATTTTTATTTAAGGTTTTAGCTATTCGATAAATCCCCAAACTTGCTCCTATACAGTCCATGTCTGGATTGGTATGTCCCATAATCATTACTTTTTTAGATTCTTTGATTAGATTTTCTAGTGCTTGTGCTATAATTCTAGCTTTTACTTTTGTTCTTCTTTCTACCTCTTGTGCCCTTCCTCCAAAGAATTTATAGATTTCATTCTCACGAATAACAGCTTGATCTCCTCCACGTCCTAAAACAATATCCATTGCCGCTTGTGCTGACTTATATTTTTCTTTATCTGTGCCTCCTTCATTGGAAACAGCAATACTTAGCGTAAATTGGACTTTTTCTTTCATATTAATTTCTTTTATTTTATCTAAGATACTAAATTTGTCTTCTTTTACGCTGTCTAAATATCTTTGTTCAAAGAAATAGATGTATCGGTCTTTTTCTGTTTTGATTAAAACGCCATTGGTACTATCTGTCCATTCATAAATATATTTGTCAATTTCTGCTATGACTTGTGGCTTTTCTTCACTTTCTAAGCGTTGCATGGTTTCTTCATAGTTATCTACCATGATAATTCCAACACAAGTTTTAGAGTCTTTATATTCTTTCTGCAATTTTATATTGTCTGTATCATCGATAAAGTATAAAATCACCATATATTCTGTTTTACTTTTCTTTGATTTTACATATTTTCCAACTACTTGGTAGGTTTTTTTGTCAATTTCAATTTGCTTCATAATTTCTTGATTATTACTTTTTTGTTTGTTTTCTATTTCCTCTT
Source organism: uncultured Clostridium sp. (assembly GCA_948442365.1). Classification (GTDB taxonomy): domain Bacteria; phylum Bacillota; class Clostridia; order TANB77; family CAG-508; genus CAG-269. The sequence continues at coordinate 21,517 of CAOJRU010000016.1, forward strand.
TCATATCAGTAATTAAATCTTCCATGTAAGTATTAATATCTACATTGGCAAATTCAGATGTGAATTTTGAACTTCTCCAAATAATATTTCCGTCTGTTTCTAATATCACTAATGGAAATGGTGAGTTGATCAGACTTGTTTTGGCTGTTGTGTCTACTGTCAATGTTAAATCTTGTAGTGTTTCTGATATTTCACTTTTTCTTTTGTTGTTGGTATAGTAACTATATATGACAATGGCTGCAAATATAATAATACATGGTAATATCATATAGGTATTTTGTATGGCTATATATGTTAATAAAATAAATATGATAGCTAAATATATTTTTGTTCTGGATACTAAGGTATCTAAAACTTTTCTACTGGTTCTTTGCATCAATTTTCTCCTTCTATTTATTCTATTTTATTTTACTAGCAAATAGGCTATTTGTCAAGCTTTTTCATTGTTTTAAGTTTCGCTTTACAAGGTTATTCTTACCTTTTACTCTTGGTGTAAAAGAATGTACTAAAAAAGAATACAAGGCTTATCCCTATATTCTTTCTTTTTCTATACATTCTCTTCTATATTAGTGGTCTCTTCCAACTCATTCTCTGTACTAATATGAATATTTTGGTATTTTTGCATTCCTGTACCTGCTGGAATTAACTTACCAATGATAACATTTTCTTTTAATCCCACTAGATCATCTGTTTTTCCTTTGACTGCTGCTTCTGTAAGAACTCTTGTTGTTTCTTGGAAAGAAGCTGCTGATAAGAAGCTATCCGTTGCAAGAGATGCCTTAGTAATACCAAGTAATACTCTTTTACCAGTTGCTGGACGTTTTCCATCTTCCATAGCTTGTTTATTCTTATCTTCAAATTCATACATATCAATCAAAGAACCTGGAAACATATCTGTGTCGGCATTATCTTCTACTCTAACTTTTTTAAGCATTTGTCTACCAATTACTTCAATATGTTTATCATTGATATCAACACCTTGATTTCTATATACTTTTTGTACTTCTGAAATCAAGTATTCATATACGCCTTCTGGTCCCTTAATTTCTAAGATTTCACTTGGATTAATAGAACCTTCTATTAAAGCTTCTCCCGCTTCTACTAAATCGCCATCTCTTACTTTCATTTTAGAACCAAATGGAATGGTATAACTTCTGGAATCATCATTAGCTGTTACAACTACTTCTTTCTTTTTCTTGGTTTCTTTAATTTTTACTTTACCATCTATTTCTGTAATAATTGCTAGACCCTTTGGTTTTCTAGCTTCAAATAATTCCTCTACTCTAGGCAAACCTTGTGTAATATCGGCAACACCAGCAACACCACCAGAGTGGATGGTTCTCATGGTAAGCTGTGTACCAGGTTCACCAATGGATTGCGCAGCAATAATACCAATCGCTTCTCCAATAGAAACTAAATCACGTCTTGCTAATCCCATACCATAACATTTTTGACATACACCATGTTTTGAACGACATCCTAAAACAGAACGTACCTTCAATTTTTCAATACCTGCTTCTACAATTTCCTCTGCTATGTTTTCTGTAATCATGGTATCCTTATCCACAATTAGTTTTTTGGTTTCTGGGTGAATAACATCTTCGATTGGGAATCTTCCTAGCAATCTTTCTTGCATTTTCTCGATGATTTGGTTTCCATCTTTAATATCATAAACCACAATTCCGTCTTGCGTTCCACAGTCTTGTTCTCTAACGATAATATCTTGTGATACGTCTACTAATCTTCTGGTTAAGTATCCAGAGTCAGCCGTTCTAAGTGCTGTATCAGAAAGTCCTTTACGAGCCCCATGTGCTGAAATGAAGTATTCCAAAGCATCTAATCCTTCGGCAAAAGATGATTTAATTGGAATTTCAACGGCCTTACCTGTCGTACTTGCCATCAATCCACGAATACCCGCAATTTGTCGTAATTGGTTCATATTACCACGAGCCCCTGATTTAACCATCATGTAGATTGGGTTTAACTCATCAAAGTTTTCTTCCATCGCACTACTAACATGTTTGGTTGTATCTTCCCATACATTAATGACAGCATTATATCTTTCATCGTCTGTAATTAATCCTCTTGCATATTGTTTTCTTATGGTTTCAACCTTTTTATCTGATTCTTCCAATAAGTTCTTTTTCACGGCTGGTACTTGAACGTCATCCATAGAGAAAGTAATTCCAGCTAAGGTTGAGTATTTGAACCCTAAAGCTTTGATATAATCAATTACTTCTGCGGATTCGGATAAACCATGTGTACGAATCACTCTTTCAATAATATTTCCCATTGATTTTTTCATAACTGGGAAATCAATTTCATATTGGAATGGGTCTTTCTTTCTATCAATAAATCCTAAGTCTTGTGGAATTCCTTTATTAAAGATAATTCTACCAACACTGGTTTCAATTTTTCCGGTTTTGATTTCTCCATTGACTTCTTTTTCAATTCTAACAAAGATTTTGCTATGGATTCCTACATCATGATTTTCAAAGGCCATAATGGCTTCATCTGGATCTTTGAAGTATTTTCCTTCTCCCTTTTCTCCCTCTAAAACCATTGTTAAATAATAGGCTCCTAGAATCATGTCTAGTCTAGGTACAGCAACTGGTTTACCATCTTGTGGTTTTAACAAGTTGTTAGTTGCTAGCATTAAATATCTTGATTCTGCTTGTGCTTCTGGTGATAATGGTAAATGTACTGCCATTTGGTCACCATCGAAGTCAGCATTGAAGGCTTCACAAACTAATGGGTGAAGTTTGATGGCTCTTCCTTCTACTAAGACTGGCTCAAAAGATTGAATTCCCAATCTATGTAGTGTTGGTGCACGGTTTAGCATAACAGGATGATCCTTAATAACTTCTTCTAAGATTCCCCATACTTCTGGTCTTAGTCTTTCTACCATTCTTTTCGCATTTTTGATATTTTGTGCAATACCTCTTCCTACTAATTCTCTCATAACAAATGGTTTAAATAGTTCTACTGCCATTTCTTTTGGAAGTCCACATTGATAAATGTTTAGTTCTGGTCCTACTACGATAACAGAACGTCCAGAGTAGTCAACACGTTTTCCAAGTAAGTTTTGACGGAAACGTCCTTGTTTTCCTTTTAGCATGTCTGATAAAGATTTTAAAGGTCTATTTCCAGCACCTGTTACTGGTCTTCCTCTTCTTCCATTATCAATTAGGGCATCTACTGATTCTTGTAACATTCTTTTTTCATTTCTTACAATAATTTCTGGTGCTCCTAATTCCAATAGTCTTTTCAATCTGTTATTTCTATTGATGACTCTTCTATATAAGTCATTTAAGTCTGATGTTGCAAATCTACCACCATCTAATTGTACCATTGGTCTTAGTTCTGGTGGAATAACTGGTACTACTTGCATAATCATCCATTCTGGTTTATTACCAGAAAGCCTAAAAGCTTCTACCGTATCTAATCTTTTGATTAATTTTACTCTTTTTTGTTCACTTGCTGTTTCTAATTCTTTTCTTATTTCTGCTGATAATACATCTACATCTACTTGCTCTAATAATTCTTTTAAGGCTTCTGCTCCCATTCTGGCTTTAAAAGAACCTCTCCCATATTTTTCTTCTGCTTCATGATATTCTTTTTCATTTAACACTTGGCATTTTTCCAAACTTGATGTTCCTTTGTCAATTACCACATAAGATGCAAAATAAATAATTTTTTCTAAATTTCTTGGTGAAATATCTAACATTAAAGCTATTCTACTTGGAATTCCTTTAAAGTACCAAATATGTGCTACTGGCGCTGCCAATTCAATATGTCCCATTCTTTCACGTCTAACTTTTGCTTTGGTTACTTCTACACCACAACGGTCACATACAATTCCCTTATATCTCACTCTTTTATATTTTCCACAGTGACATTCCCAATCTTTGGTTGGTCCAAAAATTCTTTCACAGAATAAACCATCTTTTTCTGGTTTTAATGTTCTGTAGTTAATGGTTTCTGGCTTCTTTACTTCTCCTTTTGACCATTCCCTTACTTTTTCATCAGATGCCACTCCTATTTTTAGTTTGTCAAAAATATCTAATTCGTCCACTCTTTTTCCCCCTTGTCGTATTTTGGGTAATTTCAAAACAGATTTTAAAGTCTTGCCACTGCTCGAACAATTCCTTTTGGTCGCTTCTTATCTTTTTGAAATTTATTCAATTGCTGAGACTGTTAAGCTTTAGCTGTTACCGTCTCAGTATGCAAAATGCGTTCAGGCATTTTGCAATCCGATTTACTTACAATTCTCTTCTTCCACTTCTGGAATCTGTCCATCTCTACATAAAATTTTTATCCATAAGTTGTATTTCTCATAATCCCTATAATCATGATCGAATAAGTAATCTACTATGTTTTTTTCTGTTATTTCTTTTCCTTCTTGTTTTAATTTTTCTATCACGGTTGTTACCTTTTTTATTGCCTCTTCTCTTTCCTTATAGGCTTCCTCTTGTTCTTTTACATGTTTTTTTATTGCTTCTTGTGGGTTTACTTTGCATTTTAAATCGTTTAACCCTCTTCCTCTATCTACTGCCATTTCTACATCCCTCACTATTTTAAAATTAACTAAATTGGGTATATCACTAAAGAACTTACTCTATGATATCCTCATCATTATCTAAATTATCATTTGCTAAATCATTATCAAATAGCAATTCGTCCCCTTCATCTCCTAATTCTTCAAAAAGTTCATCACTATCGTCAGCTACTAAATCATTTGTTTCATCCTCTAAAAGCATGTCATCATCTAGTTCTTCACCATAACCGTCTAAATCGCTATCTACAATAACTTGTTGTTCTTCTTCCATCAACTTCTTCTCTTTATCAGGATCGTACTCAATCCCTTCCTCAATATTTTCTTTTAATTCAAGTTCTTGATTATCTTCTGAATATAGACGAACGTCTAGTCCTAAAGATTGTAATTCTTTTACAAGTACTTTGAAACTTTCAGGAACACCTGGTTCTGGAACATTTTCTCCTTTTACAATTGCTTCATAGGTTTTTACTCTTCCTACAATGTCATCAGATTTAACGGTTAGCATTTCTTGTAATGTATAAGATGCACCATAAGCTTCTAGTGCCCAAACTTCCATTTCTCCAAAACGTTGTCCACCAAATTGTGCTTTACCTCCTAGTGGCTGTTGGGTAACTAATGAGTATGGACCAGTTGAACGTGCATGAATTTTATCATCTACTAAGTGATGAAGTTTTAACATGTACATAACACCAACTGTAATTGGTTTATCGAATGGATCTCCTGTTCTACCATCATAAAGAACTGTTTTTCCATCTTTACTCATTCCCGCTTCTTTTAACAATTCCTCTACATCATCTTGTGTTGCTCCATCAAATACAGGTGTAGCTATTTTCCATCCTAATGCTTTGGCTGCTCCTCCTAAATGAACCTCCAAAACTTGACCTAAGTTCATACGAGAAGGCACACCTAATGGGTTTAATAAGATGTCAATTGGCGTACCATCTGGCATAAATGGCATATCTTCTTCTGGTAACACTCTTGAAATAACACCCTTGTTACCATGACGTCCAGCCATTTTATCTCCCACTGATATTTTTCTTTTGGTTGCTATGTAACATCTAATAATTTGATTAACACCTGGTCCTAATTCATCGGAATTATCTCTGGTAAAGATTTTTACATCTACAATGGTTCCAGCTTCTCCATGTGGTACTCTTAAAGAAGTGTCTCTTACTTCTCTTGCTTTTTCTCCAAAGATGGCTCTTAATAATCTTTCTTCTGCGGTTAATTCCGTTTCTCCTTTTGGTGTAACTTTTCCAACTAAGATGTCTCCTGGTCTTACTTCTGCACCAATTCTGATAATTCCATTTTCATCTAAGTCTTTTAAAGAATCATCACCAATATTTGGAATATCACGTGTAATCTCTTCTGCTCCTAATTTGGTATCACGACATTCGCAATCATATTCTTCAATATGAATGGATGTGAATACATCTTCTTTTACTAATTTTTCGTTAATTAGGATCGCATCCTCATAGTTATATCCTTCCCATGTTGAGAAAGCTACTAATACATTTTTACCAAGTGCCATTTCTCCATTAGCGGTAGATGGCCCATCCGCAATAGCATCACCTTTTTTAACCTTTTCTCCTACTTTTACAATTGGTTTTTGGTTAATACAAGTACCACCATTCGTTCTTTTAAATTTACGAAGTTTATGAGTCATTGTTTTTTTGTTATTATATTTTACTGTGATGGCATCTCCTGTTACTTTTTCGATTACGCCATCTTCTTCTGCTAATACTAAAATTCCTGAGTCTTTGGCTGCTCTGTATTCAATTCCTGTTCCTACAATTGGACTTTCTGTTATCATTAAAGGAACCGCTTGACGTTGCATGTTGGCACCCATTAGCGCTCTTTTTGCGTCATCATGTTCCAAGAATGGAATCATGGCAGCTGCAATGGATACTAATTGTTTTGGTGAAACGTCTACGTATTGAACTCGATCTCTATCTACTTCAATTACTTCATTTTTAAATCTAACTCTAATTCTTTCATTCACAAATTTTCCGTTTTTATCAACTGGTTCAGAAGCTTGCGCAATAATGTAATTATCTTCTACATCTGCACTCATGTAATCTACGATGTCTGTTAATTTGTGCGAAACTGGGTCTACTTTACGATATGGTGTTTCAATAAATCCATATTCATTAATGCTGGCAAAAGACGAAAGAGCTGAAATTAATCCAATGTTTGGTCCTTCTGGAGATTCGATTGGACATAATCTACCATAGTGAGTATAGTGAACGTCACGTACCTCGAATCCAGCTCTTTCTCTTGTCAATCCACCAGGTCCTAATGCAGATATTCTTCTTTTATGGGTTAATTCTGACAATGGATTCGTTTGATCCATGAATTGAGATAATTGCGAACTTCCAAAGAATTCACGGATGGATGATGTAATCGGTTTGGTATTGATTAATGTTTGTGGTGTTACAACATCTAAGTCTTGAATGGTCATTCTTTCACGAACTACTCTTTCTAATCTGGTTAAACCAATTCTAAATTGGTTTTGTAATAATTCTCCAACTTGACGAATTCTACGATTTGCTAAATGGTCAATATCATCTGGCTTTCCTAGCCCATGTGATAGATTTAATAAGTAATTAATAGAAGCAATCATATCTTCTGTTGTGATGATTTTTGGTACTAATTCATCCATTCTTTCTTCTATTGCTTTTACTAAATCTTTTTCATCGGTATTGTCTATGATACCTTTTAATACATTGTAATTGACTAATTCTTTGAAATGTAACTTGCTTAAATCAACGTTTGGTAATACTTTGTGGATATTAACGGTACTATTTCCGATGACTCTTACTTTTCTTTCTCCCAAAGCAATATCTACGATATTAATTCCTGCATTTTGAATGTTTTCAGCAACTTCTTCTGAAATGATTTCTCCTGCTTGTACGAATACCTCTCCTGTTTCATTATCCACAATGTCTTCTGCTGCTACTTTATCTTTGATTCTTCCTGCTAATCCTAATTTTTGGTTAAATTTGTATCTTCCTACTTTGGCTAGGTCATATCTTTTATTGTCATAGAATAGTCCATTGAATAGATTTCTTGCCGCATCTACGGTTGGAAGTTCTCCTGGTCTTAATTTTTTATAAATCTCAATTAAGGCTTCTTCTTGGTCTTTTATGGTGTCTTTACTAATGGTTGCTGCTATCATTTCTTCCTCACCAAATAATTCTCTTATTTGGTCGTCTGAAACAACTCCAATTGCTCTTAATAAAGTGGTTACTGGTACTTTTCTGGTTCTGTCCACACGTACATAGAAGATATCATTTCCATCTGTTTCATATTCTAACCAAGCTCCACGAAGTGGCATAACAGTAGAATTGTACGTTCTTTTTCCTGTTTTGGTATCAAATTCCTCTCCATAATAACATCCTGGCGAACGTACTAATTGGCTTACGACAACTCTTTCTGCTCCATTGATGACAAAGGTTCCACTGTCTGTCATTAATGGAAAATCACCTAAATAGATTTCTTGCTCTTTGATTTCACCTGTTTCACGGTTGATTAATCTGACTTTTACATGCAATCTACTAGAGTAAGTAGCGTCTCTTTCTTTGGCCTCTTCTACACTGTATTTGGTTTTGTCTTCCATGTAATAATCGAAAAATTCAAGAACTAAGTTTCCTGAGTAGTCTTCTATTGGTGATATGTCTTTTAATACTTCCCCTAATCCTTCTTCTACAAACCAGTCATAAGAGTCTTTTTGCACCTTAATTAGGTTGGGCATTTCAATGTAATCTCCAACTTTCGCGAAATCTTTACGAGAGGCCTTCTCGTAATTTACTTCTTTGATTTTCAAAAAAATCACTCCTCAATTTGATATTAAGCAGAAAATAAATACATAGAATTAAAAAAAGTCCTTCTCAAATGGCAAGTTGCTTGTCTAACGTGTACTATTGGCCTGCTTTTCCAATTAGTTTTTCTTTAGGGCCCCTTGCTTTTGATTCCTCTTTTTCTAATTTTGATATCGTTTGGTAGATTTTGTATTTTTCTACCACTGAATAAAAATCAATCTATATTTTAGCATGTTTTTCCTATAAATGTCAAGGGTTTGGGCAAAGTTCTATTTTATTCTCTTATCTTTTCTTTTATCCTCTCATCTATTCTGCTTGATTTCAAACCTTCCTAGATAGGATTTTTCCCTTTCATTCCTTTTTTTGTAAGTTTTCTTCTACTTTTTGTAAAACAATAATTTGATATTGTATCCTATTACATTGTTTTGTTAAATTTTGAGCTATCCTCTCTAATTTACTATTATTTATTTTTAATTCATTTCTTATAAAAGGACTCTAATAAAGACATTATTGAGTCTTTATTAGAGTCCTTTATATTTTATCTTTTTATTATTCTTTTAGTTAATCCTTAACTAAAAATTGCACCAACTGCGCCAAATACACCTGCAGATGCTAATCCCATAATAATACCTGCTAAAATGACCCCTGCCATAATAGCAATAACACTCTTTTTAAAATCCATATCTAAGAAGCTTGCAGCAAGAGTTCCTGTCCATGCACCTGTACCAGGAAGTGGTATTCCTACGAAAAGGAACAAAGCAATGTATAAACCACGTCCCGCTTTTTCTTGTAATTTTTTACCACCTTTTTCTCCCTTTTCTAAACAAAACGTGAAAAACTTCCCAATATACTTTTTATCTGCTCCCCATTCTAAAACTTTCCTTGCAAAAAAGAAAATAAATGGTACTGGTAACATATTTCCTATAATACAAACGATGTATAAAGGAATAATGGGAAGTGGTTCACACCATAATGAGCTCATTCCAACTGGCACAGCTCCTCTTAATTCGATCAATGGTATCATAGATATGATAAACACTAAAATATATTTTTTTAACATAATAAAACTCCTTATTTTTTCTAACTTTATTAAAATTGCCAAAAAGGTCCGTCCCCATTGGCACAAAACCAATGGCAAGTTTCTATTTGTGTTTTTTTATCATTAATTTATAATCGATATAATCTTCTACTAAAATTCTAACTACAGCAATTGCTGGTACAGCCAAGAACATACCTAGTATGCCAAAATAAGCCCCTCCTACTGTAATTGCAAACATAACTAATAATGGACTTATTTTTAGCGATTGTCCTATAATTCTTGGATTAATAATGTTGGCATCAATTTGTTGCAAAATGATTACCACAATTAACATCCAAATCGCCTGTGATAAACCTCCTGTTATCAAGGTTATTAAAGTTGCAATAGCTACTGCAATAATAGCACCAATATAAGGAATCATATTAAATAATCCAATTAAGAAGCCAAGTAATGGAGCAAATTTTACACCCATTATGCTCATCGCAATCGTAACCATAATTCCTACAATAACAGCATCTAAAAATTGACTGGCAATAAACTTGAAAAATATTTCATTGGAATTATTAAAATACTTTCCTAAATTCTTATACATCTTTTCTTTGAATACTGCTTCTGCCAATTTTCTAATAGCATTCAATATTTCTACTCTTTCTGCTAAAATATAGACAGACACAATAACTGCCACAACTACATCAAAAACTCCTGTTACCGCATCTATGGCACTTACTACATAAGCTAATATTTTCTCCAATTGAAAATATTGTTTAATATCCAAATTTTGTACATTTTGTATCGCATCCTCTACCATTCCACTTTTCAAAATATGATCGGATGATAACTGATTATAATTATCAATGGCTATTTCATAATAATTTTGTATATTATTAATCAAATCCACTACACTTTCAAACACCACTGGTAAAATAAAATTAATCAATATCACCACTAAAAGTAAAATAATAAGATAGACTGTCAAAATTCCTAGACTCCTAGATCTTTTAGCAATCCATTTTAGTTTTGATTTTGCATATGATTCTTCTATTTTTTTACATGGCATATACAACAAATAACTAATGAAAATTCCTACTAAAAATGGAGTAATAATTTCAAAAAACTTTGTCACAACTCCCATGACATCGCCAAAATTATCCAATGCCTTATATACTACTATAATAGCTACTCCTAGTAAAAACCAATACAGCCACTTTTTTCCATGATTTTTTATTTCGTTCATTCTCTCACTACTCTCTTTCTTTTTTGGTATGTTTTGGGACAGGCACAAGTTATCCATTTTGGTACTTTTTGGGACAGGTTAAACCAGCCCTTTTTTCTTATACTAATTTAGCTCTAGCCCAACTGGACAATGGTCACTCCCTGTGATTTCTGGATATATGCTTGCTTCTTTAATTTTCTTTTGAAGTTTATTTGATACAATAAAGTAATCAATCCTCCATCCTACATTTTTTTCTCTAGCTCTTCCCATATAAGACCACCAACTATAAGCATTTTCTTTATCTGGGTATAGATAACGAAAACTATCTGTAAATCCTGCATTTAATAATTGTGTCATTTTTTCTCTTTCTTCATCTGTGAATCCTGCATTTCTTCTGTTTGTTTTTGGATTTTTCAGGTCAATCTCTTTATGTGCTACATTTAAGTCACCACACATGATGACTGGCTTTTTCTTATCTAATTTTAAAAGGTATTTTCTAATTTCATCTTCCCATTTTTGTCGATAAGATAACCTTTCTAACTCTCTTTTTGAGTTTGGCGTATAATTATTGACTAGATAAAAATCCTTGAATTCTAATGTGATAATTCTTCCTTCTTGATCATGTTCTTCGATTCCTATTCCATACGTTACTGTTATTGGTTTTATTTTAGTGAAAATAGCAGTTCCTGAATATCCTTTTTTTTCTGCACTATTCCAATAACTTGTATAACCTTGAAATGCTAAATCAATTTGTTCTGGCTGACATTTGGTCTCTTGCATACAAAATATATCTGCCTCTATCGCATCAAAGAATTCCTTAAATCCCTTGTTTACACAAGCTCGTATTCCATTTACATTCCATGAAATTAGTTTCATTTTAGCTTCCTTTCTTCTATTTTCCCTGTTTAACTAATTAAATTTACAATATCACAATTCATATATTATCTTTTTCGGTTGAAACTATAATCAGTATTTTACTATAAAATAAAAAAAATAGCAAGTTTATGCTTTCCACAATTCTTGCTATTATTATTTAATTAATTTACTACATTAACTGGTAAGTATCGAACACCCCATTGTAACGCTTCTGCATGTGAATTAACAAAAATATCAATTTTGTTACCGTTAATGGCTCCTCCTCTATCTTCTACTGTATAAACATGGCCTCCAATATTTAATTGGGTTCCAAATGCAAATTGACTAGATGCTGCTACGGTTCTTCCTGCTGTTGCTCTTGTTCCAGCAGCTGTTCTTCCTGTTGCTTTTCCACAACATTTAGCGCAGGGACAATAAGCCGTTATTTTATAAGTCGCTCCACCTGTTGTATTACTTGCTGTTCTTGGTAAGGTAGAAGCTCTTGATGTTACTGTTTTTTGCACTTGTACGATTTTGTTGACAGGTTCTTTTACAACCACTTCTGATAGTAAAATTCTTTCAATTTCTACTTCATTTTGATATTTTACCTTATAGGTTACTTCTTTTAGTCCATCTTGCCCTTGTTGTAATACTTTATTGGTGGTATCTCCAGAAGCTTCTGTTGCATTTTTAGTTACTGTCTCATAAGGAATACTAACTTGTTCTATTATAATTTTCTCTGTAATTGGCGCATAGTTTTCTAATAATTGATTTAAAGAAGTTTCTACTCCTTCTTCTGATATTTTCGCAATTTGCACTTCTTGATAAGATTTATCGGTAATTTTAATACTTTCTCCTGCTATTATTTCATAGTTTAAATCTGGTATCGTTTTTTGATTTTCTTCTAATATAATATTATTTTCTTCTAATATGTCAGATACTTTTGTTTTGGAAGTAAGTACCGTCATTTCATATCCATTTTGAAGTATAATTTTAACATCGTTTAATTTGGTATTTACTGCCATAACTCCAATTCCTGATATTAGAATTAATAGGATACTGATGGCTATAATTTTCATTATTGACAAGGATGCTTTTTCTTCTTTTTTCATAAAAATTAATTCCTCCTTTGAAATCTTGGTTAGTATATCATTCTTATTCTATTTTGTCAAATTTTGGATTTTTTGCTTACTTTTCAGCATTTTGTCCATTTTTTGATAAGCTCCTTATTTTATTATATGTGTTTTTTTTCAAAGTATGACTAATTTTTATTGTTTCTTTTGTTCATTTTTTATTTTTAAAATTTCTGTTATGAGTAAAAATAGCAATTGATATATTTCTTTTAGTTGGTTCTTTTATCTAAAATTACTATTCTATCATTTTTTCTTCTGCCTTAATTATGGCAATTTAAACCTGTCCCAAAAAACACCAAAATGGCTAGCTTGTGCCTGTCCCAAAACATACCAAAATGGCTAACTTGTGCCTGTCCCAAAATATACCAAAACGGATATGTTGTGCCTGTCCCAAAACATACCAAAAATTTTTATGTTTTTATTGTATAAATTCTATTAATATGATATGATAATCTTGTATATAATAGAAATAAGGAGGAATTCACATGATTGGTTGGATTATATTAGCTATCGTTGTCGTGCTTGTTCTTGCCATTATTGGAATGTATAATGGTTTAGTGCAAACTAAAATAAAAGTAGACAACGCTTGGAGCCAAATTGATGTACAATTACAAAGAAGATTTGATTTAATACCAAATTTTGTAGAAACTGTAAAGGGTTATATGAACCACGAAAAGGAAACGTTTGAAAAAATAACAGCACTTAGAACTTCTTGGGCTAATACACAAAGTGTTTCTGAAAAAGCAGATTTAGATAATCAATTATCTGGTGCTTTGAAAACGATTATGGCAGTTTCTGAAAATTACCCAGAATTGAAAGCAAATCAAAACTTTTCAGAACTATCAGAAGAATTGAGAAATACAGAAAATAAAATTTCTTTTTCGAGACAATTCTATAATGATTCTGTTACCATGTATAATATAAAATTACAAGTATTCCCTTCTAATATCATCGCTGGTATGTTTCATTTTGAACCTCGTGAGTTATTTAAAACTGATAGTGATGAAGCTAGAAAAAATGTAAAAGTAGATTTTGGTTCAAATTCATAAATAAGAAGGTTAGAGGGTATCAAAACTTCTAGCCTTTTTATATAATAAAAAATATTATAATAAAAATATATACATGGGTTTATAGGTAAATCCTTTTTAAAAAACCTAAATATAATTATACAAGGATTTTAAAATGTTTGAAAATATTAAAAAAAATAAAATAGAATCAGGTGTAATTGTCGCCATTTTCATTTTAGTTATTACTTTAATTGTTTATTATATCTGTCATGCCTTGCGATTAGGCACTTTTTCTATTGTGATTGCTCTTATTTTTTCTACTCTATCTGCTTGGGGTTCTTATTATTATAGTGATAAAATCGTTTTATCTTTGAATAGAGCTAGACCTGCTACAAAAGATGAAGATTTGAAAATTATAAATATATTGGATGCTTTAATGATACCTTCTGGTTTAACAACAAAACCTAGATTATATGTGACGGAGGATCCTCAGCCTAATGCTTTTGCAACTGGAAGAAATCCAGAAAATGCTGTTATTTGCGTGACAACTGGTTTATTAGAAAAATTAGATTACTATGAATTAGAAGGTGTTATCGCCCATGAATTAAGTCATATTAAAAATTATGATATTCGCCTTAGCTGTATTGTTTCTGTTATGGTAGGATTTATTGTTATGCTTTCTGATATGTTTTCTCGTGCTTTATTTTGGGGTGGATTCGATAATGATAGAGATAGTGACAACAAGGGAAATGCTATTTTAATGATATTAGGACTTATCTTTTTAATATTATCTCCTATTTTCGGCTCTTTAATGCAACTAGCACTTTCAAGAAAAAGAGAGTTCTTGGCTGATAGTACAGCAGTTGAGTTGACTCGTAACCCAGATGGATTGATAGCAGCTCTTCAAAAGTTGGATGCCGATGATAATCAATTAGCTACTGCTAATAGTGCAACTGCTAATATGTATATCGTAAATCCTTTTAAGAAGAATACGAAAGAGGGAAAAAAGAAATCTTCCAGTTTATGGTCTACTCATCCCAGCATTGATGATAGAATTGAAGCTTTAAGGAATTTAAAATAAAAAATACTTTTGAAAAAATTCACTTTAAAAGATAAAAGACTAGGAAATGTGATTTAACTTTTCCTAGTCTTTTATTCTAAATATTTTCATGGCATTTTGATAAGTCATTTCGGCCACTTGCTCGATTGGCAAATTCTTCGCATCTGCTATTTTTTGTGCCACATATCTGACATTTCTCGAATCATTCCTTTTTCCTCTTAATGGTTCTGGTGATAGATAGGGACTATCTGTTTCTATTAAGACTTTTTCATTTGGTACCATTTCAATTATTTCATTTGCATTTTTTGAGTTTTTAAAAGTGATCGGACCTGCAAAAGAAATATAAAATCCTAATTTTAATGCCTCTTTTACTAATTCTCTATTAAGGGGGCAACAATGAAATACTCCTTTTGAAATAACTTGGTTTTGTTTTAATATCTCGATAGTATCCATCACTGCTTCTCTTGTATGAATAACAATTGGTAGATTCAATTGATTGGCTAATTCTATTTGCTTGATAAAGGCTAATTTTTGCAATTTTTTATTCTCTTGATTCCAATAGTAGTCTAATCCAATTTCTCCAATTGCTACTATTTTTTTACTTTGTTTCACAATTTCCTCAATTTGCTTTAACATAATCCACAATTCCTCTTCTGTTTGTGGAATATCATTGGGAGAAATACCAGCAGTTGCATAAATAAACCCATACTGTTCTGCCAGTTCTTTTGCTTTTTTACTTGATTCTAAGCTATAACCAGCTGTTATTAATTTAGTAACTCCTGCTTCTTTAATTTGTTCAATTACTTGCTCTCTATCTTCATTGAATTTTTCATCATCTAAGTGTGCATGATTATCAAATAATTCCATTGAAACCTCCTATGTGTGTTGACGGCCATTTAGAACCATACTTTTTGGTCAATCTTTTTTATTTAGTAGCAATGTCCAAAAAGAATTGTCTCCAATGGACATCTACTTTCTTAATACGGTTACATTTGCTATGGCATACTCTTTGCAATGTGATATGCTTAAATCTATATTTTCTATATCCATCAAATGAATTCCTATTAAATTGAGAGTTGGTCTTCCTTGTTTATCATTAATTACTTCGAAATCTCTCCAGTTAATCGAATACTTGCCTTCTAATTGATCTGAAATAGCTTTGAAAGCTGCTTCTTTGGCTGCAAATCTTGCCGCGTAATGTTGATACTTTTGTGCTTTCTTACTCTCACAGTATTCCACTTCTTTTTGCGTATAGACTCTTTCTACAAATGCCTTTCCAATTTTTTCATCTTCTATACTTTTTTTAATTCTTTCTATCTCGATGATGTCTGTTCCACAACAAATTTTCATTTGCTTTCCTCTTTTCTAAGGTTGCCAATGGGGACGGACCTTTTTGGCAATTTTTCATTTATTTTTTATATACCCTACAATCTAAATAACAGTAAATATAATAATTGCCAAAAAGGTCCGTCCCCATTGGCAACTGAACGTTCCCCAATCCTATGCCTTTCTACTTGAAAAGTTGCCAAATAAATCCGGAACCATTGGCAACCATTAAAAAATAACGAAATACCTAGTAGCACTGCTATTATGATTGTTGCTTTTCTTTCTTTTTCAAAATTTAGTTCTTTATATAAGATATCATATTTATATTTCACTTCACTATATAATTTGTCTAATTCAAATACTTCCTGCATTTTATCATTTAATAACGATCCTGTTTCATCTTCTGTTATTTCTTGTATCCATAGGTTCTTTGTGAATTCTACAAATTTCTTTCTTGCTTTTTTTATTTTTGCCATATCCTTTAATTCTAATTCTATCTTTTTTAAATATATTTTTTTATATAAATTAAAAATGTAAGTATAAAAATATTGATTTTCATATTCTTCTGGTAAAATGGTGTAATTGCTCATATCATTACTAGAGGAAAATAGCATCATGCCTAACTTAGTTAAACCTAATTTCGCATATTTCCATTTAGAGAAGGTTTCTACTTTTTCATATTCATAGTCTCTACTACTATCTGCTGGCAAAATATTGGTATATTTAATAAACTGATATTTGATTTCATCAAATTGATTCGCACTGCTCCAAGCGTCTTGATTAATACATACATACGCATAAGTTAAAAATCTTTCTGGTTCTATGTTTAATCTAGCTGCTTCTGCATTTAAACCAGTAATACCATGTATAAATTCTTGAAAAGTCTTGGTATCTGCAAAACTATCGGTCTGAATACGTATGTTGTCATAGTTTTCTAAATTTGCTAATTCATTATTGATGTCTCTGAATTTATAGTTAAAATTTAAAACATTCCTAAATTCTGTATATTCTTCTACATTTGTTTTGATCGCTAAAAAACAGATTCCCGTAGAAAAACAAATGATTTCTACTTTTTGTATATCAAAAAAAATGCCATTACTTTGTTCTATTTTCCCTTGAATATCTTTTTTTATAGTATATTCAAATATGTTACATGGATTTTTAGCAAGTAAAGCTGCTCTTGTTTCTATTGGCAATTCTTCTAATTTTTTTAGTTTATTATTACTGTAACTAAAACTTGAAAATAAAAATTCTCTCATTTTTGGCAAAAAATATTTATATAATTTTAGATCTTTTTCTTTTTGAAAGATTTTTAGACTACAGTTTTTATCTTTTAACATTTTTAGTATATATTTTTGATATTTACCATCTTTTATGACAAACGGATGGATAAAGTATGTATATTGATAATTTGTCTTTAGTTCCATTTAAAATTCCTTTCCCTTAGGTTGCCACTGGTTTCCTAAGTGGCAACCTTATTAAATAAGAAATGTCTTCTAATCCCTTATTTGAAAAGTTGCCAATAAACTTTAGGAACCAGTGGCAACTTTTCAATTTTAAAGTTGATTATAATAATTCATATTGATGTCTTTTCCTAAATGCCATCTTCCAATGAAGTCAATTTTCAAGTAATCTTCTAGGTTATACGTTGGTTCTTGTATAACTTCACCCTTATTATTGATAGAACCCCACTTTCCGTCTTTTTTAATACCTGCATAACCATAACTATTTTGTTCTGTTACATCATCATATTGATAGTCTACAACTACTTTTCCATCTTTATCTACAAATCCATATTTTCCATCTTTCTTGCTTTTAAATAAAGTATTACTTACTTGAATTTCTGTAATGTTCTTTTCTTCGAATTTAAAGTTATAATATTTATATTCTTCTCCTTGTTTTAGCTCAAAATATCCCTTCTCGTCATCTAAATCAATTAAAATTCCTGATTGGCGAACGGTAAATGTATTATCAATTATATCATTACTATAATCCTCTTTTTCCGCAATATAGATATCTGCTTTCTCATGATAGGTAATTGATGTGTAAGTTGGCTCTATTTTACTAATCTTTTGCATATCGATAATACCATATTTCCCATTTTGTTTTGCTATCAATAATCCTGTTTTTGCTTCTTTTAATTCTTCATAATCTGGTGCAACCGTTACTTCTCCTGTCGTTTTCATGACACCATATTTCCCATTTTTTGTATAAATGATCCCATTATCTGCATTTTTCAAAATTTCCTTGATTTCATCATATCCTGTACTTAATACTTCTGTCCCATCTTTTTTTACTAATACTTGTTTTCCTGCTTGCTTTACAACATACATGTCATTCCTATGAATTTTTTCAATGGCATCGTATTTTGTTTCTAATATGGTTTGATTAGAATAGTTTACTATTCCGTATTTTCCATTTTCTCCTTTTATAATAAAACCATCTTTACTGTCTTCTCCTATATTGGTAACTTCTGCATATTGTGTGCTTAAAACTTCTTTTCCTTCTTGATTGATGATTCCCACTTTCCCATCTTTTGTTACTTTTAATATCCCTTTTATTCCTTCTACAGCAACAATTTCATCATATTGACAGGTTGTTAATTCTTTTCCTGTTAAATGGATAACTCCATATTTACCGTCTTTCTTGACTTTTAAAACATTGTCCTCATACCATATGTTATGGTTAGTATCTTTATTTGAAATGCCTTCTATTTGTTCATATTGTGTTAATATTTCTTGATTTTTACTGTTTAATGCTTTGGTCTTATATTCTCCTGTTTCATAATTCACATCATAAATACATAAAAATACATCATTTTTACTGTTTGGAATGGTTATCATTTCTTCATAAGAAGGATCTATTACGATATTCCCATTTGAGTCTATCACGCCCCATTTATTATCTTTGAATACCACAGCATAGTCTTTGCTAGTAATTTTTCCTTGTTCTTCGTCTTTGGTTAAAATTCCTTTTAGGATAAATATAAACATAATGATTACTACAAATGCTAATATAACAGCAAATACTTTTTTTAAGTTTAATTTTGGTTCTTCATATCTTCTTCCTCTATTCATCTTTTATCTCATTCCCTCCTAAGGCATAAATTTAGTTATAAAATCTGAATTTTACCTCTTTTCTTTTTACTTTTACAATATACCATAAATCGACCTTAGTTTCAATAGTTTATCTGTTTAACATTTTTTATCATTCATATTAATTAGTAAAAATTTTAAAATATCTCTCTTCTTATAATAAAAATCATATAGCTAGGTTAGATAATCAAAAATTCTCAACTAAAATTGAGAATTTTGATTTGTTTTTATATATTTACTACTCGATGGATTAAAGAATTATTGCCAATTAATTCCTGCTCCCCAAACTTTTCCAGATACATGCAATAGAGATGGATCGCCATACCATTTCATATTCAGACCGTTATATACAGCCCAATATGGAGAAGATGTAGCCTTAATCATAGTAGGACCAAACAATCTTATGGCAAAGTTTCCTTCATAGGTTCCAATTAACCCAAAGTCGCAGTCCTTGCCAGATCCATCCACGTAATCTCCTTGACCAATAATTGTAGTCCAATTTACATAGTTTCCACTAGAGTCTTTTTCTGGGTCACCTAAATTAACTGTACCAGATCCTACAAGAAAAATACCACTAGAGCCTGTGGATTGTATAGTTCCACCTTCAATATCTAAAAATGCACCATTGCTACAGACTATTGCACCTTGATAACTCTTTACTTCTCCCATTTTTCGCAAATAAAGCTTTGAACCATTCAAAATAGCACCTTTGCTTGTATCACTCGGGCAAACATTTCCATTTTTTAACCAAAGTGTACCTACATTCGTAATTTTCCCATCTAAAGTATAACTATTTAAATCTAATGTTATATTCTTTCCTGCTGGAATTTGTGGATCTTCCTTTCGATTATTAACTAATAATTTTACAGTTCCAGTAGATGAAATACTATCTATGGCATCTTGTATCCTTGCATAATAAACGG
>CAOJRU010000017.1 GCA_948442365.1 uncultured Clostridium sp.
CTAGAAGATGAAATAAGAAAGAACTTAGGTGCTATTGGGTATGAAATATAAATTAGAAGAAATTGCAACTTTTTCACAAGGTAAGCAAGTATCTTTAAAAGAACAATATAGTTATAATAAAGGAAATAGCCAAAGATTTATTAGAATTGTAGACTATACTAATCCTAACGAACCAATAAGATTTATTGATGATTATGGAAAAAAATATTATGCCACTAAAGATGATTTAGTGATGATTCGATATGGTTCACAAACAGCAGGAAAAGTAGTTATGGGGAAATCGGGAATTATAGCTAATAATATGTTTAAAATAAATTTAAACAACAAGATAGTAAGTAATAAATATATGTATTATTATTTATCTCAAAAAAATATATTAAATTATTTAAGAAGTGCACAAAGTTCTTCTACTATGCCTGCGATAAATTTTGGTATGCTAAATAATTTTGTAGTAAATATTCCAAAATTAGAAAAACAAGAAAAAATCGTAAAAATTTTAGAGACTTTGGATAAAAAGATAGAATTAAATAATCAAATAAATAACAACTTGTATCAAATCAGTACAACTTATTATAAGAGCTGGAGTAGTACATTCGTTACTAATGAGACAGTAAGATTTATAGATTTAAGAAAATTAGGTAATGTAGTTATGGGACAATCTCCAAAAGGAGAAAGTTATAATTATGAAAAAATCGGGTTACCATTAATAAATGGTGCTACTGACTATGAAAATCATTATCTAAAAGCTCAAAAATACACCTCATCTCCAACCAAAATTTCTAATAAAGGTGATTTAATTTTTTGCATAAGGGCTACAATCGGCTTGCTAGTAATCTGTGATGGACCATATTGTTTAGGGCGTGGAGTAGCAGGAATTACTGACATAAATGATGAATATAGAGAATATTCATTTCATATAATCAATGATTCCATCAAAGAATTTAAAAATATGGCAACTGGTTCAGTTATTGTAGGAATTAGTAGAAATGACATCGAAAATATTAGTGTTAAAGATATAACTGATGAGCAAATTAAAGAATTTCATAGATTACAGAAGCCTATTTTTGATCAAATGGATAAAATAAGAAAAGAAAACCAAATTTTAGAACAACTACGAGATATATTACTACCAAAACTAATAAATGGAGAAATAAATTTAAATAATATAATTATTTAAATTAGTAAATGGAGAAGATATGTTTAGTATTTATGAAATTAGTTTAATAAAAAGAAGTGATAGCAGAAAATATTTTGAAGATGTTTTACAATCCTATTATTCTAAAAATTATAGGGCTACTATATTATTATTATATAGTCTTACCATAGATGATTTGTATTATAAATTAATGGTAATGAATGATAGAAAATATGAAAACTTATCTGAGGAAATTCAAAAAATAGAAGAATTATCCAAAAATGCTTCTAAATATTCAGAAATTGAAGATAAAATATACAAAATATATAAAGAAAAAAATATATTAAATCATGATACTATGGATACTTTAGAATTTTTTAAGAAGATAAGAAATAAATGTGCTCATCCCTCTTTCTTTAAGGATGAAAAGTATGATCCTTTATCAGAAGAAGTTTATATGATTATAAAAAGAGTTTATCATGATATTTTAACAAAAGAAGCTTTTATTAAAGATCCTTATAAATTGATAAAAAGTGATATCGAAAATAAAGAATGGGGAAATATTACAGATGTTATAATGGGATTTAAAACACATGAAGAACATTATGCAATTTTTTCATTATATTTTAGGGATAAATATTTTGAAAAATTTACCGATAATAACTTTGAAAAACTATTTAGTACTTTAATAAAATTAATCATCCTAAAAAAGGATGAATGGTCTATTTTAAATCAATATAAAAACATGTTATTGATGGAAAGTATCATAAAATATCTATATGATAAAGGAAAAATATCAATTCTACATAATAAGTACGAATGGTCAAATATTATGGAAGATCATCTTATTGATGATAATGATAAAAACCTCTATAAAAGAGAATGGTTCGCTTTAACCAACATGTACAAAATTCTACAATTAATTCCCAATTTTGTAGATGAAATAAATAGACAAAATCATAGTATTTTTAAATATTTACAAAGTAAACTATTAGGAAATATCGATCATTTAGTTGACTACTGGAACTTATTTTATGAGGATTTTAATGAAATAATAGAACCTATAAAAGGATTTAATACAAATATGTATTATGAGCTATTAGAAAAAGCAAAATTTTTAAAGAAAGAACAAAAAATAAAGATATTAAATGGGATGCTCGAAAGTATACCAAAAACAAATGGTTTTGACAACGCAAATTTATTTTGTACTGCATTAATATCACAAATAAGAAAAGAAAATTTGAAAAACAAAGATATAGAAGAAATTTTAGAAGGAATGAATAACCATCAACAAATATATAGCAAGAATAGAAATAATAGTGAAATTCAAATTAACACCATAAAAGATTTAGCTATTAACTTGGATAACTATACTAATTTAAAAGAATTATTGGGAGATTAAAAATATGTTTGATGAAGAAATTTTAGAAAAAATATCAATGGAGCTATTATATCATTTAGGATATGAATGTATCAATGGATATGAACTACATAGAACAGACTTCTCAAAAGTATTATTAGAAGATGATTTAGTACGAGCAATTGAAAAATTAAATAAAGGAATTAAACATGAGCAGATACAAGAAGCCATGAGACAAATCAGAAATTTGGAACACAATAATACCATCCTAAACAACAAACAATTTACTAAATATCTATTAGAAGGAATTCTTGTACCAGATCAGAAAAATGGAGAAACAAGATACAAAGCAGTAAAAATAATGGACTTTCATAACGTTTCCAACAATACATTCAAAGCAATCAATCAATACACAATCATTGAACATAGTGAAAAAAGACCAGATATTATTCTATTTATAAACGGATTACCCCTAGTGGTAATAGAGTTAAAATCGACCATAAGAGAAGAAGTAAAATTAGAAGAGGGATATAACCAATTAATGGGCTACAAAGAAGTACATATACCAAGTCTATTTTATTATAATCAAATTTTGATCGTAAGTGATGGCGTACAAGCAAGAGCTGGAACCATTACCAGTTCATGGAGTAGATTTTCAGAATGGAAAAAAATCCAACATACAGATGAAGTAAAAGAAAATATGCCAACTCATCAAACATTATTTAATGGCATGTTAAAAAAAGATAGATTATTAGATATTATAAATAACTTTATATTATGGAGTGATGACAATAAAATATTATCTGCTTATCACCAATATTTTGGTGTAAAAAAGGCAATAACTAATACAGAAAATGCCATTCATAATAAAACTGGAAAAGGAGGATTACTCTGGCATACACAAGGAAGTGGAAAAAGCTTTTCTATGGTATTTTATGCAGGAAATATGATTAAAACACTAAATAATCCAAGTATTGTAATTGTAACAGATAGAAACGATTTAGATAATCAATTATTTTCTACCTTTGCTAAATGTTCTAGCTATTTGAAACAAGATCCAGTTCAAATAGAAAACCGAAAAGATTTGGAAGAAAAATTAGAAGGCAGAAAATCAGGAGGAATCTTTTTTACGACGCTTCAAAAATTTGAAGAAGAAACAGGCCTATTTAGTCAAAGAGATAATATTATCGTTGCTGTTGATGAAGCTCATAGAAGCCATTATGGATTAGAGGCAATCATTAAATTCGATAAAAAGAAAATGGAAGCATACAAAAAATTTGGAACAGCAAAATACCTTCATGTTGCCTTCCCCAATGCAACTTATATAGGCTTTACAGGAACACCCGTAGAAACCAAAGATAAGTCTACAAAAAATATATTTGGTGATATTATAGATGTCTATGATATGACACAAGCCATAATGGATGGTTCTACTGTGCCAATTATGTATGAATCCAGAACGGCAAGAGTAGGATTAAATCAAAAATTATTAGATGAAATTGATGATTATTACCAATTTCTTGAAACAGAAGAAAGTGTGGAAGATTGTAAAATAGAAGAGTCCAAAAAAGAAATGGCAACTATGAAACAAATAATAGAAAATCCAGACAGACTAGAAATAATCGTAAAAGATATTATAAAACATTATGAAGAAATAGAATCATCTATTGCTAATAAAGCAATGATAGTAGCTTATTCAAGGCAATCTGCGTACACGATGTACAATCAATTTTTAGAACTAAGACCAGAATGGAAAAATAAAGTCAATATGATAATAACATCAAATAATAAAGATGACAAAGAGTTGCAAAAAGCAATTGGTTCTAAAAAACATAAAAAGCAATTAGAAATAGATTTTAAAGATATTGATTCCGACTTTAAAATAGCAATCGTAGTCGATATGTGGCTAACAGGATTTGATGTACCAGAGCTTGGCACAATGTATATAGACAAACCTATGAAAGCACATAACTTAATGCAAGCAATAGCAAGAGTAAATAGAGTTTATAAAGACAAAACAGGTGGTCTTATTGTCGATTACATCGGACTAAAAAGGTGGCTTTTAGATGCTCTAAAAACTTATACCAAAAGAGATCAAGGAAGAATTGTTGACAATAGCGAGTTAGTAAAAGTCTTAATGGACAAGGTAGAACTAATAAGAGACTTGTTTAATAATTTCTACTATTCACATTTTGGAACTACGACAGATCGTAACAAATATGAAATTATCATGGCAGGAAGTAACTGGATACTTAAAACAGAAGAAACAAAAAAAGCATTTATGGAATATAGCCATGATATAAAAAGCTTATATTGTCTATGTACAGGGACATTATCACAAGAGATAAAAGATGAAATATTGTTCTTCCTATCTGTTCGCTCTTTTATTTCAAAATTATCGGGAGAAAAAATGGATGTAAAAGAAATCAATAAAAATGTAGCAGAAATGTTAGAAAAAGCAATACAAAATGACGAAGTATTACAAATAGGAGAACTCCACAACAGTAATAGACTTTCTCTACTAAGTGATGATATATTGAATAAATTAGCAAAAATGCAAAAGAAAAATATTGCAGTAGAAATTTTAAATAGAGCTTTAAAGGAATATGTTGAACAGGTCGGAAAAGAAAATATTATTTTAATGGAAAAGTTCTCTACCAAATTTCAAAAAATAGTAGCTACTTATAACGAAAGAACAACGGTAGAAGATTTAGAAAAAATTATTCAAGAATTGATTAACCTTAAGAATGAAATAGAACAAGAATTAATAGCAGGAAATGAATACGATTTATCTTCAGAAGAAAAAGCCTTTTTTGATGCCTTAGGTGATGACCCTGAAGTAAAAGATTTAATGAAAGATGATATATTGGTTCAAATAGCAAAAGAATTAGTCGAAACGGTTAATAAAAATATGACGATTGACTGGGATATAAAAAGCGATGCTAGAGCAAGAATGAGAATTGAAATTAAAAAATTACTCATTAAATACAACTATCCACCAAATAAAAGCGAAAAAGCAGTTCAAACAGTGATTAAACAAGCTGAGCTGAAATGTCATGCATCCATTAAAAAATATCCTACGATATAAAAAAAGTAGAGAATTTTAAATACTAAATTCTCTGCTTTCCTTTTTATTTTATCGCAAAAAACCATTAATAATTTGTTCTTCCGCTTCCTTCTCAGAAAGACCAAGAGTCATCAACTTAATCAATTGTTCTCCTGCAATCTTTCCAATGGCTGCCTCATGAATTAGATTTGCCTCTACGTCATTAGCTGTAATCTCTGGGGTTGCTGTCACTCTAGCACGATCTTTAATAATCGCATCACATTCACTATGAGCAAAACATTTATGATTTCCATATATTTTGGAAACAAACAATTGCTCTGAATCATCGGTTGCCACTGACCTTGAAGTAACATGTGTACTTGCATTTTCCCCATTTAGCTTAACATCAAAAATGGTTTTGGCAAATTGTTTTCCATGTGTCATAATTTTTTCTGACACCACAAAATTGGTATTCGCTTCTAATTCGCCTTTTGTTTCTCTAATTGTTGAATCTACTCCTTTTATTTGACTACTTTCCATTTCTAGGCTACTCCCTGCCTTCAAATATACTTCCGTAACTGGATTTAAGATTCTTTTTCCTACTCCCTTTCCTTCTCCATAATGTTTTTCAATATATCTTACTTTCGCTCCTTCTTCTAGGAAAAAGCGATGAATTCCATCGTGCTCAGAATCTTTATGATGGTCATTGTGAATTCCGCATCCTGCTACAATGATTACATTTGCATTTTTTCCAATATAGAAATCATTATACACTACATCATTCAATCCACTTTCTGTTATAATAACGGGTATATGAATAAATTCAAATTTTGTATTTTCTTTTACATGAATGTCAATTCCTGGTTTATCTTTTTTTGTCACAATATTTACATTTTCGGTTATTTTTCTTTCAATACCTTCCCCATTTTTTCTAAGATTATAAGCACCTTTTGAAAAATTCTCTAAATTAGAAACTTCTTTCAAAAGCTCTTTATCTATTGGATCCATCTTCTCTTTCATACTATTTGTATTCCTTTCATTTCTAAATTGCTTCTTTTCAAGTTCTCTTTCTTATTGTTTTATCTTATAACATCCTGTCTTAGCAAATGTCTTTCCTAAGATTTCTCTACTTTCTCCTATTTCTTCTATCTTTCCCGCTTTCATTAAAATGACTTCATCTGCTATATTCAATATTTTTTCTTGATGAGAAATAATAAGAGTGGTTCCCTTAATTAATTCTCCCATTTTTTCAAATACATCAATTAAATTAGTAAAACTCCATAAGTCTATTCCTGCTTCTGGTTCATCAAATATGGTTAATTTAGCACCTCTCAATGCTACTGTTGCAATTTCAATTCTTTTTAATTCTCCTCCAGATAAAGAATTATTTACTTCTCTATCTACGTATTCTTTTGCACATAACCCAACTTTTGATAATACTTCACAGGCTTCTATTTTTGTCATATCCTTTTTACCTGCTATTTTTAATAAATCATATACTGTTATTCCTTTAAATTTAACAGGTTGCTGAAAAGCAAAACTGATTCCTAAATTAGCCCTTTCATCAATGTTTAATTCTGTTATATCTTGTCCGTCTAAAATAACCTTTCCAAAGTCTGGTTTTTCAATTCCCATAATGATTTTCACTAAAGTTGATTTTCCAGATCCATTTGGTCCTGTAATAGCAATAAATTTTCCTATGTCTAGCTTTAAATTAATATGATCTAATATTTTTTTGTTTTCTCTTTCAAAACATATATTTTCTAGTTCTAATAGCACCTTACTTCCTCCTATTATTTTGTTTTTTCTCTTAATCTATTTTGAGCTTTTATTTTAATACAATTTCTACATTTTTCATTGTTTGCATCATAGTCACAATCTATATCGTCTAATTTCATAACCTGTGTTATATATTTGTTTAATTTTTTAACGGTTGGTTCTGATATAGCATATTTCATAGCAATTGCTTCTTCTTCCGCTTGTTGTTTATCTACCTCTAGAATTTCTACTAAAAACAACTTTAGGACATCTTGCTTTTTTATAACTTCAATAGCATAATTTTCTCCTTCTTTAGTAAGTTTAATGTCTCCATATGCTTTATAATCAATTAATTTCATATCTTTTAATAGGTTCACAGCTTTATTAACACTTGGTTTTGTGATTTTTAATTTTAAAGCAATGTCTGTTACTCTAACTTTTTTATTATCTTTTTCTAATAAATAGATTGTTTTTAGGTATTCCTCCTGTGAGCTTGTTAGTTTCATACGTTTCTCCTTTTTGTTAGTCTTCGCTAACATTTTACTGTGTAATCTCAACTTTGTCAAGTATTTTTTCTTATTTCAAGTTTAAACCTTTTCTTATAAGTTGCTTAAACTCACAAATTATGATATAATATAAAATAAGTTAGAGTATTTTACTGAAAAAGGAAAGGAAAAAATTATGCATAACTCAACAAACGAACCAAACTCCTTAAACAATGATAACTTTGATAAGCGTTATCCCATACCAGAATTTTTGAAAGAAGTAATGGAAAAGCGCGAAACAAAGAAATCAGTAAAAAGCAAGTGAGATAACTTGTTAATGTCACCATTTGCCGAGCCAATGGTGGCATTTTCTATTTATATCGAAATTAAATCCTTTATTTTATTATATTTGCTATCTCCAATTCCACTTACTTCCTTAATATCCTCTATTTTACTAAACTTCCCTTTTTCTTTTCGGTAACTAATAATTTTAGTTGCAGTAGATGGGCCAATTCCTGGCAAAGTTTCTAACTGTGTTTGTGTTGCTGTATTGATATTTACTTTTGTTTGAACTGTAGAACTACTTTCTTCCTTTCCCTCTTGATTCGCACCTCCACTTGAAGTTATTACATATTGTTCTGTAACCTGTTCTGCTATATTTTCTGGTTTTGTATTACGATTGCTTTCTTTCTCTTGCTTGGTTGGAATATGAATTTTCATGCCATCTTCTAATTTATAAGCTAAATTAATATCTTCTATACTGGCCTCTTCTTTTATTCCTCCTGCTTTCTCTATGGCATCTGAAATTCTACTATCTGCTTTCAGTTCCACCACTCCTTCTTTGTTAACGGCTCCTGATACATGTACTAAAATTCTATCATCACTATATGTTTCTTGCTTTCTTACTTCTTCTTGTCCTAGTAGACTATTGTCTAAATCTATTCCGTGTATTATTATTATCTTCTTTAGCATATACATAGTAGCAAATAAAGCCTGCTACAATTGCTATTACGATTCCTAATACTATTTTTTGTTTTTTATTAAAATTATACATATAAAAACTTCCTTTCCTTTAAATAATTGTTGAAAATTTTAGAAAAATGGGATATGATAGATACATAAAAATAAGGAGAAATAAAGATGAAATTAAATGTAAAAAAAATAATGATATTACTTATTGTTATCTTATCTATTATTAATACTTCTGCTACTTATGCTGTTTCTGAAAAACCAGACTTGCTTTCTGGAGCTGCTATTTTAATAGATAATAAAACAGGAAAAGTTTTATATAGCAAAAATGAAAATGAAAAAATGTATCCTGCTAGTACTACTAAAATTATGACAGCCATTCTTACTTTAGAAAATTGTTCTTTAGATGAAATCGTAACTGTCAGTTATAATGCCTTTATGTCCATACCTGATGGTTATTCTTCTGCCTCCCTTCAAGTTGGTGAAGAGCTAACAGTTGAGCAATTATTACAGCTTTTATTGGTTCATTCCGCCAATGATGCTGCCAATGTCTTAGCAGAACACATAGGTGGTTCTTTAGAAAGTTTTGTTTCTATGATGAATACAAAAGCAAATGAACTTCATCTTTCTAGTACCCACTTTACCAATACTTTTGGTATGCACAATGATGAGCATTACACAACTGCTCAAGATTTAGCTATTATGATGCAATACTGTATTAAAAATGAAGATTTCAAAAGATTAGCTGGTAAAGCTTCTTGTGCTATTCCTGCTACCAATAAATACGATGTTAGAAAATATAACTCAACAAATGAATTAATCATACCAAATCATGATAATTATTATCCATATTTAACTTGTGGTAAAACAGGTTATACCAGTCAAGCTGGTGATTGCCTAGTTTCTTGTAGTTACAAAGATGATTTAGAATTAATTTGCGTTGTTTTGGGAGGAAAAACTGTAAATGGTATCTCTACTAGATTTTCTGAAACAAAGACTCTAATGGAATATGCTTATAGCAATTATTCCATTAAAACTTTATGGAATCTAAATGATATTATTACTACTATAGAAATAAAAAATGGTACAAAAGATAGTAAAAATTTAGACTTATTGGCTAATTCCCCTATACAAGTTTTACTTAAAAATTCTTTGTTAGAGAGTGAACTTATTTATGAAACCAATTTAAACCAGAATATAAAAGCTCCAATCGAACAAGGTGAAATTTTAGGTAATATTACTTATAAGATAGATGGAATTGAATATAAAACAGATTTAATTGCTTCTCATTCTGTTGAAAAATCAAAGTTGTTACTTTATATGATTGAATTTGGATTTGGTATTTTAATTTTAATCATTATTTATTTTGTATTTTTTCATAAGAAAAAAAGCCATGTCTACGAATTTAGAGGTTATTAAATATTAAGGTCCAGAAATAAAATAAGTTATTCGCTCCTAGTAGTTTATCTATTAATTTTTAGGCTTCTTCAAGTAATTCCTACTCGTTTCCTCCTAAAAAATTAATAGATAAACTACTTTGTGCTATTCTAATAAATTAGCTGAACTATAATATTTAATAACCTCTTCTATTAGTAATCTTTTCCAATAATAATTGTTACATCTACTTTACTTGAACTTGATTCACTAGATTGGATAACTCCTGTTCCTATCACATCTTTTATGTTCTTCAATAAAGTTTCTTTTATGCTCTTTTTGTTATTAATTGTTGTTTTGGGCGTTGTATTTGTACTTCCTGTTCTAGTAACTTTAAATCCAGCCCCTTGCAGTTGGCTAACTACTTTTTGCAAATTACTAGCTGTACCACTTCCATTTAATACTTCAACCGTAATGTCTGATTTATTCACATCTATTGTTGCTGTATCTGTATTCGCTTCCTCCGAAGTTTCATCCCCTGTTTCTTCTATATCTCTATCATAGAACAACTCTTGTATCAATGTTTTGGTTTGTGCTTTGTCATGTATAAATATCCATGTACCACTGGTATTTTTGTTTGTATTGGTTCCTGGTAATGTTTCTGTTAATAAATCATCGGTATTAAATTCTACAATATATGGTATATAATCTTTGGCTATATTAAAGTCTATGTTAGTTATAATATATTCTTTTGCTACATCTAAAATTTGACCTAGTTTGAATATGTTTTCTGGCTTTGCTGTTTGTTTTACTACTTGCATAATAAATTCTCTTTGCGTTCTCATTCTTCCTGTGTCATTATCCCCATATTCTTCTGGATAAGAGGTTCCATTGTTGTTATGTCTAAAACGTACCACCTGCTCTGCTTTATCTCCATCTAGTTTTTGTTCTCCTGCTTTTAAATGAATGTGTAAGTTTTGTGATGTGTCGTCATAGTCCATATCAATGGGAACATTAAAGGTTACTCCTCCAATTACATCTACCAATTTAATTAAGGCTTCTGTTTTTATTACAACATAATATTCAATATTTAAACCAGTAATTTCATTGACTGCTTCTAATGTTTCATCTGGTCTATGCTTTCTGTTATATAAAGCATTTATTTTCTCATAAGATGTTGCTTTTGCTGGATTTTTTCCTGTATAGGTATCTCTAGGAATTGATAATAGAGTTGCCTTTTGTGTATTTGGATTATAAGATGCTACCATAATGGTATCGGTTAAGTCTACATTTTCTTGATCGGTACTAATTCCTAATAAAAGAACCTTAAATTCTCCTAAATTCTTCTTTGTATATTGATCATGTCCTACCATAGTTGCTAACATACCTGACATTCCTCCACCATTTAAGTGTACTTTATAGGCAAATACTCCTCCTGTTATTAATAATATTAGTACGATTATAAGTAATACTTTTTTCCATGTTTTCTTTTTTGTTTTTTTCTTCTTAGGATTCTTCATATTTTTATCTTTTATTTGTTTCTTTCCCAAAATTATTCACTCCTAATTTTTGATGGTAATAGTATAGCAAATCTACTTATAAAAAGCAATATAATTCACTAAAAAAACACATTTAATACGTTATTTTGATACATCGTTTTTCCTAGAAATGACTGGTCTATACTTTGATTCCATTTATTATTTGGGTTTACTTTTCCTGGTATTCCTAAAATAAGAAGTGCTACATAGACAATTAAAATTCCTCTTATTACTCCATATACCATTCCACTGGTTTTATTAATCTGATCGATAATTGGTAATTTTGCTATGGCATCTGCTATAGCTGTTATAAATCTTAATGCTATTCTTACAGCAATCAATAAAACAATCATAACGCCTCCCCTTACGATGTTAATGGCTAAATTTCTTGCTGTTTCTGGTAACATTTCATTTTTTGCTGTTTCTACCATTTGATTGGTTAATCCTTCTTCTTGTGTCCCTTCTTTTATTACATCATTGGCTTTTTCATAAATAGCATCTTCTATGGCTTCATCAATCCCTGTAACATTGATAACTAAATTAGAAATTGGATAATACAAGATAAATGTTACTACGATGGAAATAACAAAAGCACATAATCCAATGGCTAATTTAACTAATCCCTTTCTATAGGCTAAAAATGTTGATAGTGCAACAACTGCTATTATGATTAAATCTACTACAAATCCCATTTCTTTCTCCCCTTTTATGATTTCATTATAAATTAATAATCTCTATTCTATCTCTATAAATAATACCAGCTATGTTATTCGATACTACAATATTGGTAATTTCTTGTTTAGCAAGATATCTTTTTACTAACCAACCATCGGTATTAATGAATTCTATCTCTGTCCCTAAATTTAAAGCGATAATATCACCATAGGTATAAATTTCTTTGGTCACTGCATTTACAATGTATTCTTTACTTCCTTTGTTTTCAACATTTATAATGTTAACAACCGAATCTGCTGTAAATAGTCCTGACGATTTTTCTTCTATCTGAATGGCATGATGATTCAATTCTACAGATTGGAATATCATTTTTCTAGTTTCATTGCTAACTAACAAATTGTCTTGATTATTTTCTATGATATGAATGCTATCTGTATACATACAAACTAATTTATTTTTATCTTGGTATTTAATATTGGTGATTAGTTTGTCTTGCTCTCCTTGATACGTACTTTGCAAAGAATTGGTTGGGTCTGAACTTGCTTTATCAATGGAAATTATTTTTATATTGGATTGTATAATGGTTCCTGATGTGTCTACTTCTGCAATGGCTAAGTTTTTATTATCATTTGAAATAGCTATGTCTGCTGTTCTAGTAGAAGATAAATACGTTTTAAACATTTCTTTTCCTTCTGGATTATACATGCTAATGACTGTTTTATAACTGGTGTCTGTTATGACTACTCCTACGTATCCATTTTTGTTGACATGTACTTGTGAGATGTTCCCTTCTACTTCTGCTTCCCATGTTATTTCTTTATCTGTTATTAAGTATAATTTTTTTCCCTTCTTCTCTGCCATAACTAGAAATCGGTTAGCAGAATCGAAAATTGGGCTTGAGACTTCTACTTCTAATTCTTTTTCTTTGTTTCCTGTACTTCCATATATAATGAATTGGTTTTTATTTAGTATTCCTATGTATTTGTTAAAAGCATATATATTGGCGTTTTCACTTTCTTTCATTTCTATGGTACTAACATTGTCTTGCATGACTTCTTTTCTGAATATATTTTTGTCAACCCATTCTCTCATTTCTTGATTGTTATAATAAATGATTACAACTGATAAAATGGCTATTAACAAAATTATTAGGATCGTTATAATGATAATTGTTTTAGGGTTCATTTTTTCTTTTATCATTTCTTTCCAGTTTTCTTTCATTGCTTTTCTCCTTGTCTTTTGCTTTTTTTATTCTACTATATTCCATAAGAAAAAGCAAGTTTTCTATGAAGTGTAAAATCAGAGTACATACCTTTTGTTTTTTGTGCTCCCTTTTATTTTATCACTTCATTTTGTACTTGCTTTGTTTTCGTATTTCTATTACGTCAATTTATACTTTATATTTATCAATTAATAGCTTATTTAGATAATATACAGTAGTATTTCAATACTAAGTTATACAAACTTTTTACTTAATTCGTACTCTCGTAATTCCTAATTTCAAAATTTGAAGCAATCCTAAATAGCCAAAAATAGGATATAATAAACTAACCAAATTAGAAAAACCTATTTTAGAAACTAATACAGAAGTTATACACATAATTGCCCCAATTTGTGTATAACTTTTTTTACTTTTGGTTGTATTTTGCAAAAAACTAGTTCCTAAAGAAATGGCAGTAGTAAAAATAGACCCCAATATAATAAATCCATAAATGTATTTTAATACACTAAACATGTTAGTCACTACATAAACAGCTGGCATTTCCAATCTACTAATTTCAACATCTACTCTCACTAATAATAAAAATACAACAATGGATAGTAATATAATAACAATTGTACTAATTATAGCAATTTTTAAAATTTGTTTTTTATCTTGTATATAATTTTTTAAAGTTAATAGAACTGGAATGAGTAATATACTATTATAACTGCTATATAAAACAGCACTTAAGAAAAAGCTAGATTCATTGGTTTTTATTATATAATTTCCAAGTTCTAGCAAATGTATGTCTTTTAAATTAATTAATCCAATCACAACTAAAAATCCAATTAAAATAGGGACTAATAGTTCATTTGCTTTTACCACTCCTTTTACACTTGTCATAAAAACAACAAAGGTTACAACTGCTAGAATACTACTTCCTATTAGACTATTAATTCCTAACTCCTGCTCAAAATAGGCACCAAATCCGGCTATCATGATAAAAAATGTAATGAGAATAAATAGATTGATAATGTTATTGATGATTGGCTTTATTTTCCCATCTTTTTGAATTAAAATATCCAAAAATTCTTTATAGGTTCCTGTTCCATATTTATCTAATATTTGAAATGTCTTGTAAATAACAAAACCAATGATAAGACCAGATATTATTAATCCAATCATTCCTTCTATCCCATAGGAAAAAAAGAACAGATATACTTCTTGACCAGAGGCAAAACCTGCTCCTATCATAGTTCCAATAATAACAAATACAACTTTTAAAATGTTACGCATATAAAAACACCCATATTATTTTATGGGTATTTCTCTTTATTTATTCAAAAATTACCAAAGTTGCCAATAGTCTCAGGTTTGTTTGGCAACAACTGTGCCACTGGGGACGGACCTTTTTGGCAATTTTTCATTTATTTTTATATACATACAATCTAAATAATCGTAAACATAGTAGTTGCCAAAAAGGTCCGTCCCCAGTGGCACTCAGTAGCATTTTTATTTCTTTCTTCTTCTCACTTGCCATACAACAATTCCTGCTATAATAATAATAATAGGTAAAGTAAATATAATTGTCATAATAATGGTGTTTTGTTGTTCTGTTACTGTATAATTTACAGTTTCATAATCTTTTCTGATGGTTATGGTATCTTCTCTTTCGTTTAAGTATGCAATTGAATTTAATATTAAGTCTCTGTTGTTATATAAGTTAACCGTCAACATAGTATAACCATTAATTTGTACTTGCATATCCATAGCAAATAGTTCATTCCCATAAATAATCAATTTAGAGGTTTTTCCTTCTTCCATTGTTTTGGTAGCAATTGCCGCAATAGTACATACTTCTTCTTCTCCATCTTCCTTTGTTCTACTACTTGATTTTTGATTTAGATTGGTTCTTACAAAGGCTTTTTCTGTTGTTGTTGCCAATGTTTCATGCTCCACTCCTAATGCTTCTAATTTATCTTCATTAAATGTAATTTTAGCGGCATCGACAAAACATAAATTCATCGTCATATTTAGCTTTTGTGTTAAACTGGTGCTCTGTGCTTTCTCTATGATAAAATCTGGATATCCAGATACCATATTAGCAGTATTTCCTTCAAATACAACTCCTTTATCAATGGTAACTCCATATTCATCTAATACTTTTTGAAAATTACTTAAGTTAGCATTTGTGATATTTGGTCCACACATTAATAACATTTCCCCACCATTTTTGATGTATTCTATTATCTTATCTCTTTCTTGCTCTGTTAAATCTTCTTTTAATGTTGATATAACTAGACAGTCACAATCTTCTGGAATTCCTCCATTTGCTAATATATCTAATGCTTCTACTTCATTTGCTTCGTTTTTCATAGCCTGCATTATGGTTGAAAAATATTGTGAATCATACATGGTATGATGATTCATAAAATATACTTTTGCTTTTTCTTCTGTTATAACATCCATAATTGCATTCGTAATGGCTTCCTCTGTGATATCTATTTGGGCATAAGTGGTATAGTCATAAGTCATTAAATCACTATCTGTTAATGTCTTTTCATTCTCTCCTGCTTTTACAATAATTATGCTATCTGTTGCATTAAGAGAATATTTTTGCATCAAGTCTGCTCTTGCTGATAAATCATCCACTTTTTCTATTTTTATGTGATTATTTAATTCTACATATCTTTCTGTAAAATTAATAACTGATTGATAATTGCTATAATTGATTAAAGTAATGTCTATATCTTTTTCAACTTTTCCTAATTTATCCTTCGTTTCCTGTGATAAAGAATATATTTTATTCTGTGTACAATCAATTTCTGGTAATACCACATTTTCTAATAGTATATTAATTCCTATATAAATAGCAACAATGATAACCACTAAAATAATTGTTTTGGTTCCATTGATCAACCATTTTTTCTTTAATCCTGTCCCTACTTTTTGAAAGAATTTTTTTGAATTTCCCTCTTGTTTTTCTTTTTTCACTTTTTTCCTCTCCTTACTTAATCATTTTTCTTCTTTGCATAACTATAATGGTTAGGCTGATAAATAACATACTAAATAATGCTAAACTAATCATATTTTCAAGGGATATGACTCCTTGTGCAAAACTCGTATAAAAATTGATTAAAGCAAATCCTGAAAATAAGTTACTGATATCTGTTATGAATAAAGAAATAATTAGAAAAGCAACTGTTATAATACCTGCTATAATTTGGTTTTCGGTTATACTAGAGGCAAACATACCTACTGATAAAGTAGCAACACTCATTAATATAAATCCTAACATAGCTACTAATACTTGGGCGATACTTGGTTTTCCAAAAAAGGAAACGATAAAATAAAATAGAAAGGATATAATTAGCGTAATTATAATAACACTTAAAGCTGCTAATAATTTTCCCATTACTATTTTAAAAATGCTAATTGGTGCTGTTAAAAGTAATTGCTCTGTTCCACTTTTTCTTTCTTCTGCAAACATTCTCATTGTTAAAATTGGCACAATAATAATTAATCCATATAGTGCTGTATAGTAATATAAAGCTCCTAAATCTACACTTCCTGAACTAAGTGCTGTTAAGTAAAAAAATACACTAAAGCATAATAAAAATATTCCTATGACTACGTATCCTATTGGAGATAAAAAATAACTCTTTAATTCTTTTTTTAAGACAGCTTTCATTTTATTTTTCTCCTCCTTCAATTAGTTTCATAAAGGCTTCTTCTAAGGTAGTATCTGCCTTTTTCATTTCAAATATCGTAATATTTTGTTTCGCAAATTCTGCAAAGATTGTCTTTCTTAAGTCTACCTCGCCTTTTGCTTCTATCACATATTGTTTGGTTCCATCTTCATTCTCTGTTATTAATTCTACTCTTTTTATGTCTTTTATTTTTTCTTGAATGGTTTTGATTTTATTTTCTGTATCTTCTATTGTTACATAGACACTATTATTATTAGTTACTTTATTCTCTAAATTTTCAGGCGTATCTACTGCTACTATTTTTCCTTTATTAATGATAATAACTTTGTTACAAATTTGACTTACTTCTGATAGTATGTGAGAACTTAGAATAACGGTATGCGTTTTTCCTAATTCTTTGATTAGGTTTCTAATTTCTGTTATTTGCTTTGGATCCAGTCCTACTGTTGGTTCATCCAAAATTAATATTTTAGGTTCCCCGACTAATGCTCCTGCCATACTTACTCTTTGCTTATATCCCCTAGACAAATTTTTAATTAATTTTTTCTCAACCTCTTTTAGTCCAGTTTGTTCTATTACTTTTTCAACTTTTTCTTTTTTTGTTTTCTTATCCACTTGTTTTATTTCTGCCATATAAGTTACAAATTCTTTTACGGTTAAATCTGTATATAAGGGAACTCCCTCTGGCATATATCCTATCTCTTTTTTTGCTTTTTTTGGTTTCTTTAAGATATCATAACCATCTACTATAATCTCTCCGTGTGGTTTGTTCAATAAATCCTGTAATCATATTCATGGTTGTACTTTTCCCCGCACCATTTGGGCCAAGCAAACCTACAATTTCACCCTCTTGAATAGAAAAGCTAATATTGTCTACTGCGGTTGCTTTTCCATACTTTTTTGTAACATTTTTTACTTCTATCACAAAAAATTCCTCCTTTATTTCTCTTCTAATTGTTTAATCCCTAACATGTTATCACTTTCCTTTTTGCTTGTAAAGCAATTCACACAAAATTTACAATGTCGTAATTCGTGTTCATTTGAGATGGTTCTTTTTGCACATTTAAAATCTTATAATCTATTTTTACATTATCTTTTAAAGATTTAAGAATATTTTTAAAATTCCTCTTAGCATAATTTATTCTAATTTCTCATATTTTTTATAAAGATATACCTTAAACATAACATGGAAAATGTCCAAAAAGAACTGTCCCAAATGGACACCAATTACGACAGGAGTGTGATTTTTTATGGAATTGTTATATCCTTTTTTGATTACTTTTACTCTTGTGTTTTTTTCTGAATTAGGTGATAAAACACAACTTTTGGTTTTGTCTTTTTCTGCTAAAAATAAGACTAAGAATATTTTATTGGGAGTAGCTATTGGTACTTTTCTTAGTCATGGATTTGCTATTTTATTTGGTAGCAAGGTGGCTTGTTTTTCTAGTGAAGTTTTTCAGTTTTATTTGAAAATTTTTACTTATTTTTCTTTTGTGCTATTTGGTTTGATTGGCTTTTTACCTAAAAAATTTTTAAATTCAAATCAAACTACTAATAATACTTCCTCTAAGTCTGGCTTATTACAAAGGTTCTCCCACATGAAATTAAATTGTGTGTTTATGGTGGCTCTTTGTATTTTAGTTGGTGAACTAGGTGATAAGACATTTTTGGCCTCTTTAAGTCTTGGTTTTGAATATCCTAATTCTAAATTACCTTTGATTTTGGGGTCTGTTTGTGGTATGGTTATGAGTAATTTTATTGCTATTTTTTGTGGTAGATTGATTGGTAATCATTTAAAACAAGATTTTATTGAAGTGTTATCTAATATTACTTTTATTGTTTTTGGATTATTGGGCTTTTTGAATCTTCTTATTTAGGTGTTTTTATTTATTTGAAATAGTACATTATATTTTGTATTGCCCATGATATTATACAACTTTTTTATTTTTTCAGTGAATTTTCCTTGACACTCTGTTATTTTTATGCTATTATAATTATTGTTATTTACTACATGGGTCAGTAGCTCAGTTGGATAGAGCACAGGCCTTCTAAGCCTGGGGTCCGGGGTTCGAATCCCTGCTGGCTCACCACGTAAGTATTTTACAAGCCAAGTATAAAACACAAAGAAAAAGCATCTCAATTTACATTTACGTATTTTGAAATGCTTTTTTTATATCAACATTCTTTATTATATATTCTATCACTTTAACTTTTATTATTTTATGCCATTCCATTCTTCTAAAAATTCATCTACAAACCTTTTCATAACTTCAGTTCTTGCAATTGCTTCTTCCTTCGCTGTTTTTGTATTCATATTATTAGCAAGTTTAAATAATTTGTGATAGAAATGATGAATCGTTGATGGGGAATTTCCTTTAATTTCTGAATAATTATCGTTAATGTTAAGTGGTATTTCTTCATCATACATCAAAATATTATGAGCTCCACCATAAGAAAAAGTCCTTCCTATTCCTATTGCTCCTATTGCATCTAAATTATCTGCATCTTGTAAAATTAAAGCATTTATATCATTCACATTATTTCCATTCCAATTATAATTTTCATGGTATTCTATGCAATAACATATTCTATTAATAATATTTTCGGGCAAATTAGTATGACTTAATATTTCTCTTACTTTAGGTAATGAATCTTTTGGAGAAACAAATTTACCAGTTTCATTTTGCATAATTCTATGAATATCATGTAAAAAAGCTGCGATTCCGACAATTAGTTTATCTCCATTTTCCTTATCACATAAATTAACTGCTATGTTCATTGTTCGTATTAAATGACTAATATCGTGACCACTTGAATCATGTTTGAATAAATCTATGATATATGGTTTTATTTTTTCTATATATTCTTCTAACATTATATTTTCCTCCAAATTATTCTGATATACAATCTCTCCATATTCTGAAATACATCTAAAAAAACCACTTGGATCTTCTTCATCAATTAATAATACTTGCTCTATATTAGTTAAAATACTTCTTCTTAATTTAAATAATTTTGTCATATCATCTAATATATTTTTAGATATACTATTTCTAGGAACTACTACTGCCACATCTATCTCACTATCTTTCTATAATCTCCTCTTGCATATGAACCATATAAAATTATCTTTTTACATCTTTCATTATTTAATGCATTAAATAATTCTTGGTTTTGAGTTGAGTATCTTGCTTCTATGTTTAATGGCGAAATCAAGTCTAAAAAGTCCTTTTGATCTTCACTCATCATTTTATATAAATTGCTTTCTTCTGCTAATCTTATTAATT
This sequence comes from uncultured Clostridium sp., assembly GCA_948442365.1. Classification (GTDB taxonomy): domain Bacteria; phylum Bacillota; class Clostridia; order TANB77; family CAG-508; genus CAG-269. The sequence continues at coordinate 20,542 of CAOJRU010000017.1, forward strand.
TGTGTGTATATGGTGGCTGTTCATTTTTTGCTTTTACATAAATTAAGATAGTTTTTATTGGTTCTATAATTTATCTATTTACTATATCTTTTTAAAAATTCCTCTAATTCACTTTCATTCGTAAATATTTCTTCAAAAATATTATATAAGGTATCTGTTGATTCATATTCTCCAATTGCATAACATTTTTTGCCTAATCCATAAGCAATTCCTGACTCCATATGTGCTGCTTTCCCTGCTGGTAAAACTAATAATAAGTTTTTTGAGCTTTTTTCTCCATTCATATCGTTTTCAAATAGTTTTAATACAACTTCACTTTTTAAGTCTAATGATTCAAATTCTTTTTGTTTTTCTTCTGGTGTTTGATTACTATTTCCATAACCCCAATCTTTTTCATTTTTTAAAAAGCAATAATATGATATATTATATTTGTCAAGCAACTTACATATGTTTAAAATATTTTCTTTATTTCTAGCTCTACCTGCTATAAAAAATTCATACTTATTTTCCATAAAATACCTCGCTTTCAATTTGTTGTTCTATTGTTAAAATTATACTTATTTTTTTTTATAATTTCAAGTATATTTATAAAACGATACAAATATAAGCAAAAAAGCCATTCAAACAAATGGCTTTTTAGTATATTTATTTTACATCTCTTAAACTTTTTAATTTAAAGTATAATCCAACAATTATTGCAGCAATAGTAACTATAATAATTGGTAAAATGATACTGCTTCCTGTTTTAGGCATTTTTAAACTGGTAATCGTTTTATCTCCTGAAACTACTGTATTGTTCGTTTTTGTTGTATTTCCTTTCGGATCTGTTTGTCCTGGATTCTGCCCTCCTGGATTATTTCCTCCTGGATTATCTCCTCCTGGATTATCTCCTCCTGGATTATCTCCTGTTCCTCCTTTTTCCCATTTTGCATATATGGTATAAGTCTTTCCTTCTTCTAATTTTAAATCAGAGTACTTTTCAATCTCAGTTCTAAAATCGCTTTCTGTATACCAACCTTCAAATTTATATCCTTCTTTTTTTGGATTTGGAATTGTTCCCCAAGTATTTGAATCTGTTGCTATATTTATAGTTTTATCTGATAATGGTTCTCCTCCATTGGTCTCATGTTTTATAATAGTTAGTTCTACTGTTGTTCCTTTTTTCCCCCATTGTGCATATAAAGTTATCGTATCAGAAGTAGTCAAATTTGTGACAGATACTTCATCTGCATAGTTTTCCCCTGTTCCATCTTTCTTTGTATTCCATTCTACAAATTGATATCCTTCTCTTTCAAATCTATTTGGTAGTAAATTCTGTGCTTTATTTTTGGTAAAAATCTGGTCTTCCATTGTACCCGTTCCTTCATTAGCATCAAACTTAACTACATAAGTTTCTTCTATTTTTTCTTTAATCACAGTAACTGTACAGGTAACCTTTTTTCCTTCTACAGTCTTTGCAGTTATAGTTGCTGTTCCTTCTTGTTTTGCTGTTACAAGACCATTTTCTACAGTTGCTACTGTTTCATTTGAACTTGTCCACGTTACTTCTTTGTATGTTGCATTGGATGGTGTTATATCAACTTCTAATTGATATGTTTTTCCTAATTCCAATGTTATTTCTTGTGTATTAATATTAATACTTGTTACTGGTACTGCTACTTTTTCCCACTGTGCATATAAAGTATTTGTACCAATATTCTCTATCTTTTCCTTATCTTCGTAATCAGTTCCTCCCTTTCCTTCAGGGGTAGTATGCCATTTTACAAATTTGTATCCATCCCTTGTGAAGGTATTTTCTGGTAAAACATATTGTTCGTTAATACTAAAAATCTCATATCCCATACTTCCAGTTCCACCATTGCTATCAAAACTAATTGTATAAGTAGGTTTTCCATTGTCTGTCCAGTTAGCAGAAAGTTTTATAATTCTCTTGCCATAATCGTCATCTCTAAAATCTATATCTCTGTATTTAGTGATTTTTTTACCTTCTAGATACCAGCCTAAAAAATTACCATAGGGTCCTCTTTCCAATATTGGCATAGATTTATCTTTATCTTCTTCATTTACTATATAAAAATCTTCTACTACATCGTCACTATTTGTATTAAATTGTATTAATATATAAGCTTCCCATTTTGCATATATAGTATGATTTTCTTGCGTTTCTACAATAGTTGAAACATCTATTTTGTTAATACATTCTTTTTCTTTATACCATCCTTTAAATCTATGACCTGTTTTTGTAGGAACTGGTAAATCACCATATGCTTCTCCCTGTACTACATTTTTAGAAGCTTGTTGATTTCCTCCTGTTGCTCCATTGTATTCAAATGTTACAGTAGGATTTTCTATCCATTTACAATATAGCATTATGCTATTATTGTTAGTATTTACTATCTCATTAAAAATTTCTTCACTTATTTGTCCTCCTGCCAAAAGTTCTATCCTATTACCATCTTTAGTATTTGCATAGTAACCACCAAACTTATAACCATTTCTCTCAAAAGCTACATTAGGAATACCTATCATATTACTTCCATAATAAATAAGATTATATTCTGCAGGATTTGAAAGATTTTGATTATAATGGTTATAAATATAAACTTTAGTCTTACTTTTATCAATTTCCCATTTTGCATATAAAGTATGATTTTCTTGTGCTTCTACTATAGTTGAATCTGTTACTCTATTTGTAAAGTCTGGTTCTTTATACCATCCCTCAAATGTAAATCTTTCTTTCGTTGGAGTTGGTAATATACCATAGGTTCCTTTCTTTTCTACTGTTTTCTGGTTAGTTGTATTATTTCCTGTTGCTCCATTATATTCAAATGTTACTGTTACTTCATTATTAGGAACTGTAATATAACAACTAGCAGTATGATGCCCATCTTCCGTCATTACCGTAATAACAGCTGTTCCTGGTTTCCTTGCCATAATGCCCCATCCGTCCTGTACTTTGTTCTATTGTTGCAACTTCCGTATTTGAACTACTCCAATGTATCGTTTTATTGGTTGCATCTTCTGGAGTTACTTCTGCAGCTAATATTTTAACTGTTCCCTTTTCCATCGTTACAAATGTTTCACTTGGTGAAATAATCTTAACTCCTTCTACTGGTATGTTATTTTTATCAACCCACTGTGCATATAAAGTTATTACATCACCATAATCAGCTAATCTATCACTTATAAATTGTTCATCTGTATATTTTGTCCCTGATCCATTTGCTTTTGTATTCCAACCTCTGAAGAGATAGCCATCTTTTGTAAATGTATTACTTGGTAAATTAAATGCTCTATCATTTTGAGTAACTACTTTATAACCCATACTTTCGCCATTACCACCATTTTTATCAAACTGTATTGTATAAGTATTAAATTTACCACGTGGTGACCAATTTGCATATATAAATATATCTCTTTCCTTCTCGAAACTTAAATCTCTATATCTAGTAACTTTCTTATCATTACTAAATCCTGGTTCTGAATACCATCCATTAAAACATTGTCCTTCACTGACTGGTATTGGAATATTCTCGTCTAAATTTTGTCCATTACTTATAGTTAAATAAATATCTGATATACTACAATCACTTTGATTTGTATTAAATACTATTCTATATGTATCTGGTGCCCATTGTGCATATAAAGTAATTCTTTTCTCAGTAGGTCCTGCTAATGCTTCTGTTATTAATTGTTCATTATCATAACGTATTCCTGCTCCATTAACATCCGTTGTCCAGTAAAGAAATCTACAACCTTCTTTGGTATATTTATTTGGTTTTAAAGTAGTAGTGAAATTCTGATTTGAGATTACCTGATCGGTCATTACACCTTCTCCACCATTACTATCAAATATGATCGTATAGTCATATAACAATGATGGCTTGGCCTCTCCAAAATGTTCTACACCCTTACTCCATAATTGTGTATCTTCTTTATTATTTCTTTGTATCATAAAATAACTTAAGCCTGCTATTACCATTAACAAACTAAAAGTGATAACAAATCTATAAAATTTCTTTCTCTCTTTTTTCATTTTTCTTTCGCCTCTCTTTATCTACTCTTTTACATAAATTATAAACTTTTTCCCCTTATTACGTCAATAAATGTTACCATATTGTTTAAAATGTAATGAACTTGTAATCTGACTGAAATATTTTATTTATCGCTTATGGCTTTTCTATCAATTCAAAAATTGCTTCTTTGGTATCTCTTGCATTTTGTCCAACAAATACTTTGAATTCTCCTGGTTCTACTTTATATTCCAATTTCTCACTCCAAAATTTCAACATATCTACGGTAATGATAAATGTAATTTCTTTTTCTTCTAATGGCTCAAAATATTCCTTTTTAAATCCTTTTAATTCCTTTACTGGTCGTACGCTACTTGCTACTAAATCTTGAATATAAAGTTGTATTACTTCTTTTCCTGCTATACTGCTATTATTTTTTACTTTGATTGATACTATTATTGGCAATTCTTTACTCATTTTTTTGCTACTTATTTTCAAATCTGAATATTCAAATTTGGAATAAGATAATCCATATCCAAATGGATAATAACTTTCTGTAGGAATATCTTGATAACGAGAAGCAAAACGAATATTACTCATATGTGGTCTTCCTGTATTATAGTGATTATAATAGATTGGACATTGTCCTGTCGCTTGTGGAAAGCTCATGGTTAATTTTCCAGATGGATTAATGTCTCCAAAAATAACATCTGCTATGGCATTTGCTCCTTCTGTTCCTGGAAACCATACTTCTAAAAGAGCATCTGTCTTTTCTGCTACTTCTTTTAATACTAATGGTCTACCATTAAATAGAATTGTAACAATTTTTTTATTTAGTTTGGTAAGCTCATTTAATAAATTCTGTTGAATTTCTGAAATTTCAATATTAGCTTTTGAACAGGCTTCTCCACTTTGTCTATAATGTTCTCCAATTGCTAAAACAATTATATCTGCTTGTTTTGCCACTTGTATTGCTTCTTCTAGTAACTCTTTTTCTTTTTGTTCCTCATTTTCAATATGAATTAAATTGCCACCATCTGCTGATAAAATTTGATTAAATTCTTTTTCTCTTAATATTTCACTTCCTTTGCTATATAAAACATTTTGAGCTCCCATTCTATTTTCAAAAACTTCTTTCAAAGTCTGTATTTTAGATTTATCGGAAAACATAGACCAAGATCCAAGTATCGCAATATTATGACCATATGGTCCAATTAAAGCAATTTTACTATCTTTCTTTAATGGTAAAATTTGTTTTTCATTTTTTAATAATACAAGTGTTTCTGCTGTTGTTCTCCTCGCTTCTTCCAAATTTTCTTTGCTTTTTAAGATTGCTTTTTCTCTTTCTTCATTAATGTTCCCATAAGGATTTTCAAATAATCCTAACTTGTTTTTAAGTGTCAATACTCTTAATACGGATTCATCTAATATCTCTTCTGGCACTTTCCCTTCTTCTACTAATTCCTTTAAGTTATTGGCGTATACACTAGACATCATATCAATATCTACACCCGCCATGATGGCTTTGTATGCCGCTTCTTTTTTGTCTTTTGAAACACCATGTGCGATAGTTTCTTCTATAGCTGAATAATCAGAAATAACAATTCCTTTAAAACCTAATTCTTTTCTTAATACCTCTCTTAATAACCATTGATTAACTGTAGCTGGAACTCCATTAATTGTATTAAAAGAAGTCATTATCATTTCTGCTCCATTTTCAATAGCTGATTGATAGGCTGGCAAATAATATTGTCTAAATTCTCTTTCTGACATATCTACGGTATTATAGTCTCTTCCTCCTTCTACTGCTCCATAAGCTGCAAAATGTTTCACGCAAGCAGCTGCATTTCCCAATTTAGCAATATCTTCTCCTTGATACGCTTCTATCATTGTTTTTGCAAATACTTTTCCTAAATAAGGATCCTCTCCTCCTATGGATTCCATAACTCTTCCCCATCTGGAATCTCGCACTAAATCAACCATTGGTGAAAAATTGACACTAGCTCCAGCTGCTCCCGCTTCTTTAATGGAAACTCTTGTAGCATCATATATTATGCTTGGATTCCAAGAACATCCTTGTGCAAGTGGAATTGGGAAAACCGTTCGATAACCATTAATAACATCTGCCATAAATAATAGTGGTATTTTTAATCTGCTTTTGGATAAATACTCATCTTGTATTTTTCTAATCTTTTCACTTCCTACTACATTTAGGATAGAACCTACATGATACAACATTTCATTGGTTAGATTCAAATCTTTTAATGGTCCTGTTGTTGTATCTACATCATCCATTAAAAATACTTCCCCTGCTACTTGGATTAATTGTCCTATTTTTTCCTCTAAAGTCATTTCTTTTAATAATTCCAATAATTTTTCTTTTTTCACACACTTTCCTCCTCTTTCTTCTTTTGTGTAATGTTTAATTTTTGTAAGCCTTTTTGTATGTATTCGTTTTTCATAAAATATTCCCAGATAAGACCTGTTAGATAATTTTCAATCATTAGCATTGAGGTTCCCTTATCAATTCCAATACATTCTTCAGCGTACCAAGCCTTTTCACCTTCTAAGTTATAAGCATCCTTAAATCCATATTTTCCCCATAATTCAGGAAAATAATTGTAATAATATTCTAATGCTTGGATAGATAGTTCTGGCGTAAAAACTATGGAACCTGCTGCTCCACTTGGAGAAATCGTACCATCGTTTCCTTCTAACTTACTCATGGCTGGCATGGCTCCAAATTCTCCAGAATAACCACTTGGCCCAACACATGCTGTTAGTCCCCAAGAATTCTCTCCAAATGTTTTATATTTTTTGCTATTCTCTATACAATATTTTCTGTTAGCTAAAGTTGCTTTAATAGAATTTTGAAACCAGTTAATTCCATTGTTATCTCTTCTATTTCTAAAGTCAATCCACGCATGAGAATATTGATAGGTAAATAAAGTTCCACAATAGGTATAAATTATATTTTTTATTTCTCCATAGTCTGTTATTGGCTTTTTAAAATCATCATACATACTACTTTCAATTGGAAAGGTAGGTGATGCTACTCCTAAAACATATAACATTAATTGTTCTGCATACATGTCCCAATGCCCTGAAAATCCTTGTTCTGGTGAATATCCCATATAAAATTGGTTTACGGTTTCATCTCGATACCAATTCCAGTTTATATTTTTATAGAGCTTTTCTGCTTTTTCTTTTACTTCTCCTTTAAAATATTCTCCTGCTAAAATAGCTCCACATATAAAAATACCTGTGTCGATAATGGAGACCTCACAATTCCATTCTCTTTTTGCTGTTTCCATATGAATAAAATGATAGAAAAATCCATTGGTTGTTTCCATATTATTTAAAAATGTATGGAGTGTCCCATTGGCTCTGTTGTATGCTTTTGAAAAGCTAATCCATTTTCTTTCTGCTCCAATAACTAAAGCTGCTAAGCCATATCCCACAGAGGCAATACTTGCTACCTCTGGTGCTAATTTACTTTTATCTCTAATTAAGCCATATCCTTTACTCTTTGGATTGGTATTGACTTCCTTCATAAAAAAGTTGTAGTCTCCTTTTAATTCTTTTTTTAGTATGGTTTCGCCTTTGCCTTTTATGATTCTCATTCCCTTCACCTCAATTCCATTATAAAGGCTACTTTTCCCAAAGGCAATGGAGATTTTTGGCACTTTTGTCTTGATTTAACAAGATAACTAATTGGACAATACTATAATTTAAAATTTCGAATTTTTGTAAGTGAAACTTTTCTAAAATATAAAAAAAGAACCTCTATTATTAAAACTTTTTTTGTTTAATAATTGAGGTTCTCTTCTTTTTTGTTTTAGGATAATTTATTTTCTCCATTCCATAACATATTCCTTTTCACCGTGTCTCTTCATCTACTCTTATCTCTTTATTTTTAAAATTCATGGCCACATAGAAAAGGGTAGCATCTATATTTTTTTCATATACTTTTAAGGTTAAATAATCATACCTTTCTTTACAATAGTTTAGTAATCTTCTTCCAATGCCTTCTCTTAGAGAATCTTGCCTTACAAATAATGCACCAATAAATTCGTTTTCTAGAATACTAATAAAACCTTTTATCTCGTCATCTTCTGTATAGACATAAGTATCTGACTTCAATAAGTATTCGTTTTTTACTCTATTAAAATTTTCTAACCAATAATCTTTTTCAATAAAATCATGTGCTTTGAAGTTTCCTTTTGTCCATATTGTCATTATTTTATTGGTATCTTCTTCTTTCCTTCTTCTTATCATTGGTACCTCCCTTATTTTCTTTTACCATTAGTATATATTAAATTACAAAAAAACTCAAATAGCTTAATTTGAGTTTTGCTGTTTTTCTACTTGTTTTTTCATTTTTTCTAACTCTAACTGAGATAACTCTTTTACAGAATAATAATCTCCATGACTAATACATGCTATGATTCGTTTTAGAAAAGTTATATATTTTTCATCATTTATCATAATTTTACATCCCTTTGTTTTTATTTTTTATGCTCTAAGAATATGTTTTATTTTTGCTGGTAATACTATTAGTGTGATTTTCTTTTTGTCTATTATATCACATTTAACCAGTAAATTCAAGCATTTTTCAAAAAATTAGTGCCGTTCAATTTCATTTCTGTTGCAGTTTTAATGTGTTCAACATTTTTAGACATCTTGTTATACTAATATTAATACTTTGGATTGTATGGAGGTACGAAATGAATTCAGTTTCAAAATCTGATATTGATAAAAATTTCGGTAAAATATTAAGAGATTTTCGTATAAAAAATAATTTAACACAAGAGCAATTATCTGAAAAACTGGGAATTTCTTTAAAATATATTTCTAGAATTGAAAATGGAAATAATGGTGTGAAAACACAAACTTTAATTAATTATATGAATATTTTGGGTATCACTCCAAATACCATATATGCATCTTTCATTACCAATAAAGATGCTGCAAAAGAGAAGAAAATTTCAATGAAATTTTCTTCTCTTTCTGATGAGAAAAAGGATTTTATTAATTCTATGATTGATTTAGTAAGAAATTTAGATTAACTTGCCAAGAGGGACGGACCTTTTTGGCAAATTCTTTATACTAATAATAAAATAGTAAAAAATAAAAAAGTTTTTTGTTCAAGCAAAACTTTTTTATTTTTATGCTATTAAATTAAAACTTGCCAAAAAGGTCCGTCCCTCCTGGCAAATTCTACTATTATTTATTCTTGCCAAAAAGCCTTATAAGTCTCATAGGCAGAATAGATATCATATTTACTTGTCACTTCATAAGGTGCATGCATACAAAGCACAGGGACGCCACAATCAATAACATCTGTTCCTTTATTGGCTAAAATATAGGCAATGGTTCCGCCTCCGCCAATATCAACTTTTCCTAATTCCGTTAATTGATATTTAATATTGCTTTTTTCTAATACATTTCTTACCCAAGCCACATATTCAGCATTGGCATCAGAAGCACCAGACTTACCTCTTGCTCCTGTATATTTTACTAAAGCAATTCCTTTCCCTAAAAATCCTGCATTGGTTTTATCTGATACAGAACTATAAATTGGGTCATAACCTGCATCTACATCAGAAGATAGCATTTTTGAAAAACAAAATACTTTATCTAATAAATTGGGTCTATTTACTTGTAATTTGTTTAATATCTCTGAAATGAAAAAGTCAAACATATGGGATTCCATTCCTGTATTTCCCATACTACCTATTTCTTCTTTATCAGATAAAATACAAACTGCCGTATTTTTAACATGTTCTAATTCCATCATAGCTGACAGTGATGTATAAGCACATACTTTATCATCTTGACCATAAGCTGCTACCATACTTTCGTCAAAACCTAAACTTCTTGCTCGAAAAGCTGGTACTAATTCTAATTCTGAACTTGTAAAATCTACTTCTGTAATACCATATTTTTGGTTTAAAATATTTAAAATATTTAGCTTTACCTTTTCTGTTACTTTTTTATCTGGATAAGGAATACTTCCAATTAATAGATTTAAGTCTTCTCCCTCTATTCCATTTTTAAGTTTTTTCTCCATTTGTTCTTGTGCTAAATGTGGTAATAAATCTGTAATAGTAAAGATAGGATCGTTTTCATTTTCTCCTATATTAACTTCTATTTTTTCTCCATTTGTTTTTACAATAACACCATGTATACTTAATGGAATCGTTGTCCATTGATATTTTTTGATTCCTCCATAATAATGTGTTTTAAAATAAGCAAATCCTGTGTCTTCATATAGTGGATTTGGCTTTAAATCTAATCTTGGTGAATCTACATGGGAACCAATAATATGCATTCCATTTTCAATGCTCTCTTCTCCTATGATTGCTAAATACATGCTTTTGTCTCGATTCACAAAATAGACTTTGTCTCCTGGTTTTAAGGTTTCAAATTCTATAATATCCCTATAACCATTGCTATTAGCTAGCATTCTTGCTTGTTTAATAAATTCTCTTTCTGTTTTTGCTACATTTAAAAAATCCATATAATTTTTCGATAATTTAAAAATCTTTTCCTTTTTTGTTTCATCTATACTATCCCATCCATTTTCTTTTTGATTAAAAAGTTTGTCTTTTAGTTCTTCTCCCATTCTTATCCTTCCTTTCTTTTTATTTTATCAATATTTTATCACAACAATATTTATTTTTCCAGCTTTTTTATAATTTATTCCTAAAAACTGGTTATACTAAATTTAGGAGGTACAAAATGAATTCTCTATGGTTAGATTTAGATAGAAAAACGAATCAATATCCTTCGCTTTCTAATGACACCGAAACAGATGTATGTATTATTGGTGCTGGTATTTTAGGTCTTACGTCTGCTTATTATTTAAGCAATTTAGGATTTAAAGTAGTTGTTTTAGAAAAAGATGATATTGGTGAAAAAACAACTGGTCATACAACCGCAAAAATTACCAGTCAGCATAATTTGTTTTACGATTATTTAATTCATTCTTATGGAAAAAAATTTGCTTCTGATTATTTACAAGCAAATGAAAAGGCAATTCAAAATATAAAACAAATTATTGATTCCGAAAAGATTAAATGTGATTTCCAATATCAAAATAGCTATGTCTATACTACACAAAAATCCGAATTAAAGGCAATAAAAAAAGAAGTATCTGCTGTAGAATCACTTGGATTTCCTTGTGAATTTGTTACGAAAACAGGCCTTCCTTTTGAAGTGGAAGGAGCCATTTGTTTTAAAAATCAAGCACAGTTCCATCCCTTAAAATATTTAGATGGTTTATGCCATAGTATTATTTCTCATGATGGCCAAATTTATACTAATACAGTAGTCACTAATGTAGAAAAAAATACGGATGCTACTTATCTAGTTTCTACCAATAACACTACTGTTAAAAGTAAATTTGTAATTGTTGCTAGTCACTATCCATTTATCAATTTTCCTGGATTCTATTTTGTTAAAATGTATCAATCTACTTCTTACCTAATTGCTGTAGATACCAAGAAAACTCTTTTTAATGGTATGTATATCAATCCTTCTAGTCCTACTTTTTCCTATCGAACTGCCAAATATCAAGGAAAAGAATTATTATTAATTGGTGGTGGTGATCATAAAACTGGTCAACCTTCTTGTTACCAAGATACTTATGGTATTTTAGAGCAAGAAGCTAAAAAGTTTTATCCTAATTGTGAAGTTCTATATCGATGGAATACACGTGATTGTATTTCACTAGATAAAATTCCTTATATTGGTCCATACTCTCCTACTATGCCTAATGTGTTTGTTGGTACTGGTTTTAAAAAATGGGGAATGACTTTGTCTAATGTAGCTGCCAATATTATTACAGATGAAATTTGTGGTAAAAATAATAAATATGCTTATTTATTTAAGCCTTCTCGTTTGAAACCAATTAAAAATAGAGATGAAATGAAAAACATTTTAGTTCAATCTACTAATTCTTTGGTATTAAATAAATTTAAGGATGCTAACATGTCTTTTGATGAAATTAAAAATAATTCTGGTAGTATTATTGAAATTCACAATGAAAAAATTGGTATTTATAAAAGCCCTGAAGGAAAGATTTATGCGGTTAAACCTATGTGCACTCATTTAGGTTGTTTACTTTCTTGGAATGATGTTGATAAAACTTGGGATTGCCCTTGTCATGGTTCTCGTTTTGATTTTCAAGGTAGGAATTTATATGATCCTGCTTTTAAGAATTTAGAAGTTTATGATCTGGATTAATGATTTTAGGGATACTGTTAACCTAGTATATACTAGGTTGACAGCATTGATCAAACACTAATACGACTGTAATATAAATTTTACTTTTTTACGTTTTTTTATTGACTTGTAGCTGTTTTTTTGCTACAATTTCTTTAATAAATCATATATTTATATGTTTTATTTTTTGTTTATTGAACTAGATTTCTACTTAAACTAAGTAATCTAGTTCTATTTTTATATTACAATAAGCTGTATCTAAGGGAAGTATAATCATGGTAAATTTAGAACTATATAGGATATTTAAGATTGTAGCAGATGAAGGAAATTTAACAAAAGCAAGTCAACTCTTACATATTTCACAACCTGCTGTAACTAAACATATTAAAAATTTAGAAAATGAATTACAAATAACATTATTTAAACGCTATAAACATGGTATGTTATTGACAGAACAAGGACAAGCACTTTTTGAAGCAATTAGCGATTCGGTTTCTCTTTTATCTAATATAGATAGAAAATTTAGAGAAACTAAAGACATAAATTTAGGAACTCATATCACTATGTTAAGCAGAATGTTTAGCTCTTGTATTGGAGAATATTATCAAAAACATGAAAAAAGCAAAATTAATGTAATCAATGAAAATGTAGATGTTATGCTTTCAAAATTGGCAAATGGAGAATTAGATATTGTTTTATCAAAAAAAGCAAATGAAAACATGTATGATAACAAAAAAATAAAATTTATTAGTTTGGGAAAACTTCATGATATTTTTGTTGTTAATACTCATTCTCCTTTACTAAATAAAGTATTGACAAAAAATGACCTAAAACATGAGATTATCTACACGCCTAGAAAAAGTTCTTTAACTACACAAAATCTTATGAAGTCTTTAGATTTACCTTGTGATAAAGAAGTTCATTATATAAAAAATATGACTTATTCTACTATGTTGGGTATTATTAAAAAAGACAAAGGAATCGGAATTATAACCCAAGAATATATTTTAGATGAATTAAAAGAAAATAAGCTATCTATACTAAAAACCGACTTTGCATTAGAGCCCTTAGCATTTGGTTTTTATATAAATTCTACTAATAAATTTAATGAATTAAACGATTTTATTAAAATTTTAAAGAATTTCTAAGCAAATTATAACTTTTAGTTATAATTTATTTACAAAAATATATTTTTCATAATATGGAAACCTTGTTATAATTAAATAAACAATTATTGAATCTAAATTATGGAAAGGTTTTTTATTATGGTTAATTTAACATTTAATGATGAAACACAAATGAAAATAGTAGAATTTTTACAAACAACTGAAAAATTACTTTCTGATATAACTAGCAAATTGTCTCATTCACCAAAAAAGGCAAAATATATGCTATGTCTGATTTGGGACTTTCTTATGATGCCGTCAGAATGATGGGTGGTTTTTTTACTGGAACTTGCACTATTTGGGATTGTGATATTCCTTTTGTTCCTATTGATGTAACAATGAATGTATGTGGCGTATGTGCCTATCGATTAAAACATAAAATAACACCGCAAAAATTTAGAACATTAGTCGAAAATGTTTTTCAAAATGATGCCACTTATTCTTGGAACTATCATAAAGGAAATCATTTTTGTACGTTATGTTATTGCGATGGAAAAGAGAATTTAAAGGAAGGTTATTATGTTGTAGTACATGCCTCAGCATCGGAATATAAAGAAGGAAACAGCCAAGAAGGCCTATATCCAGAAAAAGGGAATTGGTATTATAATCATATAAAAAAATATGTTGATAATGAAACGGGAAGATATTTGAGATATTTAGATGGAGAATATGCAAAAAAATTTTGGGATATTTCTCACTTTTTAGAAAAGTTTAATGAAAATAGAAATGAATACTTTATAAAAGCTGCTTTTAAAAATCTGGTTGACGAAAAAATAATTAATATTCAACATTATGGTATGCCTACACAACATTCTATATGTATTGGATGTCATTGGAATGAAGGAATGTATCCTTTGCTTACTGCTCCTGGAGAAGATATTTATTTTATTAATCCTATATCAAATGAGAATAATCAGTTTTTCCATGATGGAAAAAAATTTGTTTTAAGTCCTCATGGATTAGGTCTTAAAATTCCTAATAAAAATGATAGTATCATTATAAGTAAAGATAATATTATAATAGGAGAAAAGAGTTTTAGGGATGGACAGGGTCTAAATATTGATGTGGATGCTAAAATTAGAGGAACTACAAAAGACGATAAGCCTATTGAAGAAACTGTAAAAGATATTCTAAAGATATATCCTGGTGAAATTCAGGGAAAAATGAAACAAATAGCTTCTGTTACGAAACGAGGTTTTACAATATATGAATAGAATGCTTGATTGCCTAAACCATCTATATTATATCAAACGACAAAATTTATTTTTACTGATGGCTAGAAGTTTTTTAATCTCACATAAGTTTATGAATTCGTGATTTAAAAAATATACATATACAAGTTGAAAGTGAATTACAAAAAATAAATTAAAACCCTATTGCATTACTTTTGGATTATTTTTAAAATAAAAACTCTGTAATCTACAAACATAAGTAATTACAGAGTTTTTTGTATGGTCGAGGCGACAGGGATCGAACCTGCGACCTCATGGTCCCAAACCACGCGCGCTACCAACTGCGCTACGCCTCGATATTTAACGCCTATATATAATAACACAAATGAAACAAATTTGCAATATTTTTTTTAACTTTTTTCAAGTTTTTTTCATTTCTACTTGAAAATTCGATTATTACCAGTTATAATAATATAGTATGCACCAGTAGCTTAGTTGGATAGAGTGTTCGGCTACGAACCGGAAGGTCGGGGGTTCGAATCCCTCCTGGTGCACCATTTTGAGCCTATTTTTTCATATTTCATATTATTGGATAATATCTGAAAGCATTGAAAAATAGGCATTTTATATTTTTAATCATTCCGTACTATTTTAAAATATTTTTTCTATTGCATGACAAATTGCATGACTTTTAAATTAATATATTGTTTACTACTCTTTGTGTTGCGATGCCATATACTCTTATAAATGTTCTCGGAAATATGTAAGAAATAATTTTGCCCTTCCAATCTAACTTTTTTCTAATTTCTTTTAATATATTACCTTTCATATACAATCCACTCCCTCTTTTGTAAATTTTATAATTTACTTCAAAGGGGTTATAATTCTTTTTTATTGTACCTTTTTTTTTACTTTTTGTAAATACTTTTTCTTCTTTTTTTAATTCATTTAATAATACATGTTTCATTTGTATACTCCTTCTTTTTCTTTGATTTTCTAGCAAAATTTGACAATCACTCAAAAAAGCAGTATACTAATTATAGATATACTTTTTAAGTGTATCGTTTGGAAGAGAAAGATGTTTTTTGTTAGCTACTGTCTTTCTCTTCATTTATTTTTCCTAAAATATGTAATTTGTCCTAGAAAATGTAATCACCTATATATAATATATTTAATTTTAAAAAATGTCAATTATTTTTTCTAATTTTTTAGCCTATTTTACATTTTCTTGTTATTATTTGTCAAAAAAGAAAGAAGTCTAGCGACTTCTAGTCTATTATTTCATTTTTGGAATTGCTTTCTTTTTTATTATAGTATACTTTTTGTTTGTTGAAATTTGTCAAAGAAATTAAATTTCTAATTTTTAATTTGATTTCATGTCGATTTTTATTGACATCATATTTCCAAATATTGTATAATACATTTAGTTTAAATTTGGAGGATGTTGAAATGTGTTATATTAATAAAATAAAAAATAAACTGTTAAACTTATTTTCAGTAGTTAAAATTAATTCAATTAAAGCAATTTGCAATATTGTTAAAATTATATTTGCAATATTTCTAATCGCATTATTTTTGATTATATCAATTTTTCTTTTTAGATTTTTTGATGTGCAAAATCCAACAGGCGTTCAGTCTCAAGAAATATACATATATGGAATTAGTTTAGGAAATTGGTACACTTGGATTACACTAATAGGTCTACTATTTACAGCTTTGTGGTCTATGCATCAATATACTAAAAATCGTTTATCTAAACAACAAGAGAAATCAGCTGAAATAGCTCAAGAATTTTCAAACACTTTGATAGAAAAAATGGGAATCATTTCAGATGTACTAATGCCAAATGATGAAATAAAAAAAATGGTTAATACAATAGTAAAGTCAAAAAAGCTTAATCAATTTACTATATTAGAAATTAGAAATGTCCTAAATGATACTAACTGCTTTAAAAAATATGATAAAATTATTTATTCAAAAAGAACTCAACAAAGATATAATGAAATATTGTACAAACGTTATAATGACATTGAAAGGAACAAATTTGACAGCTATTTCCCTCTTCTAGTTGAAAATACCTTAAACCATCTTGAAGCAATCTGTATAAACATAAGTAGTCAAGCAGCTGGTTCTCAATTTATATACGATTCCCTTCATCAATCTTTTCTAAAAACAGTGGAAATGTTATCAGTTAAAATTTCTAGTAATAATGGAAATAATGTAGATAAATACTATACTAATATTATTCAAGTATATAATATGTGGAATAAACAAAAAGAGAAAGATATTAAAAAATTGAGAAAAACACAAATCAAAATTAATAAATTAAATACTAAAGCTAAACAAGAAATTAATAATCTTTTAACTAAAAAAAATAAAACAGTCTAAATTACTTAGACTGTTTTTCTTTATTTTCTTGTTCTTCTCCATTTATAATTCTTTCATATTCTTTAAACCATTCTTGATACATATATAAATTCCTCCTCCATAATTTACCTCTAATAAAGCTTATTATGATTTACTTTATTATATGTATATTTCTTGATTTTGTCAACATTTTTTTGAACTTTTTTAAATTTTGTTTTCATTTTTGTACATTGCTTAATTTTTATTTTTTAGTCAATTTTTTATTGCTTGATTTTCATAAGATTTTAAATTATAGTAAAAATATAAATAATTAATGTAATTATAGTAGAATGTAAATGTATTTGTTTTTACATTCAAATTTGTTTGTCCTGACGTTTTAATTTAAATATAGTAGAAAAGCTAAATTAGAAATTAATCTAATCTAGCTTTATTTTTATAACACAAATTAACATATTTGTGTTATAATTAAATTATCAAAATAGAAGGAGGTATTACAATGGCAAAACGTTATCCTGCTCAAGTTAACGAACGGAGAAAATTTGGAGATAGAAAAGGTTTTGTGCGGAACCGAATAAACTGCAAAAAGCCTTTATCCGAAAAAAATAATAAGGCTCCATGTTTACGTGATTGTGTGAGTTGTCCTAAAAACAACTTTTGCACAACGTTGCCATATATTTGAGAGGCTTGTGCCTCTCTCTTTTTAATTCTATAGTCTAGTACAATAATTTAAACAAATCCAACCACTTGCTGTATAGCCCCAATTACCATTTACTTTAGTTACTGCACATACTACACCTTGTTTGTATCCGTTGGTATAGTAATTTCCTAATCTGCTATTTTGACTTCTAGCATTATTTGTTAATTGTCTATATGTCTTAGCTTTATAATCCGTTCCAGCTCCGTATCTTACATTTAAAACAGAAGCATTAACTTTATATGTTCCAGTTCTATAACCAGTTATTTGGGTTTTTGATGTGTTAGAATAACTTGCTAAATAATTAGAACTAACCCATCGTCCATTTCCTATTCTACTCCAGTTTCCACTTGTTTCATAAACAGTAACTTTAGCTCCATTGGCTAATCCACTAATTCTATTTCCATTTGGTGCATTTCTCACATTTAACCCACTTCTTGCGTTTACATATCTTGTATAATTAGCAGTTGTGATGGTTTGTGTATTATTTACTGTTACATTTCCACTATGTTTATATGCATAAAAACCATTGTAATTAGCATAATTTCTAAAATTCTCTATACTGCAATATACGATATTTCCATCTACTGTTACTTTTCCTCGTCTTGTAGAAGTTTCAAATTTTCCAGCATACAAATATGGGTCATATATCTTTAACATATCTCCATCTATTCCAACGATTGCCATTAAATGCCCACCAGTCGTGAATAGTCCATTATTTACAGATACTATTAAATAATTATTATTTCTTAATAATTGTACCGCAGTATCTAGTTTATAAGTTTCTTGATATTCTATGTTAAATGTATCCGCTACAAATCGAAATGCACTTAAATATGTGCCATTGTTTGCTGTTCTATATCCATAATTTACAAATAAATCAGCCATTTTGTCTGGTGTAATTGTGCCTTTTGTTGCTGTTACAATCATTGCTGCTGAAGTTGGTCCGACAACCACTCGTTCCTATTGTTTGTGTAAAATTTCCAATACTAGAATACATCTTATTAGCCCATCTCTGATCTATTTGACTATAATATGTTAGCCCCCTATAGTCTCCTAAGCTCACATTAGGATATTCAGTTGTTCCGTTATACGCAACCTCTCCTTGTAACTTAAATTCTTCACTTTCTGTTTCTTGTTCTTCTGCTACCTCTTTTTCTTGCTCTTCCGTTTGCTCTAAAATTTCTGTTGTTGGCAATTCTTTTATTTCTTCATCTGACATCTCGTATGTTGCCATTTCTGTTACAGTGTCTGTAACTTTTTCAACTACTTCTTTTTGTAGTTCTTTATCATCACTAAATGCAAAGACCATAATTATAATAAAAGCCATCATAACTGCTGTTAAGATAGCATAAAACTTTTTTTCTTTCATTTTCTATTCCTCCTATCTATTTTAATCCCAATTTAAAAAGAGCATAAGCAAGTATGGCGTAGAATAAATAATCTATTAATTTATCCCATTTCATACCGCTTTTGCTCTTTACTATTTTTTATTTCTGTTTTTATTTCATCTACTGAACTTTCCATGTTACCTATTCTATAATTCATTTTTTCCATTACAGAATATGTCTTTTCTAAGCTATCTATTCTACTATCATGTTCATTCAGTCTCTTTGTGTTAGATTTATTTCGTTCTTCTAAATGTGCTACTTTCTCAATTATCTCTGTATTATCCATTTGTTTCCTCGCTTTCTTCTACTTCTATGTAATTTTCTTCGCTATCTTCTTTTCCTAGATAGATTTCTTTTGCTTTTACAACTGGCACATCTAAGCCGTTTTCGTCTTTTTGTGTCTCTTTTGAAATTATGATTTTATTTTCATCAGCTGTCAGTTTTCTTAGTTTTACATTTGTTTCTTGTAATTCCATGTTCTCACCTCCTATGTCAACGTCCAGTTTTTCTCTGTTGCTATTGCTTTTTCTTCATCTGTTAGTTTGGCTAAGTTTGTTGCTCCTAAATTTAATGTTTTAGTTGTTGTTGTTTCCAGTAGATTATTTATTAAATAAATTAAGCTATCATAAGATAACTTTTCACAATATGATAAATTCAAACCACTTGTATTCACATTCTTTATTCTAATTTCTTCTAGTAGTTTTGGTGCATTCCCTGACATAGAACCAAAAGCACCCGACAAGCTTGTAACGTTGATAAAATCTAAGATTCCTTTGACTGTGGCCAGTACCATACAATTATTAAAAATATTATTAATAGATGTGACATTACTTGTATCACAATTTGTTAAATTAACTTCTAATAAACTCAAAGAAGAATAAAATGCAAAAGACATATTTGAAACATTTTTTAAATTGCAATTACTCAAATCTATTTCTTTAAGTATTGAAGAAGTAAACATATACGACATATCCCTAGCATTACTCATATTCCATTCATCAAAATGCAATTCTTTAAATTTTGAATAATAAAACATATAAGAAAAATCTTCCATGTTACTTGTATCTATTTTTTTAATAAAATTTGTAAGACTTTCGTTACAAATTTCTTTTGGAGCATAAGCAAATAATGCACTTCCTGTTATTCCTCCATTTGTTCTTAAATTTAAAAAAGTATCTTCACTTCCCCCACTACCTTCTATTTGCTTTATCTTACTCGCATAGCTACGAAAAGAGTCAGTATCTGAAATACTGACCCCTTTT
>CAOJRU010000018.1 GCA_948442365.1 uncultured Clostridium sp.
ATATCATAAGTCTTATATAGTAGACTTTAAATACTATAAATATATAATACGAGGAATGTGATAGAAAATGGAAGCAAAAATTATTGGAGAAACATTACCAGCAGTTATTTGTAAATTACAAAAAGGAGAATCCATCTTAACCGAAAATGGTGGAATGAGTTGGATGGATAGTGGAATTGCGATGAAAACCACTACCAATGGTGGAATTATGAAAGGAATCGGAAGAGCTTTTGCGGGCGAATCACTTTTTATGAATGTATATACAGCGGAACAAGATGATGTAGAAATTGGGTTTTCATCCTGTTTTCCAGGAAAAATTTTAGAATTTGACTTAAAAGAAGGAGAAACGATAATTGCTCAAAAGCGTGCTTTTCTTTGTTCAGAAAATACAGTAGATATTGCTATGCAATTCCGTAAAAAATTAGGGGCTGGATTTTTTGGTGGAGAAGGTTTCATCATGCAAAAGATAACAGGACCAGGAAAAGTATTTTTAGAAATAGATGGATCCGTTGTTAAAAAAGAATTACAAGCAGGTGAAAAATTAAAGGTAGATAATGGTTATGTAGCAGCTATGACAAAAGATGTACAATTAAACATTGAAACCGTAAAGGGAATGAAAAATATTGTGTTTGGAGGCGAAGGATTATTCTTAACTACATTAGAAGGTCCGGGAACCGTATGGCTACAAACAATGCCTATTTCAAAGTTATCAAGTTTATTATATGTGGGAACAGCAAGATAAAAATATCCATTGAAAGAAAAGGTTGTCATATAAATATTTTTTAAAGAACATAGCTAGGGTTTACCTAAGGTGTTTTCTTTAAAATATTTTATACAACCTTTTTTTAATGAAATATACCACAAAAATAGAGTTGATTAGGTATACAATTAACGTGAAAAGTAATATAATTAAATAAGATTTGTACTATAGAAAGGAATGAAAGTAGGATATGAAAGTAATATTAGTAAATGGAAGCCCACATGAAAAGGGGTGTACTTATACAGCATTAAAAGAAGTAGAAAAGAGTCTTAATCAAAATGGAATAGGAACAGAGATTTTTTGGTTAGGAAATAATCCAGTAGCAGGTTGTATTGGATGTGGTAGTTGTTTGAAAACTGGAACGTGTTTTGTACAAGATAAAGTGAATGAATTTTTAGCAAAAGTGCCAGAAACAGATGGATTTATATTTGGAACACCAGTGCATTTTGCAGCAAGTTCAGGCATGTTATCTTCTTTTATGGATCGAGTTTTTTATGGTAGAAGAAATTTGTTTAGTAATAAACCAGCTTCAGCCATAGCAAGTTGTAGAAGGGGAGGAGCAACGGCCACTTTAGATGAAATTAATAAATACTTTGGGATTAGTAATATGCCGATTGTATCTTCTCAATATTGGAATATGGTTCATGGAACAAAACCAGAAGAAGTACAAAAAGATGAAGAAGGTATGCAAACGATGAGAACACTAGGAAATAATATGGCTTGGCTATTAAAATCTATAGAAGTAGGAAAAAAAGCAGGAATTGAATTACCAAAGAACGAACCAGTTATAGCTACTAATTTCATAAGATGATTTTTACATAATTATTTACAATATAAATAAATTAAGATATAGAAAGTTGAAGGAGAAAAACCTACATGGAAGAATTAGAAATAGTGAAAGGAATTTTAGATAGCTACCCATATTTTATAATCTTTGTAAACAATGATTATATTATTAGTTTTATGAATAAAAAAGCACAAGAACATTACCATAAAAAAGGCAAAAATCTAATAGGAAAAAGCATATTTGATTGCCATAATGAAAAATCAACCGAAAGAATAAAGGATACTTATGAAGAAATTAAAAAGACTGGAAAAGATGTATTTATATTCGTAAATTCCAAAAATCAAAGAGTATATATGCAAGGCGTAAAAAATGAAAAAGGCGAATGGATAGGATTTATAGAAAGATTTGAATTAAATTTGCAAATGTAAATAAAAAATAATATTGCCACACTGCAACGGTTTCGTTTGCATTTTCACAAGTTTACTTGTGAAAATGCAAGTGAAACCGTTGTTCTGTAAGCTCCTTTAATGCTCGCACAGTTAAGGGTATTCCAAAAGTCATTTGGAAAAGACTTGACATCTATAGAAAATAAAGATATAATATAAAAAAAGATGGAAGGAATGAGATAAAAAAATGAAAACAATCAGAAGAAATATCATAAAAATCATAATGCTAATAAGTATGTTATTTTTTGTTTATACTATAAATGGGCAAGTGCAAGCTACAACAGATGAAAATTTAATGAAAGAACAGATAGAATATTATGGAAGAAATATAGATATCAATAACATTTCAAAAGAGGACATTTTACAAATATATGACGAAATAAGTGCAGAATATTCACCTGATAATATAGCAGATATATTAGAAGAAAATGCAGAAGAAATAGAAGCACAAGGAATCAGCAAAGAAGTTGTATTAGCAGGAGCTAATTTTATTAGAGAAACAGATACAGAAAGTATAAGACAAATCATAGAAAACGATATTGATGTAGAAGATATAAAACAGAAAATAGAAAAAGGTTATACGCCAGAACAAATTATAAGTAGTATGGTACAAGAGGCACCAAATGAAAAGAAAGTAGAAATCGCTACAAAATTATTATTATCCAATCGAATCATAAAAACAATCATAACTGTAATTGTTATCTTATTTATTTATGGAACCATTCTTAGATGGAGAATTTATAGTAAAGCAGGAAAACCAGGTTGGGCAGCCATTGTACCAATATACAGACAAATTGTAATGTATCAAATTTGTGGCTTATCAGCATGGTTAATGTTATTATGGCTAGTACCTATATTCGGATGGCTAGCAATGTTGGTAATTGCTATTATGAAAAGATTTTGCTTAGCAAAAGAATTTGGAAGAGGAGCTTTATTTGGATTTGGTTTGTTGTTGTTACCACCAATTTTTCAAACGATATTGGCTTTTCATCCTAATATAGAAAAAACATAGAAGAAAGAGTGAAATACAGTGAATAAGACTGGAAAGATAGGAATTTTTGATTCAGGAATTGGCGGCGTTACCGTATTAAGTGAAATTGTTAAAATTCTACCAAAGGAAGACTATTTTTATTATAGTGATTCAAAAAATAATCCCTATGGAGATAGAACCAAGGAAGAAATCAAACAATTATGTGATGATATTACGCAGTATTTATTAAAGCAAGATTGTAAAATAATTGTGATAGCTTGTAATACAGCAAGTGCAAAGGCAGTTCAATATTTAAGGAAAAAATATCCTCAAATGTCGTTTATAGCTATAGAGCCAGCCTATAAAATGGTACATGACTATGCTTATGATGGAGCAACTTTAGTAATGGCAACAAAAGGGACGATTAATAGTGAAAAATTTAATATATTGTTAAAAAGATTTGATAATCATAGAACTTTTCTATTACCTTGTATAGGATTAGCCGATCGAATTGAACAAGGAAACAAAGAAGAAATTAGAAAATATTTAAAAGAAACAATTGGTAATTATCAAGGTAAGGTAGAAAATGTGGTGTTAGGTTGTACACATTATCCATTAATAAAAAAAGAAATAAGAGAAATATTAGGAGAAGTTCAATTTTTTAATGGGGCTCCTAATCTAGCCATCCATTTAAAAAATATATTAGAAGAAAAAAATCTTTTACAAGAAGGGGAAAGCAAGATAGAATTTGAAGATTCTCAAGGATTAAAAGAAAAGAAAGAACGATTTTTTGAAATATTGAAAAGCGAAATAGGGGGGGATTACATTGAAAAATAAAGGTGAAAAAGGTTCTATTACACTATTTGTTACCGTATCTTGTTTGTTCATTATGTTCATGTTAGTTACTTTTGTTATGAGTATGGAAAATAAGAAACAGGCACAGAGTAGAGAGATAAATCAAATTATGAGTCGTTATACGGCAACAGAAGAACAAATGCAAGAAATATATACTAAGATAAAAGATAAAGAGTAAGTAGAAGCTGTCAATCTAAAGTAATAAATTACCTTAAATTGACAGCTTTTTCGTGAGCGAACAAAAACAGGGCATGTAAGTTATTTAAAAGGTCAAGAAATTTTAACTCTCCCACTTTTGTTCTTTATAAATATTTTTTTAATTGTTCTACGGTATTTTCTTGAAATTGAACAAACTCTGTTAAAATATTTTTTACAGGTTGATCGGTATTGGGATTATGATTTAAAAGTTTTACGCCTTTAATAATTCCCATATTCGTACCTTGTAACATCATTTCAGCAATTTTAGAATTGCTTTTATCCTCCATTGTATTAAATTCAACACTCATCCATCCCATTGCTTTTTGCATAGGATTTAATTCTTTGGGAAAATCATCGTATTTGGTTAATTCATTATTTACTTTATTTAAAATATCATTGTATTTGTCGTATTGAAATTTTAAATCTTTTTTAAATTCGTCATCTTGGATTTTTTCAGAAACGTTAGAAATGGAATCCATTCCCATTTTGATTCCTTTGTTAATTTCATTTAAAATATAGCCAGGACTATCCATATTTATCCCTCCTTTAATTTTTCTTAATATAACCAAAAAAAGAAAAAATTATGCTTGTTATTTTTTCTTTTATTATGTTAAACAGTAGGAATATTCTTAGTATATTAATATTAGCCGTAATAAAGTGAATAAACAAAAAATGATTTGGGTAAAATGCATATAAAATAAAGAAAAGGAGAATAGAATATGGAATGTATGTTAAAAGAATTAAATAGCTTTTTAGCTAATTTAAATGTATTTTATCGTAAATTACAAAATTATCATTGGAATATTGTAGGAAAGGATTTTTTCGTGTTTCATAGTAAGTTAGAAGAATATTATGACAAAATCAATGAACAAATTGACGAAATAGCCGAACACATTTTGATGTTAAGAGGGCAACCTTTAGGAACTATGAAAGATTATTTAGAAAATACTTCAATACAAGAAGCCAGAAATGAAAAAGTAAAAGATTGTGAAGTTTTTGATGCCCTTATAAAGGATTATGGTACATTGCTTCAAAATGTAACAATGATAAAAAAGAAGGCAGAAGAACAAACAGATTATCTTACTTCTAGTTTAATGGATAATTATATTTTAGATTATACAAAGATATTATGGATGTTAAATCAAATGATGCAAAGCTAATTTAAAAGGTGTTGTGTAAGGAAAGCTATGAAAAACATAGCTTTTTTTATATGCTAGGAAAGTTTGGCTTTTTTATACTATACTAAAAATTTATTAATAATAGTAAATTTTAATAATTCACAAAGAATTCACAAAAAAATTAGCAGAAGGTATTGACAAGTGCTAAAAACGGGTATAATATATAGAAAGTTAGCAATCGAATTAAAAGAGTGCTAAAAGAGGTGAAAATGTTGTTAGATGAAAGAAAAAAGAAAGTCTTACAAGCCATTGTAGAAGAATATATCAACACAGCAGAGCCAGTAAGTTCAAATGCACTAACCCAAAATCATGGATTAGAATGTAGTAGTGCAACCATAAGAAATGAAATGTCAGAATTAGAAAAAGGGGGATTTTTAGATAAAACCCATACCTCAAGTGGAAGAATTCCATCTGCCAAAGGCTATCGCTACTATGTAGATGAACTTATCAATGATGAAGATATTAGTATAGAAGAAATCAAATATATTAGTTCAAAATTAGAAACCAAAGTAAATGAAATCGAAGACCTAACAAAAATAGCAGCCAATACCATATCAGAGGTAACACATTATACAACCGTTTCCATTGGACCCAAGACAACAACACAATTAATTGAAGAAATCAAATTCGTTTTATTAGGAACAAGAATGATGATGGCAGTTATTTTAACAGATTCTGGATTAATCAAAGAAACCATCATAAAATTTGACGAAGACATCAATGAAAAACAAGTTGAAACCATGAATTATATGTTTAACAATAAATTGAAAAATCAACCAATTGAGACAATTGATAGACCGCTAGAAGAGTATTTATATGATGAAATGACATATAGTATTAATGTTATTAAACCAATCATTGAACAAATTAAAAAAGTATTACAAGAAGACAATAAAATCTATTTAGAAGGTGCCAATAAATCATTTGACTTACCAGAATTTAATAGCTTAGAGGTAGCCAAAAATTTCATCAATATATTAGACACAAAAGAATTAGTAACAGATATGCTAAACTCGGGATTTGCGGAAGATATTAATGTCTATATTGGAGAAGAAAATGAGCAACAAGAACTAAAAGATTTTAGTGTTGTTACCTTCAAACATAAGGTAAATGGAAAAGATTTGGGAACCATTGGAATTATTGGTCCAAAAAGAATGGATTATTCAAAGGTTATTTCGGTTATGAAATATATGAATAAAAAATTAAAAGAAATGGATTAGTTTGAAAAAAATCACTTTTTTCGAACTATAGTAAATTAAATAGAAAGGAAGCGATATAAATGGCAGAAAAGGAAAAAGAAAATTTAGAAGAAAAGCAAGAAGAATTAGAAAAGGACAACAAAAATAATATCGGTAAAGATATGGTACCAAAACAAGATTATGAAGAATTAGAAGATCGATATAAAAGAATTTTAGCGGAGTTTGAAAACTTCAAAAAAAGAAGTAATAAAGAAAGAGAAGGATTATATAATTCGATTCTTTCTGATGTGGTAGAAGTAATTTTGCCAGTAGTTGACAATTTAGAAAATGCGGTAAAAATTGATACACAAGATGAAGAATATAAAAAAGGAATTGAATTAGTATTAAAACAATTGAAGGATGTTTTATCTTCTAAAGGGGTCGAAGAAATAAAGACAGTTGGAGAGACTTTTGATCCAGAACTTCATGAGGCAGTTAGCAGTATTCAGGATGCCAATTTAGGAGAGAAGGAAATTGCTGAGGAATATAGGAAAGGTTACAAGATTGGAAGTAGAGTGGTACGTCATTCGATGGTAGTAGTTGCGAACTAAAACGAATGAAAAGCAACAATCTGTACATTTTCGTTATTGCTTATAAACTTTATAGTTATTAATTTTAAAAGATAATTTTGAAAAGGCGGTAAAATTATCTAAATATAAAAAAGAAAAAACAAAACGATGTTTTTTGAACCGCCTAAAAAACATCAAAGGGAGGAATTTTAAAATGGGAAAAATCATAGGAATTGATTTAGGAACAACAAATTCATGTGTAGCCGTAATGGAAGGTGGCGAACCAGTCGTTATACCAAACGCAGAAGGAAATAGAACAACACCATCTGTTGTAGCATTTTCAAATAACGGAGAAAGATTGGTAGGACAAATTGCGAAACGTCAAGCTGTTACCAATCCAGACAATACGGTTATATCGATCAAAAGAAAAATGGGAACGAATGAAAAAGTTAGTATAGAAGGTGATAAATTTTCACCACAAGAAATTTCAGCCATGATATTACAAAAATTAAAAGCAGATGCAGAAAACTATTTAGGACAAAAAGTTACGCAAGCTGTTATTACGGTACCAGCCTATTTTAGTGATAGCCAAAGACAAGCAACCAAAGACGCTGGAAAAATAGCAGGACTTGAAGTACTAAGAATTATCAATGAACCAACAGCAGCATCTCTTGCTTATGGAATGGATAAAGAACAAGACCAAAAAATTATGATTTATGACTTAGGAGGAGGAACATTTGACGTTTCTATCCTAGACATTGGAGATGGCGTATTTGAAGTTTTAGCTACTAATGGTAATACCAAATTAGGTGGAGATGACTTTGACGAAGCTATTATTAATTACTTAGTAGATGAATTCAAAAAATCAAATGGAATTGATTTAAAAGCAGATAAAATGGCAATGCAAAGACTAAAAGAAGCTGCAGAAAAAGCAAAAATTGAATTATCTGGTGTACAACAAACACAAATCAATTTACCATTTATTACAGCTGATAGCACAGGGCCAAAACATTTAGATATTAACTTAACAAGAGCTAAATTTGAAGAATTAATCCATGATTTAGTAGAGGCAACAGCAGGACCAGTTAACCAAGCTTTAAAAGATGCAGGATTAACACCAAATGATATTCATAAAGTATTATTAGTAGGTGGTTCTACAAGAGTGCCAGCTGTTCAAGAAGCGGTAAAAAGAATTACGGGAAAAGATGCTGACAAAGGGATCAATCCAGATGAATGTGTTGCGATTGGTGCAGCTATTCAAGGTGGGGTATTATCAGGAGATGTAAAAGATTTAGTATTATTAGATGTAACACCACTTTCACTTGGAATTGAAACGTATGGTGGTGTATTTACCAAATTAATTGAAAGAAATACAACCATACCAACCAAAAAATCACAAATCTTCTCAACCGCAGCAGATGGGCAAACATCAGTTGAAGTACACGTATTACAAGGGGAAAGAGAGATGGCTGCTTATAACAAAACATTAGGAAGATTCCAATTAACAGGAATTCCAGCAGCACCAAGAGGAGTGCCACAAATTGAAGTAACCTTTGATATTGACGCTAACGGAATTGTTCATGTATCAGCAAAAGACATGGCAACTGGAAATAGCCAAGATGTAGCTATTACAGCTTCTACCAACTTAACGGATGAAGATATTGACAAAGCAGTAAAAGACGCAGAAGCTCATGCAGAAGAAGATAAAAAGAAAAAAGAAGAAATTGAAGTAAAAAATAATGCAGAAAGCTTAATTTATAACAGTGAGAAAACATTAACAGACTTAGGAGATAAAATTAGCGGAGAAGAAAAAGCAAAAGTTGAAACAGAAATTGACAATACGAAAAAAGCATTAGAAACAAACGACACAGAAAAAATTAAGGAAGCAACCGAAAAACTAACAAAAGTGTTTTATGAAATGTCAGAAAAGTTATATAAAGCAGCTAATCCAAATGGTGCAGCAGGAGCAGACACAGGAGCAGAAGCAGGGCAAACAACAGGAGAAGAAGCGAATAATGATGGTACTGTATATGATGCAGATTATAAGGTAGAAGATGAAGACAATAAGTAAAATCGAATGAAAGAGGAAGAAAAATGGCAAGCAAAAGAGATTATTATGAAATATTAGGTGTCAATAAAAACGCAACAGACGATGAGCTAAAAAAAGCTTATCGTAAATTAGCCAAAAAATATCACCCAGACGCCAATCTAGATGACAAAGCAGGAGCAGAAGCCAAATTTAAAGAAGTAAATGAAGCCTACGAAAATTTATCTGACCCACAAAAAAGAAGAATGTATGACCAATTTGGAACAGTCGATCCACAAGGATTTGGTGGAGCTGGAGGACCTTTTGGAGGGCAAGGCGGCTATTATTCTTATAGTAGTTCTGATTTTGGAGACTTTGGAGATTTAGGAGACATCTTTTCCTCCTTCTTTGGAGGCGGATTTGGAGGCAGAGCATCTTCAGGAAGAAGACAAACAGGACCTAAAAAAGGTGCTGATTTAAACTTAGCAATGGATATAACATTTGAACAAGCCTTTTTAGGAGTAGAAAAAGAAGTCATTATTACCAGAAATGATACTTGCGAAGTTTGTCATGGAAGCGGATCAAAGCCAGGAACCTCCAAAATGAAATGTACAACATGTAATGGTACAGGTCAGGTTACACAAGTACAAAATACGATTTTAGGACAAATGCAAACAAGAAGAACTTGTACCACTTGTCATGGAACAGGAGAAATCATCAAAGAACCATGTGAAACCTGTCATGGAAAAGGAACCATAAGAAAGCAACCAAAGATAAAAGTAAAAATTCCAGCTGGAATTGATGACAACCAAACTGTTGTCTTAAGAGGAGAAGGAGAACCAGGTGAAAAAGGTGGACCAAAAGGTGATTTATATATTACAGTTAGAATAAAAAGACACAGTATTTATACCAGAAAAGGAAATCAAGTTTTATGCGAAGTACCAATTACCATTACACAAGCAACCTTAGGTGCTGAATTAGAAATTCCAATGGTAGATGGATCAAAAGAAAAATATAAAATACCAGAGGGTACACAGACAGGGACCAAATTTACAATCCGAAACAAAGGGTTCAAGTCTGTTAATTCAAGTAGCGTAGGGGATTTTGTATTTACCGTAACTGTACAAACACCAAAAAGATTATCCAAAGAACAAAGAGATTTATTGACACAATTGGCGAAAACCATGAATGAGCAACCACCAGTTAAAAAACGTGGACTATTTGGATAGAAAATAACTATAAAATATGTAAAAAGAATACTTGAAAAGTATTCTTTTTTGGTATAAAATAGTATTGACTTGGGAAAAAAAGGTAATACTAATAGAAAGAAAAACATTTTAAGAGGAAAGTCTAAATATTTTCAATCAGGCTTGAGCCTCAAGAAAGGAATGATTGTAAAAATGAATAAAAAAACAGTAAAAGACATCGATTTAAAAAGAAAGAAAGTATTAGTTCGTTGCGACTTTAACGTACCAATGGACGAAAACCAAAACATAACAGATAACACAAGAATAGTAGCAGCATTACCAACCATTCAATATTTATTAGAAAATGATTGTTCTATTATTTTGTGTTCTCATTTAGGAAGACCAAAAGGAGAATTCAAATCAGAATATTCATTAAAACCAGTAGCAGAAGAATTAGCAAAGTTATTAGGGAAAGAGATCATCATGGCAAAAGATATCATAGGAGAAGATGCCAAAGCAAAGGCAGAAGAATTACAAAATGGACAAATTATGTTATTAGAAAATGTTAGATTTCACAAAGAAGAAACAGACAATAATCCAGAATTTGCAAAAGAATTAGCCAGTATGGCAGAAATTTATGTAAATGATGCTTTTGGAGCAGCCCATAGAGCACATGCTTCAACAGCAGGAGTAGCAGAATTTTTACCAGCTGTATCTGGATTTTTAATTGAAAAAGAATTAAAATTTTTAGGAAATGCTATTTCTCATCCAGAAAGACCATTTGTAGCTATTTTGGGAGGCGCAAAAGTATCTGACAAAATAGGAGTAATCGACAGTTTGTTGGAAAAAGTTGATACATTAATAATAGGTGGAGGAATGGCATATACATTCTTTAAAGCACAAGGATATGAAGTAGGAAATTCAATTTGTGAA
Organism: uncultured Clostridium sp.; assembly: GCA_948442365.1. GTDB lineage: Bacteria > Bacillota > Clostridia > TANB77 > CAG-508 > CAG-269. Next base: position 11,088 of record CAOJRU010000018.1, read on the forward strand.
TTAGATAAATTAGAGTTAGCCACCAATTTAATGAAAAAAGCAGAAGAAAAAGGGGTTAAATTCATGCTTCCTGTTGATACCAAAATAGGAAAAGAATTTAAGGAGGATACAGAGAGCAAAACAGTAAAATATGATGAAATTCCAGCAGATTGGGAAGGTTTTGACATAGGAGAAGAGTCGATAAAATTATTTGTAGAAGAACTAAAAAAGGCAAAAACAGTGGTGTGGAATGGACCATTAGGATTATTTGAATTTAATCAATTTGCAATAGGAACGAATGAAATAGCAAAAGCATTAGCTGGAATCGATTGTACAACAATTATTGGTGGAGGAGATTCAGCAGCAGCTGTTAAAAAAGCAGGATTAGAAGATAAAATGACCCATATTTCAACAGGTGGAGGAGCTTCTCTAGAGTTTTTAGAGGGGAAAGCTTTGCCAGGAATTGAATGTCTTTTAAACAAATAAAATCAGTATTTTGTACATTTTGGCTAATACGGTAACAGCAAAAGGTTGACAGTATTAGCAAAAATGCAAATATACTAAATTAAGTTGTCTATAATACAAAGATAGGATGTAAAAATGTGAATCAATTTAAAGAAAAATTAAAAGAACCAAAAAAAGAAGAAAGAAGTTTTTATAAAACATATAGAAAAGGAAAAGGCGGTAAGAAAACTTATATAGGAAGCATTCCACCAGAATTAGAATTAAAATCCAATTGCTGTTTAGCCACAGTTTCGTGTTTTGTCTTAAATGAAAAAGGAGAAATCTTAGTAGAAGAAAGAACAAGGAACAAAAAGATTGATCCAGGTAGTCCAGATATTGTTTCTGGACATGTGGATAATAACGAAACAGCAACGCAAGCAATGATTCGAGAGTATGTGGAAGAACTACACAATGGAAGTAAAGAAGAACAAGAGAAAGCAAGAAACGAAGCCATTGGAAACTTAAAGAAATTAGAAGAATTATATCTAGTTTGTAATGAAAGAGCCTATTTTATTCAATTTTATATGATGTTAACTAAATTAGAAACACTTACCATACAAAAGGAAGAAGTAAAAAGTGTAAGATGGGTTCCAATGGAAGAATTATTTGAAATGATAAGACAAGGAAAAACAGGTATTGTATATGATGAAAACCTTGAAAAAATATTCCAAGAAGTAAGAAATTTTTACCAAGAGATAGTAAAAGGAAATGAGGGAAAACATGGAACTATTGGATGTTTTAGATGAAGACGGAAAGGTAACAGGAAAAACGGAAGATAAGGATATTATACATGCAAAAGGTTTATGGCATAAAGAGGTAGAGGTTTGGATAGTAAACCAAGAAGGGAAAATTTTAATACAAAAAAGAGCAGAAATAAAAAAACAAGCACCCAATAAATATTCAATAACAGCAGGGCATGTAGAAAGTGGAGAAAATGTTGAAGATGCTATGGTAAGAGAAATAAAAGAAGAAATAGGCATGAAATGTAAAAAAGAGGACTTAAAATTAATATTAATAGCGAAACATCAATCCTATAGAGGTGACAATAATGCCTTTCGTTATGGATATTTTTTAAAAACAGATAAGAAAATTTCAGATTTTATAAGACAGGAAAAAGAAGTAAGTGAATTAAAATATATTACCATTGAAGAATTAAAAGAAGTGGTAGAAAAACAAGATAGCAATTATTTATTTGGAAAATGGGAGTATATTGAAGAGGTTATTGAGTATTTAGAAGAAAAAATTTTAGAAAGAAGGTAAGTATTATGAGAAAAAAAGTAATCGCAGGAAACTGGAAAATGAACATGTTACCAAACGAAGCTATAAGTTTTATTGAGGAATTAACACCATTAGTAAAAGACACGCAAAACGAAGTTGTTTTATGTGTGCCATACACAGATTTATTTTATGCGTTATTAACGGCACAAAATACCAACATAAAAATTGGAGCACAAAATATGCATTTTGAAGAAAGTGGAGCATACACAGGAGAAGTATCTGGAAAAATGTTAAAAGCTATCAATGTAGAATATGTGATCATAGGACATTCAGAAAGAAGACAATATTTTAACGAAACAGATGAGACAGTGAACAAAAAAATCAAAGCAGCATTTCAAAATGAATTAAAACCGATTGTATGTGTAGGAGAAACATTAGAACAAAGAGAAGAGGGAAAGACAGAAGAAATTATTACCAAACAAACAGAATTAGCATTGGAAGGTCTAACAGAGGAACAAATACAAAATACAATCATAGCCTATGAACCGATATGGGCAATTGGAACAGGAAAAACAGCAACCAAAGAAGATGCCAATAATAGTATTCAAGCAATCAGAAATAAAATTGCTCAAATCTATGGACAAACGGTAGCAGATAGGGTTATAATACAATATGGTGGAAGTGTAAAAAGCACAAATGCCAAAGAATTATTTGAAATGTCTGATATAGATGGTGGCCTAGTAGGAGGAGCAAGTCTTAAGGCAGAAGAATTTAGTAAGATTGTAAATTTTGAAAAATAAGAAGTTGCCAAAAACTGGAACCAATGGCAACTTTTAAGAAAAGGTGATAGAATTATGAAAAACAAATTAACAATGCTAATGATATTAGATGGTTTTGGGGATAATCCAAATAACGATGGAAATGCCATTAAACTAGCTAAAACACCTAATATCGATAAACTAATGAAAAAGTATCAAAATACAGAAATCCACACCAGTGGTCTAGCAGTAGGATTACCAGAAGGACAAATGGGAAATTCAGAAGTAGGCCATACTAACATTGGAGCGGGAAGAATCGTCTATCAAGAATTAACGAGAATCACGAAATCAATTGAAGATGGAGACTTTTTTACCAATCCAGAATTTATAGCAGCCATAGAAAATTGTAAAAAATACAATTCTAAATTGCATATTTTAGGATTGGTGTCAGATGGAGGAGTACATAGTCACAATCGTCATTTATATGGATTGTTAGAAATGGCCAAAAGAAGAGATTTTGAAAATGTATATGTACATTGTTTCTTAGATGGAAGAGATACACCACCTGCATCAGCAGAAGGATATATTTTAAAATTACAAGAAAAAATGGAAGAAAAGCAAATTGGAAAAATTGCTAGTATATCTGGAAGATTCTATGCAATGGATCGAGATAAAAGATGGGAAAGAGTGCAAAAATGTTATGATGCTTTAGTAAAAGGAGAAGGAAACAAAGCAGGTAGTAGCATAAAAGCAATTGAAGATTCCTACCAAAAAGAAGTATTTGATGAATTTGTAGAGCCAACTTTAATTTGTAATGGAGAAGAACCAATTGCAACCATTGGAAAAAATGATTCTGTTATCTTCTTTAACTTTAGACCAGATAGAGCAAGAGAAATTACAAGAGCATTAGTGGATCCAAATTTTGATGGATTTGAAAATAAAAAAGATTTAGACTTATATTATGTATGTTTTACGAATTATGATGAATCTATGCCAAATGTGCATATAGCCTTCAAAAAAGAACCATTACAAAATACTTTTGGAGAATATACGAGTAAAAAAGGTTATACACAATTACGTATAGCTGAAACAGAAAAATATGCTCATGTAACCTTTTTCTTTAATGGAGGAGAAGAAAAACAATATGAAGGGGAAGACAGAATTTTAGTACCATCTCCAAAAGTAGAAACCTATGACCAAAAGCCAGAAATGAGTGCTTATGAAGTAACTGACAAAGTATTGGAAGCCATTGAAAAGGATAAATATGATTGTATCATATTAAACTATGCCAATACTGATATGGTAGGACATACAGGAAGTTTAGAAGCGGCTAGAAAAGCGGTCGAAGCAGTAGATGAATGTGTAGGAAAAGTAGTTGAGTTAGTAGAAAAGAAACAAGGAAATTTACTCATTACAGCCGATCATGGGAATGCAGAACAAATGATAGATTACAGTACAGGTGAACCACATACAGCACATACTACCAATCCAGTACCACTAATTTTAGTAACAGCAGATGAAAATTTGAAATTAAAAACAGGAGGAAAATTAGCAGATTTAGCACCAACTATGCTTGATTTAATGAATCTTGAAAAGCCAGAAGAAATGACAGGAGAGAGTTTATTAGATAAGGAATAAAAGGGATATGTTAAACCATACGAAGAAAATAAAAGAAATATATGAAGATATACAAAGAAAATTATTTTATATGATACCAGAAAAATGGGATAAATTATATTTGTATAGTTCTATTTTAGATGAACCAGACAGAGAAGGAAAAATGGGGGAACTGTTTTTCTATTATATCCCAAAAGGTATTTTAAAAAAGAAGGCAGTTAATGTCTATGAAATACCAGCTAAATTTAATTTAGACGAAGCTCAATATTTAAAATTGGTACAAATATTATATGGTAAAATCAAAGAATTAAGACAAGAATTTTGCAAATCAGAAAGAAGAGATATTTGGACCAATATAACGATGTCAATACAAAGTCTAAAATTTAGAGTTGAATATGATTATACGGATTTAAATAATAGCGATTTTTCAAGTTATGAAAGACACGTTATATGGCGATATAAAGTATTAGGTATTGGAGAAGAACAAGTAAGTAAAGAAGATAAAGAAATTATAAAAAGATATTTACTAGGAGCTAGAACATTAGCTAGAAAAGAACATTATGATGCTGGCATTTATATTCGAGATATAGAGAATAGGATCGCTTATAGTAATGAAAATGTAAGTACACAAGATGTAGAGCAGGTAGTAGAAACTACGGAGAAAAAACGTAAGAATCAACTTTTATTATCAAAAGAAGAAATTGAAAAAATGAAAAAACAATAGTGTTATTAACTTTTATATATGTTTTATATTTCTATTTTTGTCATATATGAAATAAATAGAAATAAAATGTGTATAAAGCCATAATATAAAATGGAGAAATGAAAGGAGCAATTAAAATGATGTATTCAAAAGAATTAGAAGGAATGTGTCCAGTAGCAAAAGGAGTGAATCATGGACCAGCACCAATTCCAGAAGAAGGAAAATGGGTAAAAGCAAAAGAAATAAAAGATATTTCAGGATTAACACATGGTATTGGATGGTGTGCACCTCAACAAGGAGCTTGTAAATTAACTTTAAATGTAAAAGAAGGAATTATCCAAGAAGCATTAATTGAAACAATTGGATGTTCAGGAATGACGCATTCAGCTGCTATGGCAGGAGAAATTTTAACAGGAAAAACATTGTTAGAAGCATTAAATACAGACTTAGTATGTGATGCTATTAATACGGCCATGAGAGAATTATTCCTACAAATCGTGTATGGTAGAACACAAACTGCCTTCTCAGAGGGAGGACTTCCAGTAGGAGCAGGACTTGAAGATTTAGGAAAAGGACATACAAGCCAAGTGGGAACCATTTATTCAAGTTCATTAAAGGGACCTAGATACTTAAATTTAGCAGAAGGATACATAGTTGAAATTGGGTTAGATAAAAATGACCAAATTATTGGTTATAAATATGTTCATTTAGGAAAAATGATGGATAATATAAAAGCTGGAATGGAAGCAACAGCAGCCATTGAAAAGGCTTCTGGTACTTATGGAAGATTTGATGAGGCAGTGAAAAAGATAGATCCAAGAGAAAAATAATTAAAATTTTACAGAGAACTTTATAAAAAAATTTGATAATAAATAAGGAGGAATAAAAATGGCAGTAACATTTGAAAGTTATGAAAGAAGAATTGATCAAATCAAACCAGTAATGGAGAAATACGGAATCAAAGATTTTGAAAATGCTTTAGAAATATGTAAAGAAAAGGGATTTAATCCATATGAAATAGTAAAAGGAGTACAACCAATATGTTTTGAAAATGCAGCATGGGCCTATACTTTAGGTGCAGCCATTGCCATTAAAAAAGGATGTACTAAAGCTGCTGATGCAGCAAAAGCAATTGGGGAAGGATTACAAGCATTCTGTATTCCAGGATCTGTTGCTGATGATAGAAAAGTTGGATTAGGACATGGAAACTTAGCATCTATGTTATTATCAGAAGATACCAAATGTTTTGCTTTCTTAGCAGGACATGAATCTTTTGCTGCTGCAGAAGGAGCAATTGGAATTGCAAAATCAGCAAACAAAGTTAGGAAAGAACCATTAAGAGTTATCTTAAATGGACTTGGAAAAGATGCAGCACAAGTGATATCAAGAATTAATGGATTTACCTATGTAAAAACAGATTTTGATTTCTTTACAGGAAAAGTAAAAGTGGTAGAGGAAATTGCCTACTCAGATGGAGAAAGAAGTAAAGTTAGATGTTATGGTGCAAACGATGTTAGAGAGGGTGTAGCTATCATGTGGATGGAAGATGTTGACGTATCTATCACAGGAAATTCAACTAACCCAACAAGATTCCAACATCCAGTAGCAGGTACCTATAAAAAAGAAAGATTAGCAGAAAATAGAAAATACTTCTCAGTTGCTTCTGGTGGAGGAACAGGAAGAACACTTCATCCAGACAACATGGCTGCTGGACCAGCTTCTTATGGAATGACAGATACAATGGGAAGAATGCATTCAGATGCCCAATTTGCAGGTTCATCTTCTGTACCAGCACACGTAGAAATGATGGGATTAATTGGAATGGGGAATAACCCAATGGTAGGTGCTTCCGTAGCGGTAGCAGTTGCCGTAGAAGAGGCTATGAAATAATCATAATTTTAAAAATGTAAAAATTATAATGAAAATAGTAAAATTTAAAAGAGCTTGAAAAGAACAATATACTTTTTGTTTATCGTTCAAGAAGCTCTTTTTTGTGTGCATTTGTTTACTATTCTTTTATGTCTATTTATTGTAATATCGACAAAGTTATGATATGATAGCAAAAAATGATTTAAGTATAAAGAGAGGAAAATAATAATGATAATATTAAATAATTGGTTATTATATGTAATTTTGTATTTAGTGTTAGCTACCGCCTTTACACAATTTTATAAAGTAGCTACTAAAACTATGAAGAAAACAGGAGCATTAACAGTATTACTACAATTAACAGCAGGATTAACAGCATTACTTTTATGTCCGTTTTTTGAATTCAAGTTTTCAACCAATATTAGTGTATACATTATGCTTGGAATAGCCATTATATTTTATACAATTTCAGATAGAATGAATACAACTGTAAGAAGTGGAATAGAAGCATCTACATTTAGTATACTAAAACAATTATCTACCACTTTTATGATATTTGCAGGATTACTCTTTTTTAAAGAGGAATTTGTTTTAATAAAGTTTATAGGTGCTATGCTGATCATATTTAGCAATATTTTTATTTTTTATGAAAAAGGAAAGTTTAGATTTAATAAATATATTCTTTTAGGTATAATATCAAATATATCCTATACAGTAGCTTTATTTTTAGATGTGAATATTTCAGATAATTTTAATTTACCCATTTATGTAGCAAGTACATTGATCCTACCAGCTTTAATACTTATGATTTTTGAAAGAATTAAGCCATCTGAAATAAGAAATGAATTGATAGATGGAAATAAGAAAGCAATAGCAATTACAGCATTTTGTTGGGGAATTATGATAATAAGCCAACTAAGAGCCTACCAATTACAAAATGTAACAATTGTTGCACCATTATGTGCTTTAACAGTCATACTAAACGTAATAGTAGGATATCTATTCTTAAAGGAAAAAGAAAATTTACTAAAAAAAATTATAGCAGCTATTTTAATTATAATTAGTATTATATTAATCAAAATATAGGAGGAAAACGATGTTTCAAATTAATCATGTTACCATCAGTGTAACCAATATGAAGAAAAGTGTAAACTTTTACAAGAAATTTGGATTTAAAGAATATAAGTCATGGAAAGCACAAGATGAAAGTATAGAAATAAATATGTTGAAATTAGGAGATATGGTATTAGAAATATTTTGCTATCAAGAAAATAAGAAGTTACCAGAAACAGCAAAGAGTACAGCAACTGATTTACCAGTAATAGGAACCAAACATTTTGCTTTAGGAGTAGATGAGATAGAAAAAGCAAAAAGCTTTGTGATAGAGAATAATATCTATGAAAACATGGAGATAAAAGTAGGAAGACTAGGAAAACCATACTTTTTCATTCATGATCCAGATGGAATATTAATAGAAATAATTGAAAATGGATAAAAGGGGGAATTAAAATGAAAGTGTATTTAGTAAGACATGGTCAGACAGACACGAATATAGAAAGAAAATATAATTATAGAAATGAAGATATCAATGAAAAGGGAATACAACAAGCAGAAGAATTAAAAGAAAAAATAAGAGATATGGACTTTGATGTAATCTATTGTTCACCTTTATTAAGAGCTAGACATACAGCCAATATTATAAATTCAAAAAATAAGGAAATAATAACTGATAACAGATTAGAAGAAAGAAAACATGGAAATTTGGAAGGAAAGTCAATAGAATGCACAAATCGTGAAATTTATTGGACTTATCCTACCAATACTATCTATGGAACAGAAGAAACCGTTCAAAACTTATTTGAAAGAGTAAATGATTTTCTAAATGAGCTAAAAAGTAAGAATTATGACAAAGTATTAGTGGTAGCTCATAAGGGGATTTCTAGAGCATTTGATGCCTATTTTTATGGAATACCTAAAGATGGAAAATTCTTAAAATTAGGACTAGATAATGCAGAGATAAAAGAATACGAATTATAGAGTAAAGAAAAGCAGTAAGGAGAAATTAAATGAGTCAGGGAGAAATTACAAGACCAACCATAATGGAAATCAATGTAAATAATTTTAAACACAATATAGAGCAAATTAAAAACAAGTTAAATCCCAATACCATTATTATGCCAATCATGAAAGCAAATGCTTATGGAACCTACATAAATACAAGATTAGACATTGTGAATGAATTTCAAATAATAGGTTTAGCAACAGTAGATGAAGGGGTCGAAATGAGAAATCTTGGTTATGAAAAAGAGATTTTTATATTAAATCAACCAGCAGCAAGTGAAATTGGTAAGATATCAGAAAATAATTTAATAATAGGAATATCTTCTAAAGAATTTTTACAAGAAATACAAAAACAGTCGAAAGAAATAAGAGTTCATATAGAAATAGAAACAGGAATGGGAAGAACAGGGATTACTTTAGAACAAATACCAAGTTTTATGAAACAGATAAATCAGAGCAACTGTATAAAAATAGAAGGTATTTATACACATTTATCATCACCTGATATAGATCCATTATATACAAAAGAACAATTAAGAACTTTTAACAAAGCGGTAGAAAGGATAACAGCACAAGTAGAAGGTATTAAATATATTCATGCCAATGCTTCGAATGGAATGATAAATTTTCCAGAAGCACATTATAACTTAGTAAGACCTGGTATGATTATGTATGGTTATGAATCAGCAACAGGAGTACAAGAAAAAATAAAATTGAAACCAGTAGCAAAATTAAAATCAAAAATAACTTTTTTAAAAGCAGTACAAGAAGGAATAAGTATTAGTTATGGTAAAACTTATACAACACAAAGAGAAAGTAAAATAGCTACCGTTCCCATTGGCTATGCCGATGGGTTTAGAAGATGTCACTCTAACAATGGGTATGTAGTAATTGGCAATCAAAAAGTTCCAATTGTAGGTAAAGTATGTATGGATAGTTTCATGGTAGATGTAACAGAATTAAAAGAGGTACAAGTAGGAGACGATGTATGGATTTGGGACAATGAAAAAATAACGTTAGAGGAAGTGGCTAATAGATGTGATACCATTAATTATGAAATCATTAGTACCATATCCAACAGGGTTCCAAGAGTATTTGTAAATGCAAAAAAGGATTTGGAATAATCTCCAAATCCCTATGTATTTTTATTCTTTATCTGCTTTTTTAGTAGATTTTTTATCGGTTACTATTTCCTTTATAGCACCTAATGAACTTAAAGCACTGGTTGCTTCAAAAGGAATAAATATCTTATTGGCATCACCTTTGGCAACTTCTTCTAAAGCTTCTAAAGATTTTAATTGAACTAATTTATCATTTGGATCTGCTTTTTTCATAGCATCATAAATCATTTGAATTTCTTTTGCCTTAGCATCAGCGACTTCTTTAATAGCTTGTGCTTCACCAGTAGCCCTTCTGATTCTAGCTTCTTTATCAGCTTCAGCCTCTAAAATAGCTGCTTGCTTTTTACCTTCAGCAATGGTAATAGCAGATTGTCTTTGTGCTTCAGACTCTAAAATTAAAGCTCTTTTATTTCTTTCGGCATTCATTTCTTTTTCCATTGCATCTCTGATATCAGCAGGAGGTGTAATATCTTTAATTTCAACACGATCAATTTTACATCCCCATTTATCAGTTGCTTCATCCAAAACCACTCTTAATTGGTTATTAATGCCATCTCTTGAACTAAAGGTTTCGTCTAAATCCATTTTACCAATAATATCACGAATGGTGGTAATGGCTAAATATTCAATACCTTTCTTTAAACTTTGAATTTCATATACTGCCTTAGCAGGATCGGTTATTTGATAGAAAACAACCGTATCAATTGTAATGGTAACATTATCTTTCGTAATAACACCTTGAGGTGGAACATCCATAGTTTGTTGTTTTAAACTAACAACACTTCTTACATGATCAAAAAATGGAATGATGATAGTAAGACCAGCATCAGCCACCTTATAGAATTTTCCTAATCTTTCAATGATGTATACCTCAGATTGTTTAACAATTTTAATAGACATAGCTGCTATAATTAAAATAATAACAAGTAAAACTAATAAAAATGCCATGATTTTTTCCTCCTTATATTATAATATGTAACTACAAAATTACGATGTAATTTTATAGCAATTATCTGTAATGAGCAAAGCTCTAACAGTTAATTTATTTTTCAATTGGTGTTACAATTGCTTTCACACCTTTTATTTCTTTTATTTCTACTTCAGTACCTTGTGGAATATTCATGTCATTAAATCCCATAGCAGACCAAACTTCACCTTCTACTTTTATTTGCCCACAAGATTCAATGGAATTAATGTCTTTTGTTACAATACCAGTTTTACCAACTGTTGAGTATACATTTGTTTTAATGCCTTCTTTTTTGTTGACAAATTTTTGGACAAAAGGTTTAGTTGCAAAAATTAAAATAGTGGAAGATAAAACAAATACGGAAGTTTGAATGATTAAATTATCAGTAAAAAAACTAACAATCATGGTAAGTAAAGCACCTACCGAAAACCAAAAAATTAGAAATCCTACTGTCATAATTTCAATAATTAGACATATTCCAGCGATAATTAACCATATTTGCCACATGAAATATTCCTCCTTTGCTAGTAACTGGTACTATTATACCATATATTTATGAAAAAAGAAATAGTTTTATGTTAAATTTGGGAAATTCTATATAGATATGTAAAATATTTCCAAAAACTATTGACTTTTGTAATATATTATCCTATTATTGTAACATAATTTATTCGATAAAAATTTAGTTTCATAATTTGATTATCAACAAATTTAATCTTAAAATTCCAACCTAAAGAAAAAGAAAGAAAATAAGAAGGAAAATCTAAAAATAAAAGAATATAGATGAATTTACTTAAAAATCAATATTGACATATAAATAAAAAAGAAATTATAATGAAAGAGAGAAATATATGAAAGAATTTAATTATCAAGATTATTTAAAATATCAAAGGATAAGAAAACAAGAAGCAGAAGGAATATTTGAATTAAGAGAACCTGAAGTATTATATAAAGTACATCAGCCACATGATAAAATATTTAAAATTGTTTTGGATGAAAAAAATCAAGTGGTTGAATTACTAAATAGACTGTTACCACTGCAACCTAAATTAAGGATAGACGAAATTGAAAAATACAATACAGAATATATTAATTATAGATTTCAAAAAAGTGAATCAGATATTGTTTATAAGATGAAAAATAAAGAGATCTTCTTTTTAATAGAGCATCAAAGAAAAATTGATTACAATATGCCAAAGAGAATTTTGGAATACGAAGTAGAAATTATAAAAGAGGCTGTAAAAGGTAGAAAAATGACGAAAAAAGATCATAAATTACCAACAGTAATACCAATTGTTATTTATACAGGAAGTGGAAAATGGGATGTAGAAAATTATATCAAAGAATGTCAAGAAATCTTAAAAGGTGCAGATAGTATTAAATTAGGAGAATATTATATAGTAGATGCTAATAATTACACAAATGAGGAATTAGAGAAAGATAAACTATTTTTATATAAAATGTTATTGTTGGAAAAGTTAAAGACAGAAAAAGAGATATTCAATATGTTAAGCAATACAATAGAAAAAGAGCATAGAGAAGAAAACCGTATTATTTTAAAAAGAATTATTGCTTTTATTTTAGAAGAAAAGTTGAAACCACAAGATAGAGAAAATTTATTAAAAAAATTGGAAAAGGAGGATAAAGATATGGTTTTAGAAGTAATTAGAAAAGAGAATGAAAGATTAATAAAAATGGGAAAAAGAGAAGGAATAAAAGAAGGAATAAAAGAAGGAATAAAAAAAGGAAAAAAAGCTATTGTAATAAAAATGATAAAAAATAAAATGGATGAAAATAGCATTAAGTTAATAACGGAAATTACGCAAAAAGAATTAGAAGAGATTAAGAAGACAATCAATGAATAAAATTAAAAAAAATGCACATAACAATAAAAAGAAAGAGAGTGTGCATTTTTTATGAAAGAAAAAAGTAAAAAAGAGGAAAAAGAAAAACAAGTAGAATATGGAGTGGCAGAAGTAGGGGAAGATGCCACAAAATATGGAGAATTTATATCTTCTTATTTTGCATGGGTATCTTTACCAGAGCAAAAAGAAAAGGTAGAAGAATTGCAAGATATAACAAAGGAGAAAAAACATAAAAAAGATTAATAAATAGTAAAAAAAAGAGAAAGAATGAGAAAAAGTGATAAAAATAAAATCAAAAAGTAGAAGAAGGTCAAAGAAAGTCAAAAAATAGTATTGAAAAAATAAAAAAAACGAGTATAATTATATTGTAGGTCAAAGAAAGTCAAAGACAAAAACTAATAGTAATAAAAGAACATATAAAAAAGTAGGGAGCTATAATTATTAATAAAGATAGGAGATGAGAAGAGTGAGAATGTCAGATATTATAGAAGAATTTATCAAAGAATTATTTGATGAAGAGGATAGTATAGAAATACAAAGAAATGAATTAGCGGAGCAATTTAACTGTGTACCATCACAAATAAACTATGTCATAGCAACTAGATTTAAACCATCACAAGGTTACTATGTAGAAAGTAGAAGAGGCGGAGGAGGTCATATTACAATAAAAAAGGTAAATAACACAAAATCTGACTACATCATGCATATCATAAATAATATAGGAAGTGAAATAACATCCAATGAAGTAGATATATTGATTAGTGACTTTCTAACATATGAAATCATTGAAGCGAAAGAAGCGAAATTGTTAAAAGTGGCGACCAGTGATAATGTTTTACAATTAAATCAACAAGAAAAAGATAAAGTAAGAGCTAGAATATTCAAAAATATGTTATTAAATTTAGATTGATGATTTTTGGGGAAACCTTTAATTGTGTGAGCATTAAGTGAACTTACAGATAAGAAATACTTTTAGGCAGAGAGAAAAAATCATGATAAAGTAAGTGATGGGAATGTAATAGCGATAAATATAAGAAAATCCAAAATCATAAAAGGGAGGTAATTTAAAAATGTTATGTGATAATTGTGGAAAAAAAGAAGCGAATGTAAGATATTCAGAAAATATAAATGGAAGAAAAAAAGAGTTGAATTTATGTGAAGAATGTAGTAAAAAGCTAGGAATAACCAATCTGGATTTTAGTATGCCAATTGATTTTTCAAGTTTTTTCGGAGAATTTATGGAGGATTTTGCAACACCGGAATTTATGCCACTATGGAATGAAATCAAAACTTTAAAATGCAATCAGTGTGGCTATACTTTTGAAGATATAGCAAGTCACGGAAAATTAGGATGTGGAAATTGTTATGAAGTATTCCAAGAAAGATTAGATCCTATTATTAGAAGAATACAAGGAGCGAATCAACATGTAGGTAGAATGGGAAAAATAATTGATAATAAAATAGAACAAAAAATGGGAAATGCATCCCAAAAAGAAGAAAAAATAAATCAATCACCAGAAAACAGTCACTTGGAACAACTACAGGGACAATTAAAACAAGCCATTAAAGAGGAAAGATATGAAGAAGCGGCAAAAATAAGAGATGAAATCAAAAGAATCGAAAAAAACAAGGAATAAACCAGATGTCTTAAAATTTAATTAAGAAGGAGGAATAAAAATGAATTGGTATTTGCAAAGCAATGAAAATTCAGATGTAGCAAAAAGCACAAGAATAAGACTAGCTAGAAATTTACATGATTTTAAATTTAATTTAACCAAAAAAGAAGAGATGGAAGCTTTAGAAAATAAAATAAAAGAGGGGTTATATTCCATTGGTTATGGTTTAAGATTTTTTAAATTAAAAGATATGGATGACATTACAAAAATGAGTTTAGTAGAGAAAAACTTAATTAGTCCAGAATTTGTATTAAATAAAAATGATACAGGTAGTATTTTAATCAATGATGAAGAAAATATAGGTATCATGATAGGAAATGAAGACCACTTAGAAATACAAGTATTTAGTTGTGGATTAGACTTAGAAAACACCTTAAATTTAGCCATTGAAATGGATCAGAAAATAGAAGAAATATTAGGATATGCGATTCATAAAAAATATGGTTATTTAACAGCATGTCCAAACAATGTAGGAACAGGATTAAAAGCTTCTGTTATGGTGCATTTACCAGCACTTTCCAGAACAAAGAATACAAAAAAAGTATTAGATGCCATTAATAGTTTTGGTATTAATATTAGAGGGGTTTATGGAGAAAATACGGAAAGTACAGGAGACATGTATCAAATTTCTAATAAGCAGACATTGGGAATTACAGAAAAAGAAATCATACAAAATCTAATGGTAATTGTGGAAAAAATTGTGAAACAAGAAAGACAAGCCAGAAAAATTTTAGCAAAAGACGATATTGCTTTAGAAGATTTAATTTATAGAAGCTATGGGATTTTAAAGCACTGTAGGAAAATTTCTTCCGAAGAAACAAGAACATTGCTATCTGATATTAAGTTAGGAACAGATTTGGGAATTTTAAAAGAGTTAACCGATTTGAAAGTACAAAAGTTGTATCTTTATACGAAACCAGCTAATTTACAAAAGTTTTTGGGTGAACAGTATGAGGCGTTGGAAAGGGATATTAAACGAGCTGAGGTTATCAAACAGATTTTAGAGGAAAAATAAACAGAAAAGGAGAAGTAAAATGACATATAAATTTACAAACAGAGCCAAAAAGGCAATCGAATTGGCAAACCAAGTAGCCATTGAATTAGGACATAACTATATAGGAACCGAACATATACTATATGGTTTAGTCAAAGAAGGAAGTGGAGTAGCCTCCAAAGTATTGGGAAATCAAGAAGTTACGCCAGATGAAGTGATTGATAAAATGATAGAATTAATTGGACAAGAAGAGCCAATTAGTGAAACGTTGGGATTTACGCCAAGAACCAAGAGAGTATTTGAAAATGCCTTTATTGAGGCAAGAAAATTAGGTTATAATTATATAGGAACGGAACATTTATTAATTGGAATTTTAAGAGAAGGAGATTGTATTGCAGCTAGAATTTTACTAGAACTCAATGTAAATATTCCAAGATTGTACAATGAAATTGTAAAAGTAATCAATGAGGGAGAAGATGTACAAGGAGAAGAAAAGAAGGGAAATACAGAAAGAAAAAAAGGAAGTTATAATCAGACAGCAACATTAAATCAGTTTGGAGAAGACTTGACGAAAAAAGCAACCGAAGGAAAGCTAGACCCAATCATTGGAAGAAAAGAAGAAATTGAAAGAGTGATTCAAATCTTA
The DNA here is from genome assembly GCA_948442365.1 of uncultured Clostridium sp. GTDB lineage: Bacteria > Bacillota > Clostridia > TANB77 > CAG-508 > CAG-269. The sequence continues at coordinate 27,066 of CAOJRU010000018.1, forward strand.
TCCAGAAGAACCAAAAACAATCCTTGTTTAATTGGAGAACCAGGTGTTGGTAAAACAGCAGTAGTAGAAGGATTGGCACAAAAAATAGTAGCAGGCGATGTTCCAGAAATTTTGAAAGACAAAAGAGTGGTATCAATGGATATTTCTGGCATGGTAGCAGGGGCAAAATATAGAGGTGATTTTGAGGAAAGAATCAAAAAAGCATTGGGAGAGGTAAAAAAAGCAGGGGACATCATTTTATTTATTGATGAAATGCATACCATCGTTGGAGCAGGAGCGGCAGAAGGAGCCATCGATGCAGCAAATATTTTAAAGCCATTATTAGCAAGAGGAGAAATCCAGTTAGTAGGAGCCACTACTTTAAATGAATACCGAAAATATATTGAAAAAGATTCTGCATTAGAAAGAAGGTTCAGTCCCGTTAATGTCAATGAACCAAGCGAAAAAGATACGATAAAGATATTAAAAGGAATTAGAGATAAATATGAAGCACATCATGGTGTAAAAATTACAGATGAAGCTATTGAATCAGCTGTAACCATGTCAGTTCGTTATATTAATGATCGATTCTTACCAGATAAGGCCATTGATTTAATTGATGAAGCAGCATCGAGAGCTAAGTTAAAGACTTATACAGAGCCAGACAATCTAAAAGAATTAGAAGAGCAAATAGAAGAAGCAAAAAAAGATAAAGAAGAAGCAGTTAGAACGCAAAAATTTGAAAAAGCAGCAGCTTTAAGAGACAAAGAAAAAGAATTAAAAGAGCAATATCAGAATGAACAAAAGAAGTGGAAAAATAAAAATAATAAACAAGTAACTAATATAGCAGAAGAAAATATAGCAGAGGTTATTAGTAATTGGACAGGAATACCAGCTAGTAAAATAACAGAAGATGAAAATATTAGATTGAAAAACCTGGAAAAAAATCTTCACGAAAGAGTGATTGGGCAAAGAGAAGCAGTAGAAGCAGTTAGTAAAGCAATTCGTAGGGGAAGAGTAGGCTTAAAAGATCCCAAAAGACCAATTGGTTCCTTCCTTTTTCTAGGACCTACAGGAGTAGGAAAAACAGAATTATCAAAAGCATTGGCAGAAAGCCTATTTGGTGACGAAAATGCTATGGTAAGAGTGGATATGTCAGAATTTATGGAACCACATTCCATCTCAAAATTGATTGGTTCACCGCCAGGATATGTTGGTTTTGATGAAGGAGGACAATTAACAGAAAAAATTAGAAGAAAGCCATATTCAGTCATTCTATTTGATGAGATTGAAAAAGCACATCCTGATGTTATGAATATGTTATTACAAATATTAGAAGATGGTCGTTTGACAGATAGTCAAGGAAGAACTGTAAATTTCAAAAATACCGTTATTATTATGACTTCTAATATTGGTGCTAGATTGATTACAGATAAAAAATCACTAGGATTTAGTCAAGCAGTATCAGAAGATGAAAATAGTAAAAAGGAATATGACGAGACCAAAAAAGAAGTAATGGAAACATTAAAAAGAGAATTAAGACCAGAATTTATTAATCGTATTGACGAAATTATTGTGTTCCATAAATTAACGGATGAGGAGATTGGTCAAATTATTGATATTATGCTAAAAGAAGTAACCAATCGATTAGCTGTACAAAAAATTAAAATTGAGTTAGAACCAGAGGTAAAAGAATTAATCGCTAGCAAAGGAATTGATAAGAATTTTGGAGCAAGACCACTGAGAAGAACCATCCAAAGTGTATTAGAAGATAAGTTGGCAGAGGAGATTTTAGATGGTAATTTGAAGAAAAATAAGTTGGCAAAAGTAGGAGTGCAGGAAGAAAAAATTGTAGTAAAAAAATAGGTTAAAATCTGTATAATAACAAAATAGGGAAGAGCCTAAGGCATCTTCCCAATTTTGATGGAGATAATGAACCATGCTCCATCTTTTTCAGGCCATGAAAGCTCGTGTTCTACACCAGGTCGGTAAATGCTGAATCTCTTAGGGCCTCCCAAAACAATTTCCAACTCGTTTGAATGGGAATGCGGTTTGACTCTAGCATTTTTGGAAAAACATTGTCTAAAAATCCGAACATAACGTGTGCTAATTTGCATATGTTGCATACCACAGCCTTCCAAAAACATATCAGAAGAAATTTTCTTCCAAAATTTTGTCTTACCCATAGATGCTCCTTTCTACTAGGAAGAACCTAGCAAATGCATAATTACGTAGGTTTCAATAACTGATATAATTATACTATAAATTAACATAAATTGCAAGTAAAGGTTAAATAAAAAATATTAAACCTCTAATTTGGAAAAAACAAAACTTGCATAAAAAAGAAGCTTTCCAAAAGTATAGAAACGTGATATAATAAAGCTACAAAAAAGTAAAAGGTGATAAAAATGCTAGAAAAAATAAACATGCCAGAAGACGTAAAAAGTCTTACTACAGAAGAAAAAAAGCAATTAGCAGAAGAAATGAGAAAATATATATTAGAAATTGTATCAGAAAATGGGGGACACTTAGCATCTAATCTAGGAGTAGTAGAACTAACAATTGCCTTACATAGCGTGTTTGACGTACCAAAAGATAAAATTGTATGGGATGTAGGGCATCAGACCTATGTCCATAAAATCATAACAGGAAGAAGAGAACAATTAAAAACGTTACGAAAACGAAATGGAATAGCAGGTTTTCCAAAAAGCAAAGAATCAGAAGCAGACTGTTTTAATACGGGACACAGTAGTACGTCTATTTCAGCTGCACTTGGTATGGCAAGAGCAAGAGACTTAAAAGGAGAGCATAATTCTGTATTAGCGGTAATAGGAGATGGTGCTTTAACAGGAGGAATGGCATTAGAAGCGTTAAATGATGCAGGTTGGAGTCAAACCAAAATGACAGTAATATTAAATGACAATGAAATGAGCATTTCCAAAAATATAGGTGGCATCAGTATGTTATTAAGTAAGTTACGAACTAAGAGAACATACAGTAAATCAAGTGATGCTGTAAAAAAAGTCATTTTAAAAACGCCAGCAATAGGAAAACCAATTGTAAAAATTATAAGAAGAATCAAAAGAAGTATTAAGCAATTAATTATTCCTAAAATGTTTTTTGAAGATATTGGATTTCGTTATTTAGGACCAGTAGATGGACATGATATAGAAGAATTAGAAAGAATGTTAAAAATTAGTAAGCAATTAGAAGGGCCAGTATTAATTCATGTTCTAACGAAAAAAGGAAAAGGATATGAAATAGCTCAAAAGAATCCAGACAAATTTCATGCAACAGGACCTTTTAATATTGAAACGGGAGAAAGTAAAAAGCAAAAGAAAAAAGATTACTCAAAAGTTTTTGGGGAAAAATTAATAGACTTAGCCAAAAAGAATGAGAAAATTGTGGCAATTACCGCCTCTATGAAAGATGGAACTGGTCTAACACAATTTGCCAAAGAATTCCCAGAAAGATTTTTTGATATAGGGATTGCCGAGCAACATGCTGTTGGTGTAGCAGCAGGGATGGCAAAAGAAGGAACCATACCTATAGTACCTATTTATGCATCGTTTTACCAAAGAGCTTATGATCAAGTCATTCATGATGTAGCCATACAAAACTTGCCAGTTATTATGTGCGTAGACAGAGCAGGTGTAGTAGGAGCAGATGGAGAAACTCATCAAGGAACTTTAGATATGGCATTTTTTCGATTAGTTCCGAATCTAACCATTATGGCACCTAAAAATTTTAAAGAATTAGAAGAAATGCTAGAATTTGCAGTTCATTTAAACAAACCAGTAGTCATTCGCTATCCAAGAGGTGGAGAAGATGAATATAAAATAGAAAAACAAGGAAAACTAGAAGAGGGAAAAGCAGAGATAATAAAAGAAGGAAAAGACTTAACGATTATTGCTATTGGAAAAACAGTAGCAAGATCCATGAAAATAGCAGAAGAAATGGAAAAAGAACAAAAAGATAGAACTATAGAAGTGATTAATAGCAGATTCTTAAAACCAATTGACAAAGAAACCATAAAACAATCCATTCAAAAAACAAAAAATGTAATAACCATAGAAGATGGAACGATTATAAATGGATTAGCAACAGCTGTTCAAGAAATTATAATAGGAGAAAATTTGCAAGAAATAAATTTAAAAAGCTATGCGTATCCAGATCAATATATTGAACATGGAGAAGTAGGAGAATTAGAAAAAATCTATAAGGTAGATGCCGAAACCATCAAAAGGGATTTAGGAACGTACCTAAAGGTATAACTTATTTGTATGCATTTAAAATACTACAGCTAAGAAATCCATAAATCCCTGTTAGAAAGGAAAAAAATGGACAAACAACAATTATTAAAAGAATATAAAAAACCAGAGGATAAAATATGTTTATCACAAATTTTGGATAAAATAGAATTCTCAAAAACAAAAGAAAAAATAGAATATACAGATTTTTTAGATATGTATCAAGTATCTTTAGTAGAAAATTTTTTAAGAAAAATGAAATTTGAAAATTACCAATTGTATGGTGGGTATGAAGAGGCAGAAAGAAGGATTCTAATTGTCTATCCAGAAAAATATGATGAAAAGATGCTAGAAAAAAATTATAGTAAAATAGTAAAAATAGTAAGGGTTCTGTTACCAGAAGAAGAAAAAGGAAAATACTCTCATCGAAATTATCTAGGAGGAATTGTTAAGCTGGGATTAAAAAGAGAAAAAGTAGGCGATATTATCGTTTGTGAAGAAGGGGCAGATATTATTACAGTAGAAAACTTTTCGGATATTCTAAAACAACAATTGCCATCTTTAACAAGATTTGAAAATAGTAAGATAAGCATACAAGAAATACAAAATTTACAAAAAAGAGAAGTAAGGATGGAAGTGATGAAAATTATTGTTCCTTCTTTAAGATTGGATAATTTTGTTTCAGATTTAGCAAGAACGTCTAGAAGCAAAGCGGTTCAGATTATTGACCAAGAAAGAGTTTTTGTGAATGGGCAAAATGAGACAAAAGCTTCTAAACAGTTGAAATTGAATGATATTATAACCATTCGAGGAAAAGGAAGATTTGTGATAAAAGAATTTGCTGGTACTACTCGTAGTGGCAGAACTGTTGTAGTAATAGAAAAATATATATGAGCTTTATAGCAACCTTTTCTTTTCTCAATATAATTTTAGACTGAATGGTAATAAGCAAGGATGATGTCGAAAAAAGGCGATGAAATTTTCTTGACAAATATTTTTGAGGTAGATATAATATTAACATTAGCTGTAAAAATAAAAAGTTAAGAAAGGAGGAAAAGAAAAATGTCAGAAAAAATATTTGGAAAATTGTTAGAAATATTAGAAAAACAAGATGATATACTAAAAGAGCAACAAGAAATGAAAAAAGAACAGCAAGAAATGAAAAAAGAACAACAAAAAATGAGAAAAGATTTTCAAGTGATGACAAAAAGACAAGATAAAATGGAAGAAGAACTAATCAAGATAGGGAATGTAGTAACAAGAATAGAATATGAACATGGCAGAAAAATAGACTTAATCTTAGAAGTATTAGCAGGACATGAAGAAAAATTTGTGCAATATGACGAAAGATATCAAAAGAATGACAAAATATTAGAAATGTATGGACACAGAATATATGCATTAGAGCAGAAATGTGAACAATAAAAGCCTATTTAGGAAAAACAAACAAATAGGCTTTAAAAATTATTTTAATTCAACAATGGTGACTCCAGTTTCACCTTCTCCATAGGTACCTAAGCGAAAAGATTTAACGTGAGGATGCCTTTTCAAAAATGGATGAATACCGATTTCTTAATTTTCCAGTACCTTTACCATGTACAATTCTAACAGTTTGAAGTTTACTAAGTGAGGCATCATCTAAAAATTTATCAATTACAAAAATTGCTTCTTCTACATTCAATCCGATTACCTTAATTTCTGATTTTACCATTTTAGTTTTTGCAATATGAGGTACATTATTTACAGCTAAGGAACCATTATTTTTTGATGTATTAGTAGGTAGTTTTAAGTATTTTATAGGAACATTCATTTTTAAGCTACCAATCTGAACTTGAACTTCATTTGACTTAGAAACATAAGAAAGCACTATGCCATTTTGTCCCAAATTGGATACAAAAACTTCCATATTCGGTTTAATATTTTTTGTATCTATAGTATTATTAAAATCATTTGATTTATTTGTATTAGACGAATCTAGTAAATGAATATCTTTAATTTTATCGTTTAAATGATTTCTAGCATTTTCTAAATCTTGACGACTAGCCAAAGAATTCATTTGCTTTATAATCTCAGTAGCCTCTTCTTTAGCTTCTAGTAAAATATTTCTTGCTTTTATCTTAGCATTGTTAATCAATTCTTGTTCTTGACGTTTGACATCGGTATTTTCTTTTTCCAATGATTTTCTTAAAAGAGTAATTTGTTCTAATTCTTTAGAAACTTCAGATTTTTCTTTTTCTATTGAAATTTTGTCATCATAAATATTTTTTAATAAATTTTCAATATCAATTTGATTAGAAGTCATGAAAGATTGGGCTTTTGTTATAATCGTATTAGGTAATCCCAATTTCTTACTAATCTCAAAAGCATTACTTTTTCCAGGAATACCAATTAACAATTTATAAGTAGGACTTAGGGTAGAAATATCAAATTCCACAGAGGCATTTTCAAAACCATTTGTCACTAAAGCGTATTGTTTTAGTTCTTGATAGTGAGTAGTAGCAATTGTTAAGCTTCCAATGGATTGAAAGTAGTCTAAAATGCTAATAGCAAGATTAGCTCCTTCTAGTGGATCTGTACCAGAACCCAATTCATCTACTAAAATCAGAGAATTTTCTGTAGCCTGTTTTGTGATTTCTACAATGTTAAGCATATGGGAAGAAAAGGTACTTAAAGAATCAAGAATACTTTGGTCGTCTCCAATATCTGCAAAAATAGAATCGAAAACATAGATACTAGAGTTTTCATCACAAGGAATATTAAGTCCACTACATGCCATACAAGTTAAAAGTCCAACCGTTTTTAAAGTAACTGTCTTTCCTCCTGTATTAGGACCTGTAATTAATAGAACAGAAAAATCATCTCCTAAATCTAATGACATAGGAATTACTTTATTTTTATCAATAAAAGGATGTCTGGCATTTTTTAGATGAATTTCTTTTTGGCGATTAATTAGTGGTGTAGTAGCTTGAAGAGATTTAGAAAACTTTGCTTTAGCAAAGATAAAGTCCAATTTGCTAATGATAGTAACATCTAATTGTAATTCTTCTACATAAGGAGAGAATAGAGAGGATAGCTCTTGTAGGATCTTTTCAATTTCTAATTCTTCTTCTTTTTCTAAATGATTTAATTCATTATTCATTTCGAAAATAGAAATAGGTTCAACAAAAACAGTAGAGCCTGCATTGGATATATCATGGACAAACCCTTTTATTTGCGAACGATATTCTTCTTTTACAGGAATAACAAATCGTTCATTTCGAAGTGTAATAATATTTTCTTGGATATATTTTGAATAAGTAGAAGAATGAATCATATCATTTAATTTAGAGCGAATATCTTGCTCTAGTTTTCTTTTTTCTTTTCGAATCCTATGTAAAGTTTTAGAAGCTTTATCATCTATTGTATTTTCATCGAATAAGCATGAAAATATTTTGTCTAAGATACTCTTATTAGTATACAATCTAGAAAATAAGTTAGATAAAATAGGATATTGGGATAAATCTAAAAAGTCCTTGTCAAAATAATCTTTTAAATCTTGTGACAATTTAAAAATATGAGCAAGATTTAATAAAGATTTTGCTGATAAAGGATTGTTACTTTCTAATTTTTTTAGTTCTATTGTGATATTAGAAATAGCATAAAAAGAAGGACAACCATTGCGATAAGACAAATTAACAGCTTCGCTTGTTTCCTGTAAAAGATTTTCAACTATAGAAATTTGATTACTAGGTTTTAAGTTGAAAGCAAGTTCTTTTCCTTGTGTTGTGGCACAAAAGTTAGCTAACTTCTCTAATATTTTATGGAATTCTAATTTTTCTAAATACATCGTAAATCTCCTTGTCTTTTTAGAGACGTTTCTGAAATGACAAAAATGTCGGTTTTGGGACACATCTTTTTTTATTATTTATAGCTTGAAAATTCGATTTTTATTCGTGATTCGATTATAACATAGATAATTAATACAAGCAATAAAATTTTTTTCTTCTTATGTTTTCTTGTAAAAAAATTAAAAGTATAATATAATAAAAAAACAAGAATGGAGGATAGAAAATGAAAAAACCAAATAAAGGAATAACACTTATAGCACTTGTCATAACGATAATAGTTTTATTAATATTGGCAGGCGTAACAATTGCAACTTTAACACAAAATAATGGTATTCTTAAAAAATCAGAAATAGCAAAAGTAAAAACAGAATATGAATCAGCAAAAGAAATTATAGAAATGAAATTAATAGAGATAGTAGCAGACTGTGAGGTAGAAGGAAGAAAATATAATCTAAAGGAAATAATAGAAGGAATGAAAAATGCAGAAGATATAACAATACTAAAATGTTATAATAAAGAGATAGCATCCATAAAAGATGAGGTAATCATAGGAGAGAATCCAATAGGAATTGTAGTATCTGCTAATCAATATCCTAAATATAAATTTTTAATAGGAGAAAGTTTGCAAATAGAAAAAGTAACGACAGATGAGATAACAGAAGAAATTAAGATGGAAGATTTTAAAGACTTGGAAGAATTAGATGAATTATTAGGAAATAATAATGATACTAATAATGAGTCAGATGGAGAGAAAGAAAAAGGAAAAATAGATAAAAGTAAAAACAGAGATTTAGCAGGAGAAACAGAAAACTATACTTATCGAAATCCTATTATCCCACAAGGATTTATAGCAATTGATACACCAGAAGCACAATGGAAGTACAAGGGGACAGGAAAAACAGAAGTACAAGGATGGAATGATGGATTGGTTATTGAAGATGACAAGAAAAATCAATTTGTATGGGTGCCGGTAGATGGGAATAATATTATATATGATAAATGGTGTACACTAGGAGTTGCCTATACAAGTTGCTCAGATTTTGCGGCAGCTATTCCAGTAGATGAAAATTTGCAAATTAATAAATATCAAGGATTTTATGTAGCAAGATATGAGGCAGGTACGAAGGTAGATGGTCTAATAGTAAGTAAAGAAGGCGAAAAACCAATCAGTAGAGTTACTTATAATAATGCTTATGCTTCTGCTAATCAAATGATAAATGATGAAAATATTTATGGTAAGACAATTAGTGGATTAGTTACTGGAAAGCAATGGGACACTATTATGGCATGGTATAATTCTTCTGGAATAGCAATTGATGAGACACAGACATGGGGATCTTATTATCAAATGGGCTATAACATACAGCCAGGATTATATTCTACGAATGGTTCTACTTGGCAAGATACTACAGAAATTTTACAAAAACAACCAAATTCTTGTTATTATCATGCTACAGGATTAAATCTAGAAGGTATGAAAAAGAATATAGCCGACATGAGCGGAAATTTATGGGAGTTAATTGCAGAAGCAAATGCTAAGTATAAGGTTATACGTGGAGGTGCTTGTATTAACGGCCAATTGATTGGTGCTTCTCGTCGAGGTAATGTAACTAATCCTGAATCATGGCAATATATCGGATTTCGAGTTGTACTTTATATATCATAGTACAAAATAAAACAAGAAATAGGAATAGATAAAAATTATTGTTAAACTTTTAAAAAAAGTATTGACAAAAATATAAAAAACATTTATAATTTATAATTGTTAGGAGAAAACCTTTGCAGGTGTAGTTCAATGGTAGAACCTCAGCCTTCCAAGCTGATGACGTGGGT
>CAOJRU010000019.1 GCA_948442365.1 uncultured Clostridium sp.
ATATTTTTTATTTTATCACGGAAGGATTTATTTACACAACTTTTTCTATACTCTCCTTTCTTCATCTGTTATTTCCCATTTTCCATCTCGTTTTTCAAGTGATATGGTTTGATTGGCTGTTACGGTTTGTACTTCTTCATTTCTTAATTCTTCCATTAAATAGTTTATCATTTCATCTTCACTAATACCTTGTCCACTAAATGCTGCTTTTGCCGCCTTTAATACTTTTTCCTTATAATTTCCCATAATTGTTTTGAAGTCTTTGTTTGTAATTTCTACTTCAACTGTTGCTTTTTCTCCTTCTTGTTTTTCATTTAATACTTTCCATTCTAGTTTTTCAAAAAGTAATTTTTGTGCTTCGACATCTAAATTATCTTCTCCTTGTACGAAGCCTGCTAATACATTTTGGGCATAAGCACCTGTTTTTATATCATTTAATCTGTTTTCTACTACTTTTTTTGGCGAATCTTTCATTAACAATACACATGCTATAATAGCTACTAATACCACTGCTACAACAGCTACTCCAATTATAATGGTATTGTTGTTGGCATTTTTCTTATCTACTTTTGTTGCTGTTACTTTTTTGTTATCAACTTTCTTGGCTTCTTGTTTTTTTGCTTCTTCCTTTTTTTCTTTTGCTACTGTTGTTCCCTTTGTGGTTTCTACTTTTTCTACTGGTTTTGTTTCTTTTTTCTTTTCTTCCATATTACTATCTTCCCTTCTCAAGGCACATTATGTTTAAAAAATACTTGACTGATTATTTTTTAAACTTTCTCCTTTTATTTTTTCATTTTGATTATATCGTAACAAAAAATTTTTTGCAACATTTTTAGACAATTTATTTTTTATTTGTTGACGCAATATTACAATTCACCGTTTTTTAGATACTTATTGAAAATAGAAAATCAAGCTTAAAACTACATAGCTCCATTGATTCCTGTTGCTACTATTTCCTTCATATTTTCAATTAAATCATCGATCTCTTTTGGTGTCACAATTAGATTATACTCTTTGGGTAACAATGCCTCTTTTATCTCTTCATAATTATCCTCTTCTTTTAATTGATTCAAATAATCATTCGATTTCGCTTCATTTTGTAATTTCTCAATGAATAAATCTAAACAATCATTGACCAATACGGCTGTTTCTACAACGGTTGGAATTCCAATTGCTACTACTGGTACTCCTAATGTTTTTTGACTAATTTCACTTCTTGTATTTCCTACTCCTGCACCTGGTACAATTCCTGTATCTGATAATTGAACGGTACTACTAATTCTTTCAATACTACGAGAGGCTAGTGCATCAATTACAATGACTAATTTTGGCTTGGTATGATCTACTATTCCTTTTAGAATTTCAACTGTTTCTATCCCTGTTGTCCCCAATACTCCTGGTGATATGGCACTTACCATTCTGGTTCCTTCTTCTACATATTGTGGTAAATAATTAATAATATGTCTGGTAACTTCTATTTCATTGATTACTTTTGGACCTAAGGCATCTGGTGTTACATAGATGTTTCCAAGCCCTACTACTAATATTTCTCCTTGCTCATTTATATGATTTCCTATTACTTCTTTTAATTCTTTTGTTAAGGTTTCAGCTGCCTTTTGTATGTCTTCGTCTTGTGCAATTTTTAATTTCTTAATATCAATTGTGATATAATTTCCTACTGGTTTTCCAATTGCCTTTTCCCCATTTTCATTTGTTATTTTTACTTTTTCTACTTTTATATTTTCGTTTATTTCTTCCTGGTTTGTTTCAATTCCATCAATTTCATCTAGTTTATTGGCTTTTTGATAGATTTCTCTTCTTTCAGATGCTAAGTCTGTTCTAAAATTAAACATTGTTTTCCTCCTCTTTACTTTTATTTAAGTTTCGACTTTTCTTTAGTATTGACGATTTAGAGGATTTTTATTATAAATTATATATTAATAAAAAACAATTTCTAATTTCTATATTTTATAAAAAGGGTACGATTGTGTAATCGTCCCCTTTTTCGGTTTTTATTCCAAATATTTTTTCAAAAACTTACCTGTATAGCTTCTTTCATTGGTACAAATTTGCTCTGGCGTACCTACTGCCACTACTTCTCCTCCATTATCGCCACCTTCTGGACCCAAATCAATAATATGATCACAAGTCTTAATCAAATCCAAATTATGTTCTATTACAATAATGGTATTACCTGTATCCACTAATCTTTGTAAAATATCTACTAATTTGTGAACATCTGCAATATGAAGTCCTGTGGTTGGTTCATCTAGGATATATAACGTTTTTCCAGTGGCTCTTTTGGACAATTCTGTTGCTAATTTAACCCTTTGTGCCTCTCCACCAGATAATGTAGTAGATGGTTGCCCTAACTTGATATATCCGAAGTCCTACATCATGTAAAGTTTGTATCTTCTGTTTGATTTTTGGTATCTTATCAAAAAATAATAAGGCTTCTTCTACTGTCATATCTAAAACATCTGCAATGGTTTTCCCCTTATATTTTACTTCTAATGTTTCTCTATTATAACGTTTTCCTTTACATACTTCACATGGTACATAAATATCTGGTAAAAAGTGCATTTCAATTTTATGAACACCATCTCCATTACAACTTTCACATCTTCCCCCTGCTACGTTAAAGCTAAATCTACCTTTTTGGTATCCCCTCATTTTGGCTTCTTCTGTGGCTGCAAAAATGTCTCGAATTAAATCAAATACGCCTGTATAGGTTGCTGGATTGGAACGTGGCGTTCGACCAATTGGAGATTGATCGATATTGATGATTTTATCAATATTTTGTAAGCCTTTTACACCCTTACATTTTCCTGGCTTTTCATTGGAACCATTTAATTCCTTAGCAACGGTTTTATATAATACTTCATTGACTAAAGTTGATTTTCCAGAACCAGAAACTCCTGTAACACAATTAAATACACCTAATGGAAATTTTACACTAACATTTTTCAAGTTATTTTCAGATGCTTCCTGTATTTCTATTACCTTTGTTTTGGTATGTTTTCTTCTCTTTTTTGGTACTGGTATTTGCTTTTTACCACTTAAATATTGACCTGTAATAGAAGCTTCTACTTTCTTTACTTCTTCTGCTGTTCCGCTGTGCCATAACTTGTCCACCATGTGTTCCTGCTCCTGGTCCAATATCGATAATTTGATCGGCTGCATACATGGTGTCTTCATCATGTTCCACCACTAATAGTGTATTTCCTAAATCTCTTAATTTTTTTAAAGTTGCTAACAATCTATCATTATCTCTTTGATGCAATCCAATGCTTGGTTCGTCTAAAATATATAACACACCTGTTAATCCGGATCCAATTTGTGTGGCTAAACGAATTCTTTGTGCTTCTCCTCCAGATAAACTTCCTGCATTTCTGGATAGTGTCAAATATTCTAATCCTACATCCATCAAAAATTGTAATCTTTGATCAATTTCTTTTAAGATTAACTCCGAAATCATGGCTTCTGTTTTTGTTAAAGTAAGATGATTTAAGTATTCTTTTATTTTATGAATTGACATATCGGTTAATTCATTAATGTTTTTGTCTCCCAGTTTGATCGCCAAAATTTCTGGTTTTAGTCTTGCTCCATGACATTCATAACATGGTGAGTTACTCATATACATTTCATAAAAGTCCCTCATTCCTTGTGATTTGGTTTCGTTATGACGTCTGTCTAGTGTTGGCAAAACTCCTTCAAATGGAGCTTTAAATTTTCGAACTCCTGCATAAGATGAGTATTCAAAGTCGATTTCGTCTTCTCCTGTCCCATATAAAATTTTTTCTAAAAACCATCTTGGTAAATCTTTTATTTTCTTATTTCTTATTTCTACATCATAGTATTTGGCAATACTTTCAAAATACATTTTTGCCATCGTATCACCCTTTTTCATGGTACTAGAACCAAAGGCTTTTACCCCATCGTATAGGGTTTTATTTTTGTCTGGAATAATTAATTCCTCATCCATTTTCATAAGATAGCCTATTCCTGTACAAGTTGGACAGGCTCCAAATGGGTTATTAAAAGAAAACATTCTTGGTGTTAATTCTGGAAAACTAAATCCACAGTCTGGACAAGCATAGTTACAACTATATAAAACTGGCTTTTGTCCAACAATGTCAATTAATACTAATTTTTCTGCTTGTTTTAATGCAATTTCGACTGATTCTGTTAGTCGGCTTACAATATCTGGCTTGATAACTAATCTGTCTACCATCAATTCTACTTCATGTTTTTTCTTTCTATCTAATTGAATGTCATCTTGTCCTAGTTCATAGATCTCGCCATCAATTCTAACTCTAACAAATCCATCTTTTTGATAACCTTCTAATTGTTTGGTAAATTCTCCTTTTCTTCCTCTAACAACAGGTGCCAATACTTGTATTTTGGTTCCTTCTGGTAAACTCATAATATTGTCTATGATTTGATCAATGCTTTGTTTTTCTATTTTTTTATGACAATTTGGACAATAAGGAACTCCTATTCTAGCATATAATAAACGAATATAGTCATATATTTCCGTTACTGTTCCTACCGTTGAACGTGGATTTTTTGAGGTTGTTTTTTGATCAATGGAAATGGCTGGTGATAAGCCATCTATTCTTTCTACCTCTGGCTTTTCCATAAGCCCTAAAAATTGTCTAGCATAGGATGATAGACTTTCTACATATCTTCTTTGCCCTTCGGCATACAAGGTATCAAATGCCAGACTTGATTTTCCTGAACCAGAAAGTCCTGTGACTACTACTAATTTGTCTCTTGGTATTTCCAAGTTTATGTTTTTTAAATTGTGTTCTTTGGCTCCTTTTATTGTAATTTTATCGTTCATACCTACTCCTCCTAAATTGCTAACAGTTCCAAGTTTATTTGTCAAGATTGCCATTTAAACCTAGAATCATTGGCAACTTTTTTGCAATTCTTATTATACTATATTTCTTTTTCAAAAACAAGAGTTTGGTATGATTTTTATACTACATCTTATTTCTAAATTTGATTTTTAGGCTCAAATGTGGTAAAATATATTTGCAAAAAAAATTTTACATGCAGAAAGGAGACTTTATTATGGCTTACCATCATTACAGTAAAAAGGAGTTAGATCGTATTTTTAATGAACTAATTGATTTGAACACTCAAGGACTCCTATCAGGTTTGGGGATTTTTGTATCTTATGCCAAAGACGCTGATTCCTCATTTATTAAAGTAGGGAATATTTCTGAAATGTCGATTTTAGAGATAGTAAAAAACAAAATTGAAAAAAACTTGAAGAAATTTTCCGCTAATACTGCCGATGATCTGGCCAGTTAAGCTCTCCGCCTAAGGAGACCTATCAAACTCCAAAAAGGGACCTGGCTCCTAGCATTCCACATGACTAGGGGCCAGGCCCTTTTTATTTTTATACCTATAGATAATTCAGATGTCTTACCTCTCACCATAAAATTTTACCCAACTATTTTTCCATCTTTCATTTCAACGACTTTATCACACTTCTCAATTGTTGATAACCTGTGAGCAATCATAAAAGTAATTTTGCCGTTTCATCACCTTATCCATTGCATTTTTAATTAACTCTTCTTTTTCCCAACTCAAACTAGAAGTAACCTCATCTAAAATAACGACATCTGGAGACATAGCCATAATTCTAGCAAAGCTTATCATCTGTTTTTCACCTGTGGAAAGTATTTCTGGATTTTCATAGATGTTAGTCTGATAACCTTTTGGTAATGTCATAATCTTGTCATGTAATTTTAGTGACTGAAATATCTTTATCACTTCCTCTTTTGTTATTTTTTTATTCACATACTTAATATTATCAATAATTGTACCAGGTACAATTTGTACCTCTTGCATAAGATAGCCTATTTTTTTACGAATCGATGCTATACTATAATTCCTATAATCTTTTTGATTAATACGTATTTCCCCTTTTTGTGGTTCATATAATCGCTCTAACAAATTGGTAATGGTTGTTTTTCCAGCTCCTGTTTTACCAATCAAGGCTATCTTTTCATTTTTTCCTACTTGTAAAGAAAATTCTTTAATATTCTTTTTGCTATTGTTATAAGAAAAAGATACCCCATCAAATTCAATACTTGTAATCTTATCCATCAATTTCTCTCCTTTGTTTAGATCTTCTTCTTCTGTTTTTTCTAGCAATTCTAAAATTTTAGAATAAGCAAAGAAACACTCATTAAAATCTGTTAAATGTCTAGTAAACCAACTAAATTCAAATTCTATATAACGGGAATAATCTATCATAAGCATAATTTCGGCATAAGTCATAATTCCTTGCAAAGCATCCATACCACCCAAATAAATGATAACGATACTGGTAAAGGAAGTAATAAATGAAAATATGGTATTATACTTACTCATTATTTTTTCCAATTTTGAATTTTCAAAATTATATCGATCTAATTGACTTTCTAAATTCCTTATCTTTTGATTGATGATTCCTAATGTTTTTATGGTCAAAAAACTTTGTATTCCTTCATTAATGGTTGTATATAATTCCATATTTATCTTTCTAATATTACTTATCTTTGTCATTGTTTTACGATTAAAGAATAAAGTAACCAATAAACCAATAAAATATAGGCCTATAATAATCAATCCAATTTTTAAATTAACGAATAATAAAAAGATAGATATTATAAAAAATCGCATTAATCCCATAATAAACATTTCGGTTATTGTAATGGAAAAAAATTCACTAGCTTTTTGGGAATCGTCTTGTAAAAACTGCAAAATCGTTCCTGTTTCATTTTCGTCAAAAAATTTAGCTTTTACTTTTTGTAATTTCTCAAAAATACGATTCCTTAAATCTCTTCGAATCCATCTTTCCAAAAAACACCTCATGTGACAGTGTTTTAACACAACATAACCTTGTAACATTATCATTGCAATATGGGCACATACTAGAACAACTAATCCTTTTATATTTTGTTGTGGTATTTCTACATCTAATATTTGTTTTACCAGATAAGGAACCGTGATAACCTCTATGAGAGAGGCTACCACTATTAGCATAAATAAGGCAATCATTTTTTTATGATAGCCTACATCCTTATACATAATTTTAAATTGCTTTACTTTATCTTTCCACTTCATTATTTTTCACCTCTGAAGTTCCTTCTTCTAACTTTATCATTCTATCCACATAATCTTTTATTTCTAATTTGTGGGTAATAAAAATCATAGTAGTTTGTGAATAATTTTCCATTAAGTTCTTAAAAATCTTATGAGATGTCTTATTATCTAATTTACTAAAAGCATTATCAAATATCATAATTGGCTTATTTCTCATCAAAGCTCTTGCTATTAAAATTCTTTGCTTTTGTCCTCCTGAAAGTTTTACACCTTTTTCTCCTACCATTGTTTGATACTTATCCTCAAACTTGTTAATATCTTCTTGTATTTCTGCCTGTTTGGTAACTCTTAATAATTGTTCTTTCGTACTTTGAATATCTAATTCTATATTATCTAATATAGTCCCCGAAAATAAATCCGCTTCTCCTGATACAAAATCTATATATTGACGGATATTACTTTTATCCAATTGTTTGCTATTATGATAATTTAAATAAATATTTCCTTCTACTGGGTAAAATCCTAATATGGCTTTGGCTAAAATACTTTTTCCCGTTCCGTTATCTCCTATCAGTGCTATCTTTTCACCTTTTTTAATAGCAAAATTCAAGTTTGCTAAAATTTCTTTTTCAGAAATTTTGATGGATACATTATGAAATACAATGTCTCCCTCCAAATCATAAAAATAATTTCCAATTTTCTCTTCTTTTAAATTCATCAGTTTTTTTATTTTTTGCCTTACCACCAAAAATGTATTGACTACTTCTAAATTTTCACCAAAGGAATATAAAGACATTAATATTTTGCTTGCCAATAATAGTAATGCTGTTAATCCTCCCATTGTCATATTTCCTTGCATAATGGCAATACCACCCAATAAACAAATGATAGGATCACTTAAATAGGTAATATGCTCGCTTACAATGTCATAAAACAAAATTAATCTTATAAATTTGATATCTTCTTCTGTATAATCTTTATTCAATCTTTTATACTTTTGTATTTCCTCTTTTTGTCGATTGAATATTCTAACAAATTTGAATTGATTGATATTGCTGATGGTTGCTCCTAACATTTTTCTTTTTTTTAAGATAACGTTTTCTAATAATGCTGTCATTTTATAGTAATACCATAAAGCAAATAACAACATGATTACTATGGTTATCATTAAATAAATGGTAACAGATGTGCTCAAAGAAATTCCTTGTGTTACTATAAAAAAACTTAAAGAAATAATATCTAATATTAAATTAAACTGATTTTTATAAAAATTAGCATAGTCTTGTGCATCTTCATTAGCTCTTTGTAACATTTCTACTTTACTATAAGATTGATAGCTTTCATATTCTAAATTTAAAATGTGGGCATATAACATTTTCTTTAAATTAGAACTTATTTTTAACGTAAATCCTGTCGTTATTCTTTGTCTGATATAACTTCCTAACGCTACGATTAAATTAATTACTACAATGATACCACTTAATACCATTAAGCCTTTTATTTTCCCCATTTCTAAGATAGGGATTAGATAAGTTGGTATTTTGTCCGTTTGTTCAAATAATATCCCATCTATCGCATAGCTGATATAAACTGCTATTTGTAGACTAAAAAATGATAGAATTCCACTTAATAAAATTAATATTACAATATGTTTTTTGATTCCCTTAAATATACCGTTTTTCTTCATCTTGATTCCTTTCTTTTTCAGATAAAAAGTTTAGTATACAATAAAAAATACCTTTATTAGACTATATCGCTAATAAAAGTATTGTACTTTATTTTTTTGGTATCAATTTTATAAAGTTATTCCACCGCTATACAAATTTCGCAATAATCTTCATAATAAATTTCCAATCCAGGATACCCTGAAAGCAAATAATATTCTGAATTTGGCAACCAGCTGTCATAAATACTTTTGTCCACCTTTAGTATATCAATCTGTTCATGATTTGGTACATGAAAACAAGCCCATTTTGCTTTGGGAAGTTTTACTTCTACAAAATCTTCTCGTGGTGTCTTACCTAATATGTAATATTTCCCTTTTCCTGTATGTTCACTTTTATTAAAAATTGGTTGATAAATTCCATAATATAATTGTTTTCCTTTTGCATGATTAATGATAAAATTCTTCGTTCCATCTTTTTCTATCTTCTCATACAAATCTCGAATTGCCTTGCTGTCCGATTCTTCTATAATTCCCGTTGTTTTTCCATAAAAGATCTGTTCTTCCTTCTCTACAATTCGGTATTTTAATTCTTTTCGTCCCTTTATCGCTGGATTAAATTCCATTTTAGGAAAATAACATATTTCTGTATCACTATTTCTAAAATTAGCAGGAGATTGCCCCTGCATTTTTTTAAAAGCATTCGAAAAAGAAACTGGCGAGTCATAACGATACTTGATGGCTATATCAATAATTTTATGGTCTGTTTTTCGTAATTCTTCTGCAGCTTTACTTAATCTTCTCTTTCTTATGTAATCTGTTATCGTTATATTCGTTAAAAAAGTAAAAATTCTTTGCATCGTATACGAAGAGGTCCCAATTACTTTTGCCAATTCCTTATAATCTATGTCTTTTTCTAAGTTTTTTTCTATCGTATCAATTAATTTGTTTAAACTATCATAATAATTCACGTTGATTCCCTTTCTATTAATATCGATTAACAATCCTATCTACTTGCCCACCTTTTAAATAAATAATTTTATCAGAAGTAGCAATCGTAGACTTTCGATGTGCAATAATAATTACAGTACTTGTCTTAGAAATATGGTCAATAATTTTTTGTATCATATTCTCTGTCTTCAAATCAATATTAGATGTTGGTTCATCAAAAATATAAATATTAGCATGATGTAAAATGGCACGAATAAAGGCAAGAATTTGCAATTCTCCATACGACATTTCATTCGCTTTTATTTTTGTATCCAAACCTTCTGGCAACTTTTGGAATAATGGTTCTACTCCAATGCTTTTAGCAAGGCTCATGATTTGTTCATCTGTTATTTCTTCATTTCCTAATCGTATATTATTTCTTATGGTATCTACAAAAATATATGGATTTTGAGAAATGTAAGAAATATTATTTCGCAAACTTTTGGTAGCTATTTTAGAAATGTCTTTATTTCCAATTAATATTTTTCCACTTTGTATCTCATATAATCGCATTAACACATTTACTAATGTACTTTTTCCAGCTCCCGTTCTTCCAGCTATGGTTACTTTGGAGCCCTCTTTTATGATAAAAGATATATTTTCTAAAACAGTTTCTTTTTCATATTTCATACTGACATTTTGAAATTCAATATCCCCTTTTACTGTATCAATTTCTTCACCAATTGTCAATTCTTCTGGGTCTTTTTCTTGCAAGACTTCTTGAATTCTTCGATACGATACCATACAATTTTGAATTTCCTCTAATTGATTACAAATTTCATTTAAAGGTCCTCTACTTTCCTTGATATAAAATAAAATTAAGTAAATACTACCAATCGATATCGATGTATTGATATTTAAAGCATAATAAAGAACCGCATAAATTCCAGCAGCTTCTAATAAAGTCAAAATCCAATACGTAAAACTATGAAGAAGAATATATCCTTTTCTAGCTTTTAATTCCTGATGAAATAGCTGATTTACTCCTTCTATGTTTCTCTCTTGCAATTGATATAAATACGTTAATTTATTTCCATTAAAGAACTCTGAAAATTTCTTATTTTCTTCATCTCTTTTCTTCATCCACTTTTGTGTGAAATTACCTAATTGTTTCGTGAATTTGTTGGTTGATAAGCCAATCGCACAAATGGTAGCAAAACCTATCCATGCTAATGAAATATCAGCAAAAAACATCATAATCATAAGAAAAATCAAATAGATCATATTATTGATTATTACATTTAAAACCCCAAAAAATAGAGTCGATAGTTGAGATACATCATCGGTAAGTCTAGTATATAAATGAGCCGAGTTATATTTTTCAAAAGTTTTCATCTTAAAGTTTAATACTTTATCAAATAATTTTTCTCGAATGTCTTTTAATATTCTTGCCATTAATCGATTAACCATGATATTTCTTATATTTTTAAAAACAGCATAACCAATATGAATGGCTACATATACCATAGCTAATGTTACTAATATAGTTTCAACATTACTTGCTCGAAAATCAACTTCTAAAATCTTTTTCATAACAAAAGGATGGATCGTTCCCAAAACATTACATAAAATTAATATCGTACTAATTCCAATGTACGATTTTCCATATTTTTTTATTACGTCTTTTATGGTAATTCCCCCTCCTTTTCTAATTGAGCTAACTCTTGATATAATTTATTATTTTGTAATAATTCTTCATGACTTCCTCTGGCTTGTATTTGTCCATTACTTAACACATATACACAGTCCATATTTTGCATCATACTTATTTTATTAGAGACCACTATTAATGTATGATTCCCAACTTCTTGTTCAATTGCCTCTAATACTTTTTTCTCTGTTTCACTATCTAATGCAGAAAGACTATCATCAAAGATATTAACTTCTCTTGTTTCTAGTAAGGTTCGTGCAATTTGAATTCTTTGTTTTTGCCCTCCTGAAACTTTAGCACCATTTTCCCCTAGAGTGGTTTCTAATTTTTCTTCCATTTTTTCAACATCTTCTAATAATTGTGATTTAGCCATTACCGCTTTAATCGTTTCTTCTTCTTTTTCCTGTTTCATATCAATATTATTTTTAATATTTTCATCTAAGATAATACTTTTTTGCATGGCATATCCAATTTTGGTGAAAATACTCTCTCTATTATATTCCTGTATATCGATTCCATTTATTTTTACGGTATTCTTAGGTACTTCATAAAATCCTGCCAAAATATTCATTAAAGTTGTTTTTCCTGCTCCTACTTGTCCCACAATTCCTATTTTTTCCCCTTGTGATATTTGCATGTTGATGTCTTGAAGAGCTGGTTTCATGTTTTCAGCATATTGATAGGTCAAATGATTCATTTCTATTTTTTGAATTTCTTTTAATTCTTTTCCTTCTTGACTATAAGTTTCTAAATGGAAGAAATAGTTATATCTTCTTTTCGATTGCTTAAAATAAGCTATTCCATTTAATAGCGGTTCAATGGCATTGGTTATCTCAGATAATGCTACACTAATACAAGAAATATACACCGTTAAATCACCAATAGTAATCGTGTTTTTTTGTATTAAATAAATACCAACTACAAAACCTAAACTATAACAAGTAGCATATAAAATATTGATGACATTGCTGATCTTATTTTTTACAATACCTATTTGATAATCTGCTAAATAATTTTGGTGATTGATTTTTTCAAATTTCTCTTTTTGGTGTTGTTGTTCATTGTATAATTTTATTAAGGAAAATCCTGATGTATTTTGCTCAATGGTATTGGATAATTCTACATTCACCTTTCTTGCTTTTTCAATTTCTTTCTCTAATTTTTGATACAGTTTAATGATCCAAATTACAGCAAGTGGTATACATGGCACTACACTTAATGCTAATATCGGATTAACATTTTTCCCAATCATAGCAATTCCAATCACAGGTGCAATAAATAATCTTGTGGTATTAAAAAATTGATTCCCAAAAAATCTACGTATCATCAATAGCTCATTTGACAAATAGGCTAAATAAGCTCCTTTTTCTTCTTTGTCATAGTATTCTGGCTTTATATATTGTAAATGTTCTACTACCTTTTTTCTTAAATAAGTATCTGATATTCTTGCTCTTCTAAAATATAAAGCTCGGTATATAATTCTGGGAATTATCATAAGAATAGAATATAGTATCAATTTATACACATAACCCATTATCACTTCTTTTTGTATGTTTCCTTCTAATAGTAAGTCTAATATTTCTCCTAATATACTCGGTATTTTGTATAATATATAAATACAGATAGCATGAAAAACCATTCCTAAGAAATAACTTGGAAATGTTCTTTTTAGTTCATCCCTAAATATTTTGTGATTTTTCTCATTTGTTTTCATTGGTATTTTCCTTTCTTCATGTTATCAAAGTTGCCATTTAAACTTAGGAAACCAGTGGCAACGTTTAAATTATCCTAAACTTTCATAATAAGAATCATACAATTTTGAATAATAGCCTCCTGCTTGTACTAATTCCTTGTGATTTCCTTGTTCTATAATTTTTCCATTATACAATACAATAATTTTATCTACCTTTACAATGGTTGATAAACGATGAGCAATAAAAATAGAGGTTTTATTTGATGATATTCTCTCGATTGATTTTTGTATTAAACTTTCTGTATAGGTATCTATGTTTGCAGTTGCTTCATCTAAAATAAAAATATCTGGTTCATGGGCAAATACTCTAGCAAACGCTAACAGCTGCTTTTGTCCTGCTGAATAGGAACTACCTCTTTCTTTTGCTATCTCCTCCATTCCTTTTGGTAAATCTTCTACAAATTCATTAGCAGAAGCTAAATCAATTGCTTTTTTTACTACTTCCTCTTCTAAGTTTCTGTTTAGTCGTATATTATCTTTGATACTTTTAGCAAAGATGAATGGATCTTGTAAAATCGTTCCTATATGACTTCTTAAACTTCGTAAATTAATTTGCTGAATGTTAATACCATCGATTAAGATTTCACCTTTTTGAATGTCATAAAAACGATTAATGAGATTCGTAATAGTTGTTTTGCCAGATCCCGTTTTTCCAACAAAAGCTATACTTTGTCCTGGTTCAATGGTAAAGCTTACATCTTCTAATACCCAATTTTTGTTATCATAAGAAAACCAAACATGTTTAAATTCTATTTTTCCTTCTAACTTTTTTAATTCTTTTCCTGTTTCAAAATCTTCTAAATATTGTCTTTCCTCTAAAATATCATATACTTTATTAATAGAAACAAATGCTTCTTGAACCGTTTCTATGTTCTCTACAATTCTTGTGATGGGTTCGAACAATTTATTTATATACGTAGTAAATACATAAATAAATCCTATTTCTAAATCAATGCCAAACCAATGATGCATACATGCCCAAATAATAATAGCAATAACACTATTTTCTAAAAACGTCATAATACCTGGTAATAAAGCTTGTATAATTCCTTCTGTTCCTCTTGTATCACGATATGTTTTGGTATAATTTTCTAATTCTCTTTGTTTTTCATTTTGAATGTTGAAAATCTTGATAATTTTAGCTCCATAAATAGATTCTGCTAAAAAAGTATTTAAATGAGTTCTTATAATTTTAGCTTTATCATAAATCTTATTTAACATTTTCGTTAAAGTATAAGAGAAAAATATAATAAATGGTATTGCCATAAATGCCATCATACTTAAATTAATGCTAATGTATATCATAACTCCCATAATTGCAATAATCATAATTATGTCTTTTAAAAAGGTGGCTATTACTTCTTTAAATAAGGTGGATATATCTTCTATATCATTGGTAATTCTTACAAATAATTTACCAGCTGAAGTCTTGTCATGAAAAGGAATATTAGCATTTTGTGTATAACGAAATAATCGATTACGTAAAGAATATATGATTTCTTCTCCCATTCGATTAGTTGTTGCAATGGCAATAAAATCAATAGCATTACTAATAACTACTAAGGCAAGATAAATAAAACCAATCCTAGTAATTGTTAAAAATCCTTGTTGGACGATTCCTTTTGTTAAATATTGATCGATCACAATTTCTACTAGATAAGGTCTTATAATTTCTATGATAGCTACGAAAAGAGATAATATGGATACAATTACAATTGTTTTTTTATGTGGTTTAGCTAAATCATATGTCCTTTTTAAAGTTTTATTTTTCATAATTAATCTCATTCCTTCCTTAAGTCACAAATCTGGTTGAAAAAAAATGGGTTATCTTATTTCTTCTTGGGAAGATTGCTTTTCATAAAATTTGCGATAAAGCCCTTGTTCTGTAATTAAATCTTTATGAATTCCTTTTTGTATAATCTCTCCTTCTTCTAAAACAATAATTTCATCTGACTCTTTAATATCAGAGATACGGTTAGAAACAATAATACAAGTCTTATCTTTGGTTAATTCTTTTACATTTTCTAATACTTTCTCCTCTGTTTTATTATCCAAAGCGGAAAAAGCATCATCTAAAATAACAATATTGCTTCTTTGCAAGAAGGCCCTAGAAAGTATGACTCTTTGTTTTTGTCCTCCTGATAAGTCAACTCCTCTTTCACCAACAATTGTATCTATTCCATTTTTCATTTCTTGCATTTCATCTTTTAACATAGATTTCGTTGTGCTTTCTATAATTTCTTTGTGTTCATATCCTTCTTTAAATAATGTAATATTTTCTTTTAATGTAGTCGAAAATAGGAAATGTTCTTGTGTAATATAACAAATGTTATTTCGAATTACTTCGGTTGGAATATCATTAATATCTTTTCCTCCAATGGTTATTTTTCCATCTGGAATGGTATACAATTTCATCAATAAGTTCATCAGTGTGGTTTTTCCACTTCCAATAGTTCCTATGATTCCTAAGGTTCTTCCTTGTGGTATTTTTAAATTAATATTTTTTAAAGCTACCTCTATTGTAGTTGGATAATTATAACTTAAATTTTTAATTTCAATATCTCCTACTAAATTCTCTTTAGTTTCTATATTTTTTAAATTAATTTTTTCCCTTTCTAATTGAAAAATAGAATCGACTTTTTTATAGGAAATTTGTGCTCTTTTATATTTTGATATGAGTCCTGGTAACCAACAAACTGGTCCATAAAATAATCCAATATATCCATTAAAAGCAGTAAATTCTCCTATTGTTATTTCTCCCTTTACTACTAATTTACTTCCAAATAATAAGGCAAGAGCATAACAAATACCAAATCCCAAATTAATAGTGGTTGATAAAAGTGTTGAATGTGTATCTACTAGATTATTACTTCTTTTTAGTAAATTATTTTTATTCATAAATTCTTTTAATTGATGATATTCTCCTGCATAAGCTTTTATGGTACGAATACTGTCTGTACTTTCTTGTACATATTCGGAAAGTTCTGTAAAATATTGTTGCGATTGTTTAAAACTCTTCTCTACTTGTTTTTTTATTTGTATTACTATAAAAGTTGTTATTATAATAGGACATATTGTTATTAATGTTAATTTCAGATTAACATTCGTTATCATTGTCCAAATGGCTATCATGGAAAGTATAATAATTCGTATAGCATAAGACATCATACAAAAAAAGAAATGCCTAATCTCTGAAATATTTTTTGTAAAATATGCCATGAATTCGCCATTTTTTATATTTTGCAAGTCTTTCATTTCTAATCTGATAAATTGAGAAAATATCTTGTCTTTTATTTCTTTTTCGAAGCTCCTAGATGTATAAGTTGCAATAGCTCTCCATGGTAATCGTGTTATTAGATAGCTAATCGCAACTACTACTAAATAGAAAATATTTCTTATGATTTCTTGCTGATTTTGTTCCATATTCATCATAAGGTCCACTATATTTCCTATTATTTTGGCAGGTAGCGTTATAATATACATATTAATACAAATAAATATGACTACTATTAAAATTAGGCCTCTATATTTTTTTATGGCTTGCTTTATTACCTTTTGCATATATTTCTCCTTTATTTTCTCTACCTAAAATGTATCACATCTTTTCTTTTTTATCAATTGTTTTTGTAACTAAGTTTCCATTTTGTATTGCCATTTAAACTTAGAAAACCAGTGGCAATTTAAAAATTCTTATTTTTTAAGTAAACTAAATAATAAGCAATTGTTATTTGGAACAGCATAAAAAATGCCGATAATCCAAGTATATAAGGAATTCCTAAAGGATACATGATACCCGCAAAATACAATCCAATAGAAGTTCCAATCGTTTTAGCAATATATCGATAATTTGTAAAAATAATTTGATATTCATTTGGTACGCGATTTACATAGGGAGCATCTGTGACATTTTCATAGGCTGTTGATATTAAAATAGACCAAGTCATAGCAATCAAACAGCTTGTTAAATTATTTGATAAAAATGCCATTAAATACAACCAAAATCTAATACCAAATTTTATGGTTAAGGTTAGATAATCATTTTTAGGAGTAAAGTATTTTAGGGCTAAAATGCCAATTACATCCGCTATTAGACCTACTATTAATAAATAATTCGTTGCATTCCCATCCGAAAATCCTAGTAAATTGGTAAGTATAAGCATTTTTAATCCTAAACCTGTATTCATAGCTGTTTCAGAAATTAAAACATATATAAAATATACACCCTGAATTTTATTTTTTACCATATATTTAATACTTTCTCTTATCTTCATCCTTGACGGTTCTTCTACTACTGTGCTCCTTATATTTAATATGGTAATACAAGCTAATACTAAAAATATAATCGAAATGGCTACACAGGTATTATAATTAATTGTTAGTCCTGCTATTGCTCTTCCTATAAATACTCCTCCTAGTAAAATTCCAATATCTTTGAATATATATTCTACTAATTTTCGTTTGCTATATAATTTATTATCTTTTTTTATAGTTACAATTAACGGATAAATACTGATAATAATAAGATTTTCTAAAATGGCATCTAAAATAATTGATACTTCTATAATCGTATTGTAACCTGTATGGTTTAGAAATGCTAGTATCACTAAATTGATTGCTTTTAAAAATATAGCTACTGTAATCACTTTTTTAATATTTTTTAGCGATACTTTTTTAGCAAATAGAATAAGAGCTATCACGCAAAATAAACCAGATACACTTAAAATCTGGCTTATTCTGGCTACATCCAAACTATTGTCTTGTAACCATAATTGCTTAAAATTTGTCCACAATCCTATAGATATACTAAAAAATGCTAGCATGACTAATATTTTATTTTCTTCTTTTAATTTTGCAAATTTTTCTCCCATTTTTTCATTTGTCCTTCTACTTTTTTACTCCAGATTGCCAAAAAGATCCGTCCCTAATGGCAATATGATTAGAATATTCCTACAATTTCTCCGTTTTCATCTATATCAATGCTCTCTGCTGATGGTACTTTTGGAAGTCCTGGCATAGTCATAATTTTTCCTGCTAAAGCTACCACAAATCCTGCTCCTGTTTTTAATTGTATATCTCGAATGGTAATATTGTAATCTCCTTTACATTCTAAGTTCTTTGCATCATCTGAGAAAGAATATTGTGTTTTAGCAATACATACTGGAAAATTCCCATATCCTAATTCTTCTATTTTTTTGATTTCTGCTAATGCTTCTTCTGAAAAATCTACTCCTTTTGCTCCATATATTTTAGTGGCTATCTTCTCAATTTTTGTTTGGATAGGGTCTTCTAGTTCATACATATATTTAAAATCTTCTGGTTGTTCTGTTAATTTTACTAATTTCTCGGCAATATCTCTTGCTCCTTCTCCTCCTTTTGCCCATCCTTCTACTAAGCTTAATTCCACTCCTTTTTCAGCTAATTTGTCTTGTAAAAATTGAATTTCTTTTTCCGTATCTTGTAGATATCGATTTAATGCTACTACAACATTTAAACCAAATTTATTCTTTAAGTTATCAATATGACGATATAAATTATCAATTCCTCTCTCAATTCCTTCTATGTTTTCTTCTTGTATTTTGTCCTTTTCTACTCCACCATGATATTTGATGGCTTTGATGGTTGCTACTAATACAACAGCATCTGGTTTGATACCAGCTTTTCTACATTTAATGTCAATGAATTTTTCAGCTCCTAAATCTGCTCCGAATCCTGCTTCTGTTATCACATAATCTCCCAATTTTAAAGCCAATTTAGTAGCCATGATACTATTACATCCATGCGCAATATTGGCAAATGGCCCCCCATGAATAATGGCTGGTGTATGTTCTAAGGTTTGTACTAAATTTGGTTTAATTGTGTCTTTTAATAAAACGGTCATAGCTCCTTCCGCTTTTAATTGTTTCGCATAGATTGGTTCTCCTTGTTTATTATAGCCAATTAATATATTTCCTAATTTTTCTTTTAAGTCTTTTATATCAGTTGCTAAACATACAACTGCCATAACTTCTGAAGCAACCGTTATATCAAATTTATCATGTCTTGGAACGATTTTCTTTTCTCCTGATAATCCCGTTTCTACTTCTCTTAATTGTCTATCATTTAAGTCTACACATCTCTTCCATACAATTCTTTCGAAACCTAATTCATTTCCAAAGTAGATATGATTATCAATTAAACTGGCTAATAGGTTATTGGCTGCTGTAATGGCATGAATGTCTCCTGTAAAGTGCAAGTTGATGTCTTCCATTGGTGCTATTTGTACTTTTCCTCCTCCAGTTGCTCCTCCTTTAATACCAAATACAGGTCCTAACGATGGTTCTCTTAAGGCTAAGATTGAGTTTTTCCCTATGGTTCTTAGTCCATCTGCTACTGCTATGGATATGGTTGTTTTTCCCTCTCCTAATGGCGTTGGATTTACAGCTGTTACCAAGATTAATTTTCCATTCTTTTTATCTTTTAAATTTTCATAGACTCTTTCGGAAATTTTTGCTTTGTATTTTCCATATTGTTCTACGTCCTCCTCTTGGATTCCTACTTTTTTTGCTATGTCTACTATTTTGTCTAGTTTTGTACTTCTTGCTATTTCAATATCTGTCATTTTAATTCCTCCTTTTAATATTATTTTTAAAACTTATCTAATCTTATTAATCTAAATTATCAATCCCGCTATTAGCCCTATTAGTGCACCTACAAATACTTGGATTGGTGTATGTCCTAATACTTCTACCAATCTTTCTGATACTTGCATTCCAGTTAATCCAGGTGTCTCGATTAATTTGTTTAACATAGCTGCTTGTTTTCCTGCTGCTCTTCTTACGCCACAAGCATCATACATAACAACAAATGCTACGATAAGCGCTAACGCAAATATAGAACTTCCTACCCCTTCATATTTTCCTATTAAAGTAGCTATACTCGCTACTACTGCTGAATGAGAACTTGGCATTCCTCCCGCTCCCATAATTCTTTTAAAATTAAATTTTTTGGTTGTGCATAAGTCATAAATCAATTTAAATAGTTGTATCCCAAACCATAAAAAGAATGGTACGTAAATATATTTGTTTTGCACAAATGCAATAAAGTCATTCATATTTCGTTTTTCTCCCCTTTATCAAAATTCTCTTCTGTTTTCAGTCTAAGACTCAAAGTTCTCTTCTGTTATCTCTCCATCTTGATTCACTAAAATAGTAATTTTCTTTTCTGCTTCTTCTAAGGTTTTATTACATTCTTTTGAAATTTTAATTCCTTCTTCAAATTTCGTAACAGAATCTTCCAAATTCAATTCTCCTTTTTCTAACTCTTCTACAATTTTTTCTAATTGTTCTATTTGCTCTTCAAAATTTTTACTCACTTAATTCTCCTTCTTTCTTATAGGATTCCTTTACTGTTTATATAAAATAATAATTTTACTGTATTTCAGCCTTTATTTCTCCATCAACAAATCGAATATTGACCATATCACCTGTTTTCAATTCTGCTTGCGATGCAACAACCTTTCCCTCTTTTTGTGTAATGGCATATCCTCTTGCCAAAGTCTTTAAGGGACTATAAGCATCTAATTTAGCAATTGATTTACCATATCTGGTTTTTTCTTTCTCATATTTTGCTTGCATTAAACTTTGTAATTGTTTTACTTGGTGATCCACTCTAATATAATTTTCTTGAATTCTTCTTGTTGGCTCTTTAAAAACAAAACTTGACATGCTCTTTTCATATCTTAGTTTCATAATTTGAACTTTTTTGATTAGTGACATGCGTAAACGATTCTGATAGGCTATGATTTTTTGCTTTACTTCATATACATCTGGCACAGCAAGTTCCGCTGCTGCCGATGGTGTGGGCGCTCTTAAGTCTGCTACAAAATCCGCTATTGTAAAATCTGTTTCATGACCTACAGCTGATATAATTGGTATCTCTGAATGATACATACTGTGTGCTACCATTTCTTCATTAAACGGCCATAAATCTTCCAGCGAACCGCCTCCTCTTGCTAAAATTAATACATCCGCTAACTTATTTCGGTTCATAATTTCAATTCCCTCTGCAATTTTTTCGGCTGCCCCTTCTCCTTGTACGGGAACTGGTAACAATCGAATTACCACATTAGGATTTCTTCTCGTTGACACATTAATAATATCACGAATAACCGAACCTGTTTGGGATGTTAATACTCCAATTACTTTTGGCATCGCAGGAATTAACATTTTATGTTCTTCGTCAAATAATCCTTGTTGTTCTAATCTACTTTTTAATTCTTGATATTTTGTATATAAATCACCTAAACCGTCCTCTTCCATTGCTTTTACATAGATTTGATAAATACCATCTCTTTCAAAAACAGATACACCACCAAAGAGAAATACTTTCATTCCATCTCTTGGCATGAAATTTAGCTTTTGCGCATACGACTTAAACATAATGCACTTAATAAGAGATTTTTCGTCTTTGAGTGTAAAATACATATGACCTGTATAATGGTTTTTAAAGTTTGAAATTTCTCCCTTAACTAAAATATTGTTTAGGTATTCATCTTCTGCTATTTTGTTTTTAACGTATTCATTTAAGTCAGATACGGTTATTGCCATTTCTGCATATTTCATACTTTTTCCTCTATTTCTCTTTTACTACACTTGCTAAAATCCCATTGACAAAGTTCTTTGAAGAATCTTCGCCATATTTTTTGGCTAGTTCAACGGCTTCATTAATTACTACTTTGAAGGGAATTTCTGTGAATTTTAATTCATAAATAGCAAGTTTTAAAATGGCTAAATCTATTTTAGAAATTCTTTCTAATTTCCATTCTGATTTCAAATTGGTTTCTATGGACTGAATAATTTTATCTTTATTTTTTTCAATTCCTAAAATGGCATCCACCATATATTCTTTTGCTTTTTTGTCTGTCATTTCGTTACTTTCCACATATAGTTCAATGGCTTCTTCTAAATCTTCTGTTTTTTGAATTTCTAGACTATAGATTAATTTAAAAGTTTGTTCTCTTATGGCTGTTCTGTTCATATTTTTTCCTCCAAGCAACTACATTTTATCAATAAAAGCCTTTAGCTTTGTTTTGACATCTTCTTTGTTTTGTTGCACATAATTTCCAATCAATGCTCCTAATACTAATATTACAATGGCTAATATTAAATCATGTAATCTGGTTATTAAAATTAATATTGCTACAATAATACCGATAATAGCACCTTTGTAATTGTTCCAAAATTCTTTTAGGTTCATTTCTATCAACTCTCTTTCCTCTTTTTCTTTGCTATTATTTTATAACTATATCTATTCTGTTTCTTGTTGTCTTGGAGCAACCTTCTTAACTGTTATATTTACTTCTTTTACTTCTAAATCTGTTGCTGCTTTTACTTTTTCCTTAATTCTTGCTTGCAAATTAGCGGATAAATCTTTGATTATCGCTTCTTCATTTACAATCAAATTAACAAATACTTTAACATTGTTTTCTTTATCTAGTTCAACTCTAGTCGTTACTTCTTCTGCACTTTGAAAATTTAAAGCTACTGAATTTACTAAATTTTCTATCGTTTCTTTTGAAATCATAAGTTTTCCACTTTCATTTTCTAATAGTACACCTTGTCTTTCTTTGATTTGTTCTCTTGATGTACTATCAAAGAAAATACATTTTATGGATAATAAAATAAATAAAACACTTAATCCAAGTAGTATTTTACCTGATGTTTCTCCTACTATAATTTTTGTTATCATATCACCTACTAACCCTATGTCTAACCACCCAAATATTAATAAACATAAAATAACAGATAATATTAGCATAATATTAGAATAAATAATTAGTGTGATTTTTTCTAAAATTTTCATTGCATTTCCTCCTACTTTTTTATTTTTCCTTATTCTTCTTCACTTGTCGTTTCTTCCTCTATTGGTTCTTGTTCTTCTTCTCCTTTTGCTCGGTCTGTATTAACACCTTGTACATGTACATTAACTTCCTCTACCTTTAATCCTGTCATACTTTCTACTGCTTTTTTTACTCTGTTTTGAATTTCAAAAGCTACATCTGGAATTCTTGAACCATATTCTACAATGATATTAACATCAATTTTGGCTTGTGTTCCTGTTACTTCTACTTTGATTCCTTTTGCTAAGTTTTTCTTTCCACTTAAAACTTCTGTAATTCCTCCTGCAAATCCCCCTGCCATGCCAGCTACTCCTGGTACTTCTGATACAGCAACTCCTGCGATGACAGCTACTACATCATTAGAGATTTGTATTCCGTCATTTTCTGTTTTTATTTCTTCTTCTAATTCTACTACTTCACCTTGATTTTGATTTTCTTCACTCATTTCTTATTCCTCCTTTGTATATCAAAAAATTGATATACTTGATTTTTCTTCTCAAGTATATCAATTTTTGGCTTTTTTTACAACCATTTTTACAAAATTTTATAAATGATTTCCAAAATGATTTTTTGACCTATCTACCTAAAGCTATTACTTATCGATAAGCTCACTTAATGCCTCATAGCTAAGGACATCCCCAAAATTATTCAAACACTTCAAATTCTTCAATTGCATTTCCTCTTAAAAAATCCTGAATTGGCATTCTTTTAGCATTTTCTCCCTGAATTTCTAATATTTTTAAGATACCTTCTTTCGTTTTAATAAAAATTCCTTTTTTAGGGTCTGAAACAATAACTGTACCATTTTTTAGAGAATCCCTATTTTCTACCATTATTTCATTTTCTGTTGCAACATTAACTTTCCAAAATTTTATTTTTTTACCATTCAAGTATGTGTAAGCTCCCATGATTGGATTTAATCCTCTTACTAAATTCATAATTTGTTGTGCTGTTTGATGATTCCACTTAATTTGAGCCATTTCTTTCGAAAGCATTGGTGCTACTGTGAAGTCCTCCCCTTGTTTTTCTCTTGGTGCTGTCCCTTCTTCTATTTCTTCTAATGTCTGTACTAAAAGTTTTCCTCCTATTTTGGACAATTTGTCCCATAATTCTCCTGTGGTTTCCTCTTTTCCTATTTCTACTTCTTCTTTTAAAATAATATCTCCTGTGTCCATTCCTATGTCCATATACATAGTGGTAATTCCTGTTGTTTTATCTCCATTTAGTACCGCCCATTGAATCGGTGCTGCTCCTCTATATTTTGGTAATAAAGAAGCATGTACATTAATACAACCATATTTTGGAATTTCTAGTATTTCTTTTGGTAGTATTTTTCCATAGGCTACTACACAAATTACATCTGGTTGTAATTTCCTTATTTCTTCTAGGAATTCTTGATTCTTTTTTATGGTTTTGGGTTGATATATTTTTAGCTCTTTTTCTAAGGCATATTCTTTTACTTCGGATGGTTGTAGCTTCATTCCTCTTCCTCTTGGTTTATCTACATTCGTTACTACAGCCATCACATTTTGCCCTGCTTCATAAATGGCTTTTAGACTTTCTCTGGCAAAGTCTGGCGTTCCCATAAAAACAATATTCATTCTTTACTCCTTTCAGATTCTTATCTTCCTATTGGGTTACTCCTTTTCTGGCTCTACATATTCTAACGTACCTGGTATTATTTTCTCTACAAATACCTCTCCATTTAAATGATCCACTTCATGACTAATGGCTTGTGCTAATAAATCCTTCGCTTTCACTTTCATTCTTTTTCCATCTCGATCGGTATATTCTGCAACCACTTCTTCTGGTCTCATAATTTTAGCAAATTGATTGGGATAACTTAAACAACCTTCTTCTACTTCATGTTCTCCTTTAGTCTTTAGGATAACTGGATTAATCAATACAATTGGCCCTTTATCATCATATAAATCAATTACAATTACTCTTTTTAGAACACCTACTTGAACAGCAGCAAGACCTACACCATTATATTTGTGCATGGTCTCTATCATATCATCGATTAAAACTTGTATTTTCTCATCGATTACTTCTACTTCTCTTGATTTCTTTTTTAAAATTTCGTCTCCTTCTAATCTCAAATTTCTAATTGCCATTTTTTCTTACTCCTTCTTAATTACTTGCCAACGGTTTCGGCTTTAAATAGCAACTAATAGATTTTTATTATATTAATTGCCAAAAAGGTCCGTCCCCAATGGCACATTTTAACTTAGGCAACCATTGGCAACTAATCCCTTTTCTACATCATATTATTTGGATTTACGTCAATTGTTATTCTTGTTGTTTTCAAATTTTTACTATAAATCTCTTTTAAACATTCATTTAATATTTGATTGGCTTGTTCTGTCATATTTCCTTTCATGATAATTCGATAACGTATTCTATTTTGTATTTTATCAATTGGTGCTGGCATTGGTTTAAAAATTCTAAATGGTTCTTCCTCTAACTTATTTTTTAACGTTTCATAAAACCACTGACTCGATTTTTTTATTTCTTGTTCTTCTAAACTATTGAAGTTCACTACTATTATATCGCAAAATGGTGGATATTTCAACTGTTTACGTAAGGCAATTTCCGTTTCGTAAAATTTTTCATATTTTTGCTCTTTTGCACATTGGATACTGAAATTTTCCGGATTATAACTTTGTACAATTACTATACCTGGTAATTGTTCTCTTCCCGCTCTTCCGTGCTACTTGCGTTAAAATTTGGAAGGTCCTTTCATTGGCTCTATAGTCGTCAATATTTAAAGAACTGTCTGCTGCTATTACACCAACTAATGTAACATTGGGAAAATGGTGCCCCTTTACTACCATTTGTGTTCCAATTAATACATCAATGTTGTCATTTTTAAATTGCTTTAATATTTGCTCATGTGAATTTTTTTTGGTAACCGTATCTACATCCATTCGAATGGTACTCGCATATGGAAATTGTTTGTGGATTTCTTGTTCTAACCTTTGTGTTCCTGTTCCAAAATATCGTATTTTATCACTATGACATTCTGGACATATACTAACAATGTTT
Organism: uncultured Clostridium sp.; assembly: GCA_948442365.1. GTDB lineage: Bacteria > Bacillota > Clostridia > TANB77 > CAG-508 > CAG-269. The sequence continues at coordinate 26,087 of CAOJRU010000019.1, forward strand.
TCTTCGTAGCCACAATAATGACATTTCAATTTCTTTTCATAACTATGATACGTCATACTGATATTACAGTTCTTGCATTTTACAGTATAACCACAATTCCTACACATGATAAAAGTAGAATAACCTCTTCGATTTAAAAAGAGAATGGTTTGTCTTTTTTCTTTCAGATTTTCTTCTATGGCAGTATATAAATCCATACTTAACATGGAGCGATTTCCATTGACTAATTCTTGTTTCAAATCTACTATTTGCACTTTTGGTAATGAAGATTGGTTCGCTCTTTTGGTTAAAGTTAGTAAGGATACCTCTGTTTTTTCTTTGTTTATCGCAGAATAATAGCTTCTTATATCTGGTGTTGCACTTCCTAAGACTAAGGGACAATTACTTTGTTTTGCTATCTTTTTGGCTACTTCTTTGGCATCGTATTTTGGATTTGCTTCTGATTTATAAGAGCTATCATGTTCTTCATCAATAATAATAATTCCTATTTTTTCAAGAGGAGCAAATATAGCTGACCTTGCTCCAATTACTATTTTTACTTTTCCTTGTTTAATTCTCTCCCATTCATCATGTCTTTCTCCTATAGATAATTTACTATGTAATACCGCAATTTCTTCTTTCCCAAATCGAGCTACAAATCGATCTATCATTTGTGGTGTTAAGGATATTTCGGGTACTAATAAAATAGATGCTTTTTCTTGTTCTATTGCTTTTTGTATTAATTGCAAATATATTTCTGTCTTGCCAGAACCTGTTACACCATATAATAAAAAAGTTCGATAAGTCCCATGTTTCATTTCTTGTGCGACCTTCTGATAGGCTTCTTGCTGTTCCTCTGTTAATTTTAATTTTTCTGTCTTTTCCCCTTTCTGAATCGCCTCTATATCTTTCCCATTCAATGGATTTCTTTCCATTTTTTGCTCTATTACTTCTAAATATCCATTTTTTATTAAGGTGTTTACAATCGCTCTTGAAGTATCTGTAAACATTTCTATTTCTGGTATGGTTACTCCTTCATTGTCTTTTACAAAATAAAGGATTTTTTTTTGCTTTTCTGATTTGATTTTACCAGTTTCTATCTCAAATTCTATCTCATCGATGTCTTTTCTTAAATATACACTGTTTATGGTTTTGTCTTGTATCCTTTTTTCTTTGTTTTTTGTTCTTGTTCCTGGTGTTAACATTAATTTAATACAGTCTGCTATATTACAAAAATATCTCTTTGCCATCCATTTGGCTAGTTCGATTTGTTCGTCTTTTAATTGTTCTTCTAGTTTTGCTATGTCTTTTATTTCATTGGCATAGTTTGTTTTTTCTTTTAACCCTACTACAAAAGCTTCTTCTAATTTTCCACTTTTTCCAAATGGTACTAATATTTTGCTTCCTACAAAAATAAGTCCCTCCAATTTTTGTGGGACATGATAATCAAAAGTTCTATTTAATTTTTTGGCTGTTCGATTGATGATTACTTCTGCTATCATTTTTTTCTCCTTATTTCTGCCTATAGTATATCAAATTTTTATACTTTTCACAAGAAAAAAAATGAAATTTAAAATTCCATCTTTTTTCTAATTTTTTATTCGAACATAGCTTTAATGGCTTTTCTATAAATATCTTTTATGATGTCATAACCACCCTCAACTGTATTTGCAAAAATATCAGCACAAACTCCTGAATTCATTTCCATGACATATAATTTATTGTCTGTTGTATGGATAATATCAATGGTAGTAAAATTCATATTCATAGCCTTTCCCGCTTCTTTCGCTAGCCTTTCGATTCTTTGATATAACTCTCCTTTTTCTAATATGGTAGGTTTGGCACCACCACTTAAATTATGTTTCCAAGAAACTTCTACTTTTTCCCCTTGTTTTGGAATATACGCCATGTCTAAGCTGTTTAAGTTTTCTTGTACAATTGGTTTTTCTGGCAAGTTTAATGCTTGTACTAGCTTTACTAAGCTAGATTGACCATCTCCTATTACGAAAGGTTTTGTTTTTCCATAAATTAAAAGAACTTCTCCCTTTAGATAAAATGTTCTATATTCTGTCTGGATGTCATAATAAGGACAAATGCTAACAGAAGTATTATTTTGATTAAATAATTTTTGGATAGCAATTTCTGCTTCTCTTAAACTATGACAAAGCTCTATTCCCATTCCTTCACATTGGTCATTTGGCTTTACGACTAATTTCGTATGCTTTGAAAGCTCAGTTCTAATTGTATCCCAGATTCCGTTTTCTGGAACATATTCCCCCCATATACTAGGATTGAATATCATAGTATGCTGGATTACTGGTACATTTTGAGATTTTAGAACTTCATAAGTAGCATATTTATCTGCTACAATGGTTCCTGTGGCTTGTGGGTTTATGTCAAAAAGATAATTGGTAATATGTCTTGTTTTACCATCTTTGGTAAGTTGTAAAACCCAATTATAAGAGAGTTTTTCCACTTTTATGTCCATTTCTAGGCATATTTCTTTTATCATACTATGAAAAAATCTTTCCTTCATTTGCCTACTCCTTTTCCATTCTTTGTTCATTTTTTATAATGGTTTCTATAATTTGTACGGTTTTTTCTAAATCATCATTTTTTAATACATAATCATATAAAGGAATCCTAGATTCTTCATAATCAAATCGATTCAATCTTAATATCACTTCTGCTGGACTAGGCTTGTCCACTCTTGCTTCTAATCTTTTCTTTAATTCTTCTTTAGGAACTCTTAAAAAAACAGTAACTATCCTTGTATCTTCTTTTAACAATTCCTTTAAATGTTCGGTTCCATTTACATCAATATCTTTGACGATAACTTTTCCACTTTTTATTTTTTCATTTAATAATTTTCTAGAAGTTCCATAATATTGGTTGTGGTGAATATCGTATTCATAAAATTCTTCTCTTTTTATCATTTCTTCAAATTCTTCTCGGCTAACAAAATTATAAGTTTGTCCTTCGATATCGCCTTCTCTCATTGGCCTAGAAGTAAAAGATGGAAGTGATTCTACCTTTTCCATCCTTTTGATTAGTTCTTTTTTTATGGTATCTTTTCCTGCTCCTGCTACGCCAGATAGTATAACTAACATATGGTTACCTTCCCTTCTGCTATTTCATTAGCAGCTAAGGTTACTGGTGACTCCTCTTTGGCTTTTGTTTTGGCTTCGTCTCCTGCTGCTATTTGTCTTGCTCTTCTTGCTGTTGCAATTACTAATTCGTATCTGTTTTGTGCTTTGGTCAATAATTGACCTACGGTTGGTTTTACAATCATTTTATACACCCTTTCTCTTCTATTTTTACTTAAATATTATTTCTCAAATTCTTGTGAGATTGATTTATCAATTCTTCCTCCTACTGTTTCTGGTTGAACAGCTGATAATATAATATGTCCAGAATCCATAATTAATACCGCTCTTGTCCTTCTTCCATAAGTGGCATCTACTGCCGTTTTATTATCTTTGGCTTCTTGTACCATTCTTTTGATGGGTGCCGACTCTGGACTTACAATTGCTACGATTCTTTCTGAAGACACAATATTTCCAAAACCTATATTTACTAATTGCATGTTATCCCTCCATTCTCTATCTTCTTTTTGACCTAAAACGATTTGGAAAAGAATTGTTATTTGGCTAGTATTCTAACGAATACAGTTTATTCGATGTTTTGTACTTGCTCTCTCACATTCTCCAGTTCCGTTTTTATTTCAATCACCCCATTGGTAATTTCTAAATTATTAGCTTTTGAACCAATGGTATTCGTTTCTCGATTCATTTCTTGAATGATAAAATCCAACTTTTTTCCAATCGCTTCTTCTGTATTCAAAAGCATTTCAAATTGTGATATATGACTTTTTAATCTTGTTACTTCTTCCTCTATCGAACATTTATCTGCATAAATCACTACTTCTTGTGCTAATCGTGCTTCATCTAGTTCTTGATTTTTTAGTATTTCCTTTATTCTACCCTCTAATTTTACTACATATTCTTCAATAAGTCCAGTGGAAAGCAAAGATATTTCTTTTACTTTTTCTTGAATGGTAGTAATTCTTGCTAATAAATCCTCTGCTATTTTGCTACCTTCTGTGGCTCTCATTTGTACTAAATTATGAGTTGCTTGCTTTACTGTATCTAATAATTCATTTTTGATGGTTTCATCTTCTTGCTTATTTTGTATATTTAAAACATCTGGTAATTTAGAAATTTCGGTTACTTCTATATTGGCTGAAATTTCTTCTTCTTTGGCTAATTTTTTTAATTGTTCGATATATATTTTAGCAAGTTCCTGGTTGATTTTTATTTCTTTTCCTTCTGCCTGATTATTTTGAAATGTAATAAAAACATCTATTTTTCCTCTTTTTACTTGGGAGGCTATTTCTTTTTTTACCACTTCTTCTAAATAGCTTAATACTCTTGGCATTTTTACGGTAATGTCTAAATATCTATGATTTACACTTTTTATTTCGATTTGATATTCTCTGTTATTTTCTATTAAATTTGCTTTGCCATATCCTGTCATACTTTTTATCATTCTATTCTACCTCTTTTTCTTTTTGGACTTTTTCTTTTTATGCTTATTCTTTTTCTTTTTAGGAATTTTGACTTCTTCCTCTTGGTTCGTTTCCTTTTGCAAATTTTCTTCTGTTTTTTCTTCTATTTCTTCCTTCTCTTTTTGCTCTTCTAGTTTGTCTTCTTTTTCTTCCCCTCTTTTTCTAGCTTCTTTTTTGATTGGTTCATCCTTTTTTACAATTTCAGAAATATCACTTAAACTATTTAAATAATCCTTTCTTCCTTTGGTATATAATATAATTGATTTTAATACAAAATAAATAGATAGAACATAAGAAGACGTTAATAAATAAAGTCTAAAATCGTATTTTAACAAGGTAATTACATGCATAATGGATAAACTATGTAAGGATAAGAATAAAAATTCTATTCCTGTAATGGCTATACTACCATTATCTTTTTTATACGCTTTTTCTAAAAATACGATACCAATTACCAAAAATGCTCCTGCAAACACTTCAATGTCTCCTATTAGCCTTTCTTGTTGCATGGTAACATAGGCTAAACTTAATACGATGAAATAAATCATAACTCCTACTGCTTTTAACAAATTACCAAATATCTTCTTTAAAATTTCTTGTGATATTTCTTTCGGAATTTTTTTCTTTTGGTTTTTTTTATTCTCTTTTTTTATTAGGTCCTTTGTCATTTTTATTTCATTCCTTTCTCCTAACTAATATTATCTTCTAGTTCATACATGATAATACTTAATATATTTAATGCTACGGTTTCTGTTCTTAGAATTCTATTTCCTAACGTCACTATTTTAGCACCTCTTTCTTGTAATAATGCTATTTCTGAATCTTCGATGCCACCTTCTGGTCCTATTAAAATTCCAATTTTTAACTCTTGTGTTGCATTTAATTTTAATTTTTCTAATTCATATCGCAATTTATTTTGTTTCTCATTTTCATAAGCCACTATTACTATATCATATTCTTGGCATAAATTACAAACATTTTTAAGCGAAATGCTATCATTTATTTTTGGAATGGTGTTTCTCCCACTTTGTTTGGCTGCTACTTCTGCTATCTTTTGCCATCTCTCTATCTTTTTTCTTTTGTCTTTCTCATTTAATTTAACAACACATCTTTTCATCTCTACTGGCGTAATATCGTAAACACCCAGTTCGACGGATTTTTGAATAACTAATTCCATTTTGTCTGCCTTCGGTAATCCCTGTAAAATGGTTACTTTTATATTGGATTCTGCATTAGCTTCTAATTCTTGTACGATATTACATGTAATTTCTTTGTCTTCTAATGCTTGAATTTCACATAAATAATCAACCGCTGTATCGGTATTACATATAGTTATGGTATCTCCTGCCTTTTTTCTTAATACATTTTTTAAGTGATTTACGTCTTGGCCTACTATTATTATTTTATCGTCTTCTACATTTTGATTATTTACAAAAAATTTGGGCATTTTTCTTTCTCCTTTTGGTACTTTCTTCTTAATTGTTTCTTATTATATGCTTTTTTCGTATCTTTTTCAAGTGATTCCTTAAAAATAAAAAGACCCTATTCATTCTTTGAATATTGCCTTTTTAATATTATTAATAATTTTCTGCTTTGATTTCAAAATATGCTTTTGGATGAGCACATACTGGGCAGATTTCTGGTGCTTGTTTTCCTATTACAATATGTCCACAATTTCTACATTTCCAGATTTTATCTCCATCACGACTAAATACTAAGCCATCTTCTACATTTTCTAATAATTTTTTATATCTTTCTTCATGTTCTTTTTCTATTTTTCCAACTTCTTCAAAAAGATATGCAATATGGTCAAACCCTTCTTCTTTGGCTTCTTTTGCCATTCTGTCATACATGTCTGTCCATTCATAGTTTTCTCCTTCTGCTGCTGCTTTTAAGTTTTCTGCTGTTCCTTGAATGTCTCCTCCTTGTAATAATTTGAACCAAATTTTAGCATGTTCTTTTTCATTGTCTGCGGTTTCTTGGAATATAGCTGCTATTTGCTCATATCCTTCTTTTTTGGCTTTGCTTGCAAAATAGGTATACTTGTTTCTTGCTTGGGATTCTCCTGCAAATGCCTCCATTAAGTTTTGTTCTGTTTTACTTCCTTTTAATTCCATTTCTTTTTCCTCCCTATTCTTATTTTGTATTATTTTAAATTTAATGACAAATTATTCCTATTTGTCATAATTTTGGTACCGATGGTGGGACTCGAACCCACATGGTTTCCCGCTGGATTTTGAATCCAGTGCGTCTACCAATTCCGCCACATCGGCATATTAAAAAATATGTACTAATATATCTTAGCACATATTTTTTTTATTGTCCAGATTTTTTTCAAAATATTATCTATCCATTCCATTTTCCTTTTTTTTCAATTGTGATATTTTACCATACAATTGATTTATATATAATTTATTATCTTTATTATTATTTACTTTTTCTATCAATGCTTCCATCTTATCCCATTCTGAGATTCCAGTTTCCTGAATTTCAGGATAATTAGATTGCATTTTCACATAAATGAAATGTCTTTTTTCCTTCAAATATTCCATTACTTCGCCAAAGTGATTTATTTCTCTATCTCTTTTAGTAATTTCTTCATTATCAATTCTTGGCTCAGCTTTGATTCTTTGTCTAAAATTATTTCTATTATCTGTTGATTTTCTATGATGAACAATTGTTATTCTTTCTTGTTCTCTTCTATCCTTTTTTTCATCTTGCATGGTTACACCTGCTGCTTCTACTCTTTCCATCATTCTTTGTGTTGATTTGGTTCTTTCTGTAATTCCTCCCACTACTAACGTTTCTTTCTCTTTTTGCTCTCTCTCATATATTTCTTTTAGCTCTGAATCCATTTCCCAATGTAATAGATTACCATAAAATCCATAATCAAATATTTTTATTTTCTGATTTTGAATTCTTTGCATAATTATATTAAAAATTTTATTATTTTCTGATTCTTCATTTTCTTTTTTATAATTCTGTACTAATCTTTTTGCTTTCCCAACCGCTTTCTGTTTTTCATATATTGCTAATAACATAACAATTCTGTCAAATTCAGATATTTCCTCATTTGTTTCTATTTGCTCTATATCGTTTTTATTTATTTCATCATAATATAGTTTTGTTGCTATTTGATTTAATATTTTAGAGGTTCGTTTGTTTTCATTATTAAAGTCTTTCGTTCTGTTAATACTCTCAATCTGTGATTGAATTAGTGGATCATTCTTAAATTGTTGTTGGTATTTTATTCTTTCGGCTTCTTTATAATCTCCTTCTTCTATTGCTACTGTTATCATCTGTGATTGAATTGGTCCATTATTTTTAAATTGCTCTTGGTATCCTATTCTTTTGGCTTCTTTA
>CAOJRU010000020.1 GCA_948442365.1 uncultured Clostridium sp.
AATTGGTCCATTATTTTTAAATTGCTCTTGGTATCCTATTCTTTTGGCTTCTTTATAATCTCCTTCTTCTATTGCTACTGTTATCATCTGTGATTGAATTGGTCCATTATTTTTAAATTGCTCTTGGTATCCTATTCTTTTGGCTTCTTTAAAGTCCTTTTTCTTTATTGCTATTATTATCCTCTGTGATTGAATAATAAAATTTAATGGATATTTTTCTGCTAATTTAATTGCCTTATCAAATTGTCTCAATTTAATTAATTTTTTTATCTCCTTACTAGCTATTTTCTCTCCCTCAACTACTTCTTTTCTTTCTTCTTCACTATTTTTCTTTTCATTTTGTACTTGTATTTCTTTTTTCCAGTTATAAAGTGTAGGTACACTAATTCCTGTTTGCTCACTAATTTCTTTTACCTTTTCTCCTTTTGCCAATCTTTCTTTTACTTCCTTTTTTATTTGTTCAGAATAAGCCATCATTCAACATCCTCTCTCAAAATTATGTCACTATTATACTATATTTTTATATGTTTTGCAAGAAGTATCAAAGTCTCCTAGTATATAAAAAATAGATAAGTAGTACTTTACTCACCTATTTTCATTCCTATTACGAAATTCGAATCATCTGACCTGCATAAATCAAATTTGGATTACGGATACCATTTAAGTTGACCAAATATTGAACAGAAACGCCATATTTTCTAGCAATACCAGACAAAGTATCTCCCCTTTGTACGGTATAAAAATTATTTTGTATTACTGGATTTAGATTGGTATTATTACTCTCTGTAATTCTCAATTTTTCACCTGGATAAATCAAATTTGGATTCTGTATATTATTTAATTCCACAATATGAGCAACGGTAACGCCATAAGCAGCTGCAATTTGTGATAAGGTATTCCCTCTTTTTACAGTATAGGTGATACTTCCTGTTCCTCTTGTTTCTGAACCATGTGTTGTAGAATTTGTTGCAATTCTTAGCGTTTCACCAGGATAGATTAAATTTGGATTTGTCAAATGATTCATATCTACTAATTCTTGTACCGTTGTTCCATAACGACTAGCAATGGCAGACAAGGTATCTCCACTTTGAACTGTATAAAAAACCGTTTCTGTGTTAATACCATCATTTGGATTATCTGTATTTGGTATCTCACTGGTATCGGATAAGAAAATATTTTCTGTATATAAATCTCTATCTACGTTACCACGTATACCAGGAACATAGCCTCTATCCGTATATTGAACACCAATCCATCTTTCCCAACTGGTTTCTACATATCTTAAATTATTATAATCTCCATAATAAGCAATCCATAATTCATAATTATCTGCAATGTTCCTGCTAAATCGATCTCGTGCATTGGATAAATCACTATATACAATTACTTCTTTATTGGTTAATCTTTTGACACTTTCTAAAAATACTTGTGCTATATTATTGGATTCTTCTACACTTACACCGCCAAAAACTTCATAATCCATAACCAATTTACAATCTGGTTGTTTCCCTGCTATGACAGACGCAAAAAATCGAGCTTCTTGTTCCGCTTCTCCGCGTATTGGTTGCTGTTAAAAAATGATAAAATCCAACTTTTAGACCATTTGATTTGGCATTTTCATAATTGATATCAAAATAAGCATCTTTGATGTTTCTTCCTTGACTAGACTTAATATATACTACTTCGATTCCACTTTCTCGTACTTGTCGATAATCTATGTACCCTTGCCAATTGCTTACATCAATTCCTTGATATTGTGGATTGGAACTTGGAGTTAACGCATATGTTATATTAATATCTGCAAAAAATAGGAAGGTTACCATCATAAAGATGACTAATATTCGTTTCTTCTTTTTCATCATAAAAGCCTCCTTTGCGTATCTATTTATTTATTATATGCAAAGGAGACCTTTTGGTTCTTTTTAGATTATGCGTCGTATTCAAAAACACGAATCGTTTTAATCGTAATGGTAGAAAAGTCATTTTCTTTTCCTAAATCTACCACCTTAAAAGTAGTCTTTTTCTTCAATTCCATATTTAATTTAGCAATATCGACTAAAATGTTAGTTGATAAATCTTGTCCAATTGGCAATGTTCTATTTTGATTATCATAAAAGATACTATTGGTAAAGCTAATGGCACTTGCCCCTCTTTTTAAGTTAATTTTATAGAAATTAATTTTAGATTTATCTTGTTTCATAAATTCTTTCATTTCTGCTTCTGGATTGATGTTAAAAACATTGATTTGTTTTTCGTCTAATAATTCATTTTCGATTGCTTTATATACTGGTATATCTTCTGGAATGACTACTTTTTTTAAAGCGGTTTTAACATTTTCTATTACTTTTTCTAAGGCTAATTTATAGCCTATTTGCTTCGTCGTCTTGGCAATATCTAAGATAGCAAATTTATCTTTTGCCATTTCTCTATGTCTTTTATTTTTAATTTTAGATAACTTGGATTTATCTTGTGCCATCCCACCAAAAATATCAAACTCTTCGTTTTCCATTAATGTTTTTTCTTCGATTGCCTCTTTTTTCAATTCTCGTAAACTAGCTGTTATATCTTTTGGTACTACTTCATTATTCTTCACACGGTTTATTATTTCTATTAGGTTGGTAGAAGTAATATAAATGCTATCTGTCTCTTGTTTTGTTAATACTTTTCTTTGTATTTTATCCATCATGTTTCCGAATTTTTCTAGATCTTCTTCATAATCAAAAATCTTGGTAATCTTCTTTTTCGTAATATTAGCTTCCTCTTCTTCTCCTTCTGGTAAAGTAGCTATGGCATCTTTATTGCTATATTTCCAAAATTCAAAGATACTTTTTTTATGGCTATCTATTTCTTCTATGAATAATGTGGCATTTTCAATTTTTTTCGCCATATTCTTTCTTTTTAATTTTAAACTATTAACATCTAGCATAATATTTTTTAGTATGTATTCTAATTTTTCCAGCTCTTTATAGATGTCTATTAATTCTTCAATGGTATAATTTTCTTTATCTGGAATTTCTTTTTTCTTTCTTCTTTTAAGTTTCTGCTCTTTGGTGACTTCTTTTATGGATTTATCGTTTCCTAATTGTTCTGGTATATTTTCTGTTTCTATTTCTTCATTTTGTTGCATTTCTCTTTTATTTTTCTTTTTATTGTATTTAAAGTAATATTTGAATTTACCAAAAAATGTTTTTTTACATTCTAAAAAAGTAGAAATTTGCTTTTCTTTAGCTAGATATTCTATTTCTTGTATGGCTACTTCTTCTTTTAAATTTCTTAATTTTCTTTTACTCGCTTTTATAATTTCTATTGCTTCTTGTATTCTTGCCTTTCCTGTCTTACATTCTTCATTAATCCATTCTGGAAGTGTATCATATTCGATCAGTTTATCTTCCATCGAAAATTCAATTTCGCCCGTTTTTCCAATGTTTGTTTGAAAGGTAAAATAATGTGGTAATTCTGTTTGCAAAATAAACATAGCTTTGATTAATTTATAAAATCGATTGGCTTCTTCCTTACTTTCTAATTGGATTCGATAAGGACTTTTTATTTTTTCGTATACTTCCGTTTCTCCTACTATTTGTATACTTAATTGATTGTTCTTATCATATACTTCATACACAAGTGGCCAATCTTTTGTAAATAGCCATAAGAAATTTTCGATATCAGCAAATTGTGCTTTTCTTAAATATTCTTGACTATATCCAACATTACTAATTGGTACGAATATTTTATTGGTTCTTTTTCTTTCTAATTGTTTTTTTAATAAAAAGAAAAAGGCAGCATAGTTGGTATCTTCTGTTGGTACTAGCATAAAATATTTATCGGTATTTTCTGAATAATAAATTTGCCACAAGTAATTTCCTTTAAATTTTACTTTAAATGGTATTTTTTTATTTAGATTTGCCTGTTCTTCTTCCATTTCTTCAATTTCACTTATTTTTACTTTTTTTAACATATTTAAAAATTTGGTATATTTTAAGATGTTTTTTTCATTTTTGCTGTCTAAGTAATCTGCCAATGGACTCGCTTTGCTGTATTTCTCTTCTATTTCGTCTAAACGATTCGTTGGTGATAATAGAATTTGTACGTCTTTAAGCAAAATATAGCGATATTGTCTATATTGTTTTTCGTCATAAAATTTAGGTGGTCTAAATTCTAATGGCTGTACTTTCCTAAGTCCTAATGGTATTTTTGCTAAATCTAATCCTAAATATTCTAATTTTTCTTCTATACTTGCGTTTTTCTCTTCTTTCTTAGGCAAAATTCTCTCCCCTTTTTACTTTATAATATCATAAAAATTCTTAAATTCATATCCATTTTCTCTTAGCCAAGAAATAATTTGTGGTAAGGCTTCTGCCGTAACCTTTTTTGCTTCTGCATCATGCATTAAAATAACAACACTACTTTTATTGGCTACCGTTTCTTCTATTCGTTGCCTTTCAAATTCTATGGTTGGATTTGCTGTTTCGGCATCTCCTGTTAGTGCATTCCAGTCTACATGCAAAATATCATTTTGTAACAATAATTCATTTGCTTGTCTTTTTATTTCTGCATATTTTCCTCCTGGTAGCCCTCCTGGAAAGCGGAATAAATGGGAATGGTATTCTGGTATACCAATGGCATTTCTTACTGCTTCATTACATTGATTGAATTCCTCTAATACCGCTTGTGGTGAAGAATAAATGGCAGAATAGGAATGGCTGTAACCATGATTGGCAATATAATGCCCTTCTTCATAAATTCTTTTGGTGGTTTCTGGCATTGCCTTTACGCCTGTACCTAATACAAAAAAGGTGGCTTTTACCTTTTCTTGTTTCAGAATATCCAAAATGGTTGGTGTTACCGTAGAAGGCCCATCGTCAAAAGTTAAGAAAGCTCTTTTTGTTTCTGCATGATAGATATTTTCTAAATTTTCTTTTCCTTCTTGCGTTAACTTGGGTATTCTTTCTTGCTTCTTTTCTTCTATTTCTGTTTGTCTACTTTCTTCTTGTTTGGCTAATGCTCCTAATTGTGCTTCATACTGCTCATATACTTTGTGGTTTTTTAGGATCGTAGTTGCGTTTTTGGCTAGCATAATAAGTCCAACTGCTACTACTACAATTAATAGCAATATGGCTACTTTTTTGGTATTTAAATGTTTTTCGTCTATTGTTATTTTATAAATTTTATCTTTTATCATTTCTTACGTCCTTTTTTGATTCCTCTATTATTTGTTCATTACCTTCTTTAAAAATTCTACTTCTTCTTCTACATTTAATCTCATAAAAATTGGTTCTCCTTTTTCAATTACCTTAGTATTTTTTATTTTTTGATATTCTTTCAAGTTGTTCCAATTTTTCATATCTTTTTCTTGTATTCCAATTTGTCTAAATATATTATTCGCTGTGTCTTTCATAAATGGTTTAATTAAAATTGCTATCTTTCTTAGGTTTTCAATCAAATGGTACATACAAGATGCTAATTTTTCTGTTTGTTCTTCTTTTGCTAATGCCCATGGCATGGTTTCATCAATATATTTATTAGTTCTAGCAATTAAATTCCAGATTTCTTGTATACTATTGGCAATTTCATAGTTGTTCCATTTTTCATCAAATTTTTCAATTTGTGATAAGGTATATTCTTCTAATTGACTATCTACTTCGTTTGGCGTTCCCTTATAGGATGGTACATTTCCTTCAAAATACTTATTTACCATAGATACCGTTCTATTTAATAAATTACTTAAATCATTGCATAAATCAAAGTTATATCTTTCTACAAATGCTTCTGGTGAAAAGATTCCATCTTGTGAAACTGGCATTTCTCTTAACAAAAAGTATCTAACACTATCCAATCCATATCGTTCTATTAACGTTTCTGGATAAATGACATTTCCTTTTGATTTGGACATTTTTCCATCTTTCATCATAATCCAGTTATGCACTAATATCGTTTTTGGTAGTGGTAAGTCTAATGCCATTAGAAAAATTGGCCAATAAATCAAGTGAAATCTGGCAATATCTTTTCCTACAATTTGTAAATCAGCTGGCCAGTATTTTTGAAATAGTGTGTCATCTTGTGATAAATATCCTAATGCTGTAATATAGTTTGTTAAAGCATCTAGCCATACATATATAACATGTTTTGGATCTTTTAATACCTTAATTCCCCAATCGAAAGAGGTTCTGGTTACACATAAATCTTCTAATCCTGGCTTGATGAAATTGTTTATCATTTCATTTTTTCTGTATTCTGGCTTAATAAAGTCTGGATGTTCTTCATAATACTTTAATAATCGATCGGTATATTTTTTCATGTTGAAAAAATAGGATTCTTCTTTCATTAATTCTACTTCTCTACCACAATCTGGACATTTTCCATCTACTAATTGTGTTTCGGTAAAAAAGGTTTCACATGGTACGCAATACCATCCTTCATATTGCCCTTTGTAAATATCCCCTTGCTCCATGAATCGATCAAAAATCTTTTGGACAATTTTTTCATGTCTTTCTTCTGTTGTCTGAATAAAATCATCGTATTCAATTTCCATTTTCGCCCATAGTTCTTTTGCCATTTTTGCCATTTCATCTACATACTCTTTTGGCGTCTTTCCGGTTTCTTGTGCTTTTTTTTCTATTTTTTGCCCATGCTCGTCAGTTCCTGTTAGCATGTAAGCTTCTTCTCCTTTTAGCTTGTGATATTGTTTCATGCTGTCTGCTAATACAGTGGTATAGGCTGTTCCTATGTGAAATCTCCCACTTGGATAATAGATTGGCGTTGTTACATAAAATTTATGGTTACTCACTTGTTTGTCCTCCTTCCATTTCTTGCTTTATTATGGTATTAATTTCATCTAGTCTTTTTTCTTCTAGTGTTTCAATCATTTTCATAAATGGTTGTAAATTTCCTGTCGTTGCATATAAGTCTAAATCATTATAATAATCTAATCTGTCTTCTACTTTTATAATGATTGGTAAAAATCCTTTTTCCATTAATTGATAATTCATAATTAGTCTGGATGTTCTTCCATTTCCGTCTGGAAATGGATGTATTCTTACAAATTCAGCATGTGTCCATGCTGATCGTTCTATCGCATCCATTACTTCTTCTTTTTGGATTAAGTCATCATAAAAAAATCTTAATTGCTTGTACATTTCATTTGGGTTAGGTGGTGTATGTGTCGCTCCCGTTATTTGTACATCAGTATGACGATAAATTCCTCCTTGTAGTATATTTTCTGTTAAAATTTCATGTATGTTTTTAATTTTTTCTTCTGTTAGCTTCTCTTTTTTTTCGATACATTCTTTGATATAGTTATAAGCTTTACTATGATTGGCTACTTCGTAAATTTCTCGTAGACTCTTTCCTCCAATGGCTATTTTATCTTCTAATACTGCTTTTGTTTCAATTAATGATAATGTGTTTCCTTCTATGGTAGTAGAGTGATACGTATAGTCTATATCAAATGCTTTTTCTATTTTTTCTTGTATGGTATTACTTAATTTACTTTTATTTTTTTGATAAAATTCTCTTTTTTCTAATAAAGATGGTTTTTCCATTTTTTCTCCTCTTATTGTTTTTTCCATTTTATAGAATTATATTATCACAATTATAGAAAAATAGCAACAAATTCTGTTGCTACTTTTTTACTTCTATTCTTCTTTCGTTCCATTTATCTTAAACAACTTAAAGAACTCAACAATCACAAGAGGAGCAAAAATCAAGCACACTAATTCTATGATATTAGCAGTTGGAAGGAGCGGTATGCTAAATATCGTTCGTAAAGTTGGTATCGCTAGAATAACAAACATTAAAGCGGCAGATGCTACAATGGCCCAAATTAATTTAGTATTATTAAATACTTTCGTTTTGAACAATGATTTTTTATTATCTCTTACATTAAATACATGTACTAATTCAGATAAAGCTAGTGTTACAAATGCCATTGTTTGGCCCACTTCTATTTTTGATTCATCTAAAGTTAATCCATCAATTGGTGTGTTGGTTGTTGCTAAACCAATCATAAAGGCAGCAAGTGTTAAAAATCCTATCATAGCTCCTTGATAAATCACTCGCCAAGTCATCCCTTTCGTAAATACGCCTTTACCTGGTTTAGCTGGTTTTCGTTTCATAATATCAGCATTTGCTGGGTCAAAAGCTAAGGCTAAGGCTGGAAGTGAATCTGTCACTAAATTAATCCATAGAATATGAATTGGCAATAATATTTCTAAATGAGAGCTATCGGTAATGCCAAACCAATTAGCAAATAACGGGGTACAAAGAGTCGCTAAAAATAATACCACTATTTCTCCTACATTACTTGACAACAGGAATTGAATTACTTTTAGTATATTGTCATAAATTCTTCTTCCTTCTTCAACAGCTGATACAATGGTTGCAAAGTTATCATCGGTTAATATAACATCAGCTGCCTCTTTGGCTACATCTGTTCCTACTATTCCCATCGCACAGCCAATATCTGATGTTTTTAAGGCTGGGCTATCATTTACACCATCACCTGTCATGGCAACAATTTCTCCATTTTTTTGCCAAGCTTTTACGATTCTCACTTTATGTTCTGGTGATACTCTGGCATAGACAGCATATTGTCTAACTTTCTTTTCTAATTCTTCATCTGACATTTTTTCTAGTTCTAATCCTGTAATTGCTTCTTCTTCTTTTTCTAAAATACCTAATTTTTTGGCAATGGCTGTTGCTGTAATTTTATGGTCTCCTGTTATCATTACTGTTTTAATACCAGCTGTTTTACATTTTTCTACTGCTACTTTTGCTTCTTCTCTTGGTGGGTCAATCATTCCTACCATACCAATAAAGGTCAAATTCTTTTCCATGTTTTCTATTTCTTCTTGGTTTGGTTTGTGATCGATTTCTTTATAAGCACATGCCAATACTCTTAGTGCTTCTTTTGCCATATCTTCATTATGGTTTCGAATGGTAATGGCATAATTTTCTAAGTCTCTCTTAATTTCTCCCTTTAATAGATAAGAATCACATCTTTTTAATAATTCGTCGACTCCACCCTTAGTATAAACGATATATTTACCATTTTGTTCATTCATAGTTGTCATTAACTTTCTATCAGAATCAAATGGAATTTCATTCAAACGAGGCATTCTATCATAGATGCTTGGATCAAAGTCTAATTTAAATGCCATATCTACTAATGCTGTTTCGGTTGGATCTCCTGTTAGAGTTCCATCCTTTGCTATTTTGGTATCATTACATAACATATTGGCATAAACTAATTTGTTGATATCATCATCTATTTCTTTTATATTTTTTAAATCTTCTGTTTTGCTATTTATAAATATTTTCTCCACTGTCATTTTATTTTGGGTTAACGTTCCTGTTTTATCCGAACAAATTACCGTTGCACTTCCTAAAGTTTCTACAGCAGGCAATCTTTTTACAATGGCATTTTTTTTCACCATTTTTTGTACACCAATGGCTAAAACAATGGTCGATACCGCAACCAATCCTTCCGGAATAGCTGCAACAGCAAGACTTACAGCTGTCATAAACATATGAATTGGTTCTTTTCCTTGTAGCAATCCCACAACAAAAATGAAAGCACAAATGGCTAATGCCGCGATTCCTAATGTTTTTCCTAATTTATTTAATTTTTGTTGTAGTGGTGTTTCCTGTTTCTCTGTATTATTAATCATTCCTGCAATTTTTCCCACTTCTGTTGTCATTCCCGTTTCTACTACAATTCCTCTTCCTCTACCATAAGTAACTAAACTAGAAGAAAATAACATATTAACACGATCTCCAATGCCAATTTCTTCTCCTTCAATTTTTGGTGTAGATTTTTCAACTGGTACCGACTCCCCTGTTAAGGATGCTTCTTGTGATTTCAAGTTGACTGCTTCTATGATTCTTAAATCGGCTGGAATATAGTCTCCCGTATCTAATACTACAATATCTCCTGGTACTAATTCTTTGGCTGGTATAATGGTAACTTCTCCATTTCTCATGACTTTGGAAGCATGGTCTGTTAATTTTTGCAAGGCTTCTAACGATTTTTCTGCTTTGGATTCTTGTGTTACTCCTATTATGGCATTTACCATTACTACAATTAAAATAATAATGGTATCGGTAATTCCTTCTCCTTCAGCAATTCCAACTGCGCCTGATACAATAGCAGCTACAATTAAAACAATAATGGAAAAGTCTTTGAATTGATCCGCAAATCTTTGTACTAAGGTTTTCTTTTTAGCTGCTTTTAGTTGATTTAATCCATATTTTTCTTGTCTTTTTTTAGCTTCTTCTGTTTCTAATCCTTTCTCTTGATTGGTTTGTAGTTTTTCCTCTACTTCCTTGATTTCTTGGTTGAACCATTTGTTATTTTCCATTTTTCCAACTCCTTTGTTTTTATTTTTTACATTTTTTAAACTTTTATAACTAAATATTAACAAAAAAGACTTTTAAAAAGAATCTATAGGATTCTTTTTAAAAGTCTCGCTTAACTATAATAGTCTTACTAACCAGATATTTTCATATCGCGACTGTTGATTAGTAATAAAAAGCTACTCCCTTTTAACTTTTATATTTTATTGTATTTGCTAATTTATAAATCAATTCTTTGTAAAGTTATCTATTATTGATATCTTTGGTGACCCCTACGGGAATCGAACCCATGATTCCACCTTGAGAGGGTGGCGTCTTAACCGCTTGACCAAGGGGCCTTATCCATACCTATTATTTATATCATTATTTTTTGATTTCGTCAACTACTTGTTATAATTTAGGTTTCTTTTTTTTCGAAAGAGTTAGATCCTATTTATACCAGGAAATGGGAGCTAGCTCTTTCAAAAAAAATCTAAAGTTAAATGTTGTGAAAATAGAAAGATTATGATACAATATAAAAAATTTTCAGGAGATTAAAAATATGGAATTTAGAATACTAGATGAAATAATAGATTTTAACCCAACAGAAACGTTAAAAAAAGGTACTTTATCTAAGAAAATTTCAATGAATCAGTTAGATGCTTTCTCAAAATATATTAATTCTTTTGAAATAGAAAATTATAGTGGTGGAATGAAATTTAGAAATGGTGACACTTTACTTGCTCGAATTACTCCTTGTCTACAAAATGGAAAAACATCAAAAGTCACCATATTAAACGATAACGAAGTTGGATTTGGTTCTACTGAATATATTGTTATGAGAAAAAAAGAAAAACTATCAGATGAAGATTTTATTTATTACTTAGCTATCAGTCCTAAATTTAGAAACATAGCTATAAAATCTATGACCGGTACATCTGGTAGACAAAGAGTTCAATTAGATGTACTTAAAAATACAAAAATTATGCTTCCTGCTTACAACGAGCAAATAAAAATTGGAAAAATATTATCTAAAATAGATGCTAAAATTAACCTGAATAATAAAATAAATAATAATTTACATGAACTTTCTGAAAATATATTTAATGTAATCTATCAAAGCGGAAAAAGATGTAAATTAGGAAATCTAATATCAAATATTTCTACTGGTTCTAGGCCAAAAGGAGGCGCACAAAAAAAAGGGGTTCCTAGCATTGGTGCTGAAAAAGTAGAAAGATTTGGAATCTATTCTTATACATCTGAAAAATATATAAGTGATGAGTTCTTCCATCGTTTAAAAAATGGCGTTGTTCGATCCGGTGATGTTTTGTTATATAAAGATGGTGCTTATACTGGAAAAGTTTCTATGTCTCTAAACAACTTCCCCTATGAAAAATGTGCCATTAATGAACATGTTTTCATTTTAAACACTAAAAACAATTGGGCAAAATTTTATTTATATTTTATTTTAAACAATTACGAAAATAAAACTAAATTATTTACAATGGCTAATGCAAAAGCTGCTCAACCAGGATTAAATCAAGTTGAGTTAAAAAGTTTAGATATAAAGCTAGCTAGTAAAGATAACATCCTAGCATTTGAAAAAAGAGTAGAACCACTTATGAATCAAATAGCTTGTAATGCTAAAGAAAATAGAAAACTTGAACAATTAAGAGATACTCTTTTACCCCAACTTATGGATGGTAAAATAGATTTAGAAGGTATCGATAAAATATGAAATTCCAAAATAGATTTGTGTAAAGCTTTTAAACAGTAAGGTCTAAAAGCTTTTTTAATCTTCCAAACTTTCTTGTCAAATACAAATACCCAATCAAAGCTTCAAAAGCAGTAGCATATTTATATTCTTGTACATTTGCATTTTTCGGTAAATGATGACTTTCTGCATTTCTTCCACGTCTTACAATATCTTTTTCTTCTTCTGTCAATTCCTCTTGCAATTTTTCTAACATTTTTGCTTGACTTTTTGCTTTTACAAATTTTATTGTTTCGATATGTAATTTGTGTGGTTTTAAATTGGTTTTGTTTACTAAATTAGTTCTTACATATAATTCGTATACACAATCACCTACATAGGCCCAAGTTAATGGTGATAATAAATTGATTTCTTCTTCTGGTCTATTTATATTAATCCATTCTTCCATTTGTTGTTACTTCCTTTTTTATTAATATTTTCCATTAAGAACCGTCCCCCATAGGACATTCTATGGTGATTCTCCCCATGATTCCATTCTTGAATTCATCTAATAATATTCTTGCTGTCTTTTCTTCGTCTATTTTACCACCAGAAATAATACAGCCTCTCTTCTTTCCTATTTCTAACATAACTTCATAAATATTCTCATTTTCTGGTTGCTCTTGTTCCATTTTCTCTTCTATTAATTCTTCTGGTATTTTGTATCTTTCACATAATTTTTTTCTATCATTTTTTAATAAAAATTTTGTTAAATAGTATGCAATATCTACTCTTTCTATTATATCTTCTTTAATGGTTCCTGTAAAAGCTAAGTTTAATGCTACTTCTTCACTTTCAAATTTTGGCCATAATACACCTGGTGTGTCTAATAATTCTATTTTATCATTGATACGAATCCATTGTTTCTGCTTGGTTACACCTGGCTTATTTCCTACTCCTGCTGTGGTTCTTTTTGAAATACGATTAATAAAAGATGATTTTCCCACATTAGGAATTCCTAATATCATGGCTCTAATCTTTCTTCCTATTCTCCCTTTTTCTGCTTGTGTTTGCATATCGATATTCATCATGTTTTCTATTTTTCTAATACATTGGTCAATTCCTTTTCCAGAATTTGCGTCTACTAGCACTGCTGGTATACCTCTTTTTTCAAAATATTGGATCCATAGCTGATTTTTCTTTTCGTCTGCTAAATCACTTTTATTTAATACTATGATTTTTTTCTTCCTCCTTATGATATTTCCTATGTCTGGATTTTGACTGGATATCGGTATTCTTGCGTCTAATAATTCTATTACTATGTCTACTATTTTTAAGTCACTTTCTATTTGCCTTCTGGTTTTTGCCATATGGCCTGGATACCAGTTAAAAGAGGCTTTAGAAGATACTTCTTGATTATCATTTTTCTTATTTTTTTTATTATTCAAAACATTTCCTCCTTTATGTTGATTAGTTACATTTTGTATATGGAACTTTTAGTTTTCTTAAAGCTTTTTTAAAATCACTAAGAACATTTTTATTATTTTTCATTTCAATGTAAGGAATATTATTACTATCAAATTGATTTTTATTTTGTTGACTTAATGTATCAGCAATAAATAACCTTGTATCCCTAGCATAAATTACATCTGCACTCTCAGGGTTGCCTCTTCCCATTAATTTTACTTCTACACGTATATAATTCCTATCTATGTCAAATAACTTATAATCTACTTCTCTATCATAATCAAGTTCCATATTTCTAGTAAAAATACTCGAATCCATATATTCTTTAGGAACACCACTTAACATACATAATTTAGTAACTAAAGGCTTTTCCACTTTTTTACCAATTGAACTCCATGCGCCGCCTCTAATAGCTGCTTTCTTCGTTGCTAAAGCATTAATGACTAATAAACTTTCTGCTAAATTAAGTTCTACATAAATATCTTTATAATTAAGTTTTATAGAAATTCCTATTTCATCAGAGCTATCTTGTTTTAGTTCCTCTACTAAAGTAGAAAGATAATCAAAATTTGCATTGGCAACATCTAATACTACTTCTTTTGAAGCAGTTCCATAAATATTAGTGATTGTTTTCTTATTCATTCCAGCAAAAATTGCACTATCCGCAGCAGTAAAACCTTCATTATTTATAAAATATCTTTTATACCATTCTAGACTTATTTCTTCAGAATCTAGTTTAGCTCTTACAATTTCCTTAAAAAACGAAATAGCAAAATCAAAAAATTCTGCATTAATCGCATTAACAACTTCTTCACGATAATCTTGTCCTTTTAATAATTTTTCTATGGTATTATCAATTACTTGTTTTTGAAATGTCATCATAAATATTATCCCCTTTTATTACTTCAACATATTTTTCGTTTATTTCACATAACACTGGAATTCTACCCATTTCATTAGCTACTCGTCCAAAAGTACCAATTCCAGCAAATGGATCTAAGACAACATCTCCTCTGTACGAATAATATTTAAGTATTTTCTTACATAAATCTTCTGGAAATATTGCTGGATGATTTTTATTACTGGATGGAGCAATTTTCCATATATTAGAACGGTCTACTATATTGTCATTCTTTTTATAGCTTTTTTCAGATGTATATTTTTTTATATTATAATCTAATAAAAAATTACAGTTTTTTCGATAAACCATAATACTTTCTGTAACACAATTGGGTTTGTAGGCCAAAGGATTTAAAGTTTGAATGTATCCACCTATTCTATTAGGCACAGAAGGCTCTGGCTTTTCCCATATTATTTCATCAATAAAATAAAAACCAGATTCTATTAGAACATTGTGCAAATCAAAATGAATTGGATAACGAATAGACTCATACTCTCTACCAGGTCTTTTTGTAATAACTGGTGAAATATCTACAATCAAAAAACGTCCATCTTCTAGCACTCTGTTGCACTCCATAAATACTTTCTTTAAGTCTTCTAAATATTTTTGGTAATTAATATAATCTGAATATTCACGTGCATTATAGTAGGGAGGTGAAGTAAATATTAAATGTATATCACCATTCTTAATTTTTTTCATTGTTTCTATATTGTTTCCTTCTAATAGTGTTGGTTTTATAATAGAACTCTTATGAAATACTTTTTTGGCATTAAATTTTGGTGTCATTTTATATTCATACATTTTATTCATAATTTCGTTATTATAATATGATTTCATTTTATCACACAGTTTTTTAAATTTTTCATTTTCATAGTACACTAAACAAGTTCTAAACATTTGATAAATTACATCCATATAGTTTTTTTTAAACGCATTTTCTTCTAAAAATTTATAGATAGCTTCTTCATTTTTTTGCCTCCCAATTGAAGAAACTACTTCTCTTTTTTCCTCAATTGATATATCTTCTTCGTATAATTTTAACAATGTTTCGAAATTTTCCTTTGAATGCACTTTTCCTAGTTCTTTTATCTTTTTTACTGACATTTTTCTACCTTTCTAATACTAGAGTTATCCTAAAATCTGTGTGCAAAAGTGTTTTTAAATGTTTTTTATCCCGTTATATTCATCACACGCTTTCACAAATTCTTTAAAAATATTTTTCATATTATCTTCTTCCATTATTTCTGGATGCCATTTTAAACCAAGACAAAATCTCTTATCTTTCAATTCAATGGCTTCTACAAAGCCCTCTAAATCATGAGCTACTACCTCAAAATGATTTACATCAATATCCTTTATCATAACATTATGAATACTATTAACACCTACTCTTTTATTTTCACCAAGTAATTGATATAATTTTGATGTTTCATCAACGACTATATCATGTCTATAATTGCCATCATAAACATTGTGTGACTCATTTCTTTCATTTTGTACGGTATCTCCTTGTGAAAATAAAATGTTGTTCATACCACAACAAGTTCCCAACAAAGGAATATTATTTTCAATGGCATATTTTGCAACATATATTTCATGTTTTCCTGTTTGCCAGCCTCCCTGTAATATAAATCCATCACATAAATTTAAAATTTTATCAAATTCTTCTTTTTCTTCCTGTGTCATAACTTCATTATAATTAACATTGGTTGGTAAAACGCCTATTGCTACTGCTCCATTTTCAATTACTATTTTTCTAAATTCGTCTGTTATTTTTTGTTTCGTCCATAAGGACTCTCCTTGACTTATTGGTTTACCTACAATTCCTATTATTGTCATCTTTTTTCCTCCTATCATCCGTTACCAAAGGTTTCCAAATAACCCCAAAACCATTGACAACCTTTATTAATTACATTGTTCTATAATTATTTTTATCAGCTCTATCATCCATTTTTCTGTCAAATTGTTCATTTTTATAAAACCAGTCTGTTTTTTTATCTTTCGGATTTGCTTTTCTATTTTTATCTAGTAACAAATCAAACAATACCGCTACTGGAATGGCAATTCCAATTAAAGATACAAAGGCATTTAAGTACATCTCCATAGCAGATGTACTTATTTCTGCTGTTGTTTGGGTTAATGATGTGATTGTCGTAATTAAGCTAGGTCCAAAATACATACCATAAGCTAGTAGATAAATAAGAGCTCCTATTATTTTTCTTTTTATAATAAATAACATACATACTAAGACAACAAATAATAGTATGATTTCCATTGTTTGATTAAATGGTTCTATTCCACCAAAGCTTCCTCCCATTTCATATGTAAATGCTACGATAATTCTTAAAATCCAAAACATTGCCATAAACATGACTAACATCCAAGTTGAAAAATTTTTCATTTGTTTTTCCTCCTCTTTTTAAATCCAATATCCATTTGGCTTGTCCATTAGGTATGGTTCTTTATGGACATTGCCAATTTAATACAATAACAAGAAAGTTGCCAAAAAGGACCGTCCCCTATGGCAACTTAACGGCGATGTTCATAAAGAACAGTACCCAATGGACACGCCTTTGTTTACTTATTAATCTACAAAATCGAAATCATCTTTGAATTTTTCTTTGAATATTTCAAATACTTTATTTAATATTTCTTCATCTTCAATACTTACATAAGATTCTTCGTCTGCTTCTTCATCGTCTGTATCTTCTACTTTTAGTATTACGACTTCCCCTTCTTCTTCTTCTCCTTCTTCTGTAACAGGTAATAATACTACATATTCTTCATCCTCTAATTCTACTAAATCTAAGAATTCAAATTTGACTTCGTTTCCCTCTTCATCATTTAATATTACTATGTTATCTAGTTCTTCTCCTTCAAAGTTTTCTTCCATTCTTTTTCTCCTTTCAATTTTTAATTCATTATATTTATATTTAATATAATAACCTAATTTAATTTGCTTTTCAATGCTTTTATCGATTCAAATAAGTTTCCAATATATAAGTCGCAGATATAGTATCTACTATATTTTTCTTTTTATTCTTATTGATATCTAAAAAGTTCATCGTTTTATGTGCTTCTACTGTTGTTAATCTTTCATCAACAGCCTCTATTTTTATTTGATTATATTTACATTTTAATTTATGGATAAATTGTTCTGTTATTTTAGCTCTCTTAGATATGGTTCCATTCATATTTAGTGGCATTCCTACCACAATTGTTCCAATTTCGTATTGCTCTAAAATTTCATCTAATCTTCTTAAAATAACTTTATCAGAACCATTTCTTTGTATGGTTTCTAAGCCTTGTACGGTTATGTTCAAGGCGTCTGTTATAGCTATCCCTACTCTAGCTTCTCCATAATCAATTCCTAACATTCTCATATTATTTTTCTTCTAATCCTATATAATCTTTTACCATCTTTTCTAATAGTTCGTCTCTTTCAATTGTTCTTATTTTATTTCTAGCATCATTATGACTTGTAATATAAGTTGGATCACCTGATAAAATGTAGCCAACGATTTGATTAATTGGATTGTAACCTTTTTCTACTAATGATTCATATACCTCTTTTAGTATTTCTCTACATTTTAAATTTTCTTCTCTTTCGACTTCAAAATGCATTGTCTTATCAAATTCCATCCCTAATCGTTCCTCCTTATTTCTTGTTTTTTCCTGTCTTTTATTCTATTTTGCAACTTAGAAAACATTATAAATTTGTTATATCACTTTCTATCACATTTGCATGATCCAAATACTCTTCTTGTTTCTTTAAAACTTCTTCTAATCCTGTTCCTTTATAATAGGATGATATAACAAAATTCAATTTTGGTATTGCTATTTGTTTGTTATCCGCTGAATCTATCGCTTTTTTTGATAACTTAACTTCTAAATTTAACTCTTGTATTTCTTGCTGGGTTAATTCAATTGGGGTTGTTTCGATTTTTTCTTTTATTTCATTTAAAAAGTCTGCTACGCCATCTGCTTCTACACCTGAAAATGCAATAACAAATTTTGGTCCCATATATCTTACAAATACATAATCTTCTGCTATATTTTGTGCTATATATTCACTAATTTTGGTAATTACTTTATTTCCTAATTCTCTACTATAATTTCTATTAATTTCTTGAATGTTAATTATTTTAAACATACATATGGTTGATACGGTATATTGGTCTATAATTTTCTTTCCTTCTCCATACAAATATTCTTCTGAATATAATCCCGTAAATAAATCTTTCCTTACAATAGATTCCAAAGTTTTTTGATGCACTACGGTTTTTAATACAGAAACAATATTTTCCTTAATTACTTCTAATACTGTGGTATCTACATTATCAAAGTCATGTGGTGTTCCACTTTCTAATATCCAATATCCAATATAGACATTGTCTATATAAAGAGGGAAAAATATAGCTGATTTTGCTCTTCCAAATTCCATTTCTTGATAAGGAAGCCTTTCATTTTCATTGTTTACTGTTACATACTTAGGGGTTGCCGATTGTATACTGTCTTTGAACATATCTACATTTTGTAAGGCTTTTAAAGAATTCCAGTGTTTTTCATCTACATTAGAAGCTTTTACTTGATATTCTGCTCCGTCAAATACAACTATGGTTGAGTATTTGATTTCATATCTTTCAATTAATATATCATTTATTTTCTTTATTTTTTCTTCTACTGTTGATGTTTCTCCTATGGCATTCATAAAGTCTTGTACAACGTATAAATTGGTAATCTTTTGGTTCATGTTTTTAAACTTTTGTATTTTTTTATGTATGGTTACATTATAGGCAACTAATCCTAATACGATTAAAACTAAGATTACGACTACTGCTATTATCAAAATTTATTCCCTCCTCTTGTTTTACTCTACTTCTAATTTGGACATGAAATATTTGCTTTCCCAATTTAGAAACCTCTCATTTTATTTAAGGTATCATTCATACTAGAAGAAAAATTACCGCCTCCATTGGATCCAGCTGATGGTGGTTGATAGTTTTTATTATTTCTAGGTGCTGATGTTACAATTGGATAAATCATATTTCCTAATTCTCTTAATGTTTGTAAAAAGATTTTTGAATATCCTTTTTGCGAGATTTCACATTCTATAATACCTTCCAAATAACGAATATAAGTTTCTTCTTCAAATGGTATAGAAACATACTTAATTCGATCTCGATCAAATAATTCCGTCATAAAAGACATAGCTGGATCATTATAGAAAGCCATTCCTCCTATAATGGTTGCTGGTTTAATTCCTCTAATTTTTACTACTTTATTTAAAACAATTCTTAATTTTCTTTCATCTAATATGTTTTTGGCTTTTAATTCTTTTAAGAATGCAGTAAGTGGTTGTATGGTTAAAATATCCATGCTTTGTACTAAATAGGTCTCTTGTGATTGTTTGAAATAACCACGTGGCGTATTAAAATCCGTGTCAATTAATATTAAAGAATGCTTTTGTAATAAAGTTTCTAATATTTTATCTACATGATTAATGGTATTTTCATCGTCTGGTAAGGAAGTGTAAACCGTAAGATTTTTATGCACTTCAATTCCTCTTGCTACTCCTTGAGCAAGCCCTTCTATACTATGAGTTGCTATTTCTCTCAAAGCTTCTTCATTTTTAGTATAAATATAATAAGAATTTCTATTTTGTGTTGTGTCTAAAACTGCCACATTGATACCAATAGAAGATAATAATTCTGCTACATTATTAACAATAAATGAAGTACCGTTTTTACTGGTTCCTACAAAAGTAACAATTTTTTTGTCTGGCGTTAGTAAATTTGATAAGTCAATTTCTTCATAATTTTCTTCTAATTCTCTATGACTATTTGTATTAATTGGATTAAATGAATTTCTATTATAATTATCATTGCTATAAGAATTGCTTTCAAAATCAT
Source organism: uncultured Clostridium sp. (assembly GCA_948442365.1). Taxonomy (GTDB): domain Bacteria; phylum Bacillota; class Clostridia; order TANB77; family CAG-508; genus CAG-269. The sequence continues at coordinate 20,303 of CAOJRU010000020.1, forward strand.
TATTTGGCATAAATGGCTCTGGCTGTGCTAGTTCTTGTTGCGCTATAAATGGATCTGGTGTTGGTGTATCATAATGTTGTTGTGGTATACTTGGTTGTTTTTGTATTTCTGGTTCTTCCTCACCGAATCCTGGTAATATGATGTTGTTTTCTTCTGGTTCTTCTTCATCAAATCCTGGTAATACCATGTTATTTTCTTCTGGTTCTTCTTCATCAAATCCTGGTAATACCATATTATTTTTTTCTGGTTCTTCGTTTCCAAATCCTGGTAAAAACGGATCTGGTCTTTCTGATTCCACAGTTGTAGCTGTTTGTGGTACTGGTACTTCCACTTCTTCAAAGCCTGGTAAGAAGTTTGATTCTGGAATTTGTGTTTGTTCTTGTGGTTCTAATCCAGGTAATACCATTTCTTCTTTTGCTGGTTCTTGTACTGGTACTACTTCTTCTTGCTCTGGTAATGGATTTTTTCTTGGTCTTCCTCTTCCTCTTTTTGGTTTATCTGGCTGTTCTGTTGGAATCGGATTTTTTCTTGGTCTTCCTCTTCCTCTTTTTACTGGTTGTACTGGTTCTGGAATAGTAGGTTCTTCTAATCCTTCTATGACAGGTACTGTTGGCATTGTTTCTTGTACCACTGGCTCTTTGCTTACTGGTTGTTCTATTACTGGTTCTATTCTTTCTTGTACTGGTGCTTGTACCACTGGTTTTTGATTAACTGGTTCTTGTGTCATTGGTTCTGGCACAAAATTTTCAAAATCATCTAATCCTTCTATCATTGGTACAGATGATTCTACTTTTTGTGGCTCTGGTTGTTTCATAGTAGGTTGCATAATAGGTCGTGCTTGTTGTTCCTTTGATTGCTCATCATAGTTACTCATTGGTTCTACTGGCTTATGTTTTGCTAATTTTTTTGTTCCACTCATATTAACTGCTGATGGTATTACCACTGGTTTAGATAATACCGTATCTCTATTTTTTGACTTTAATAATACTTGACTTGGTCCATCGCTTTCGCTATCGTTTTTATCTTTTCGTAAACTGTCAGAAACAGCATTATTAAAGGACATGATTTGCTGATATTTAGAAGATCTTTCTTCTAATACAGCACGTACATTTAATGGTAAAAATTTGGTAATAATTCTTAATTGTGTGTCATTATATTGTGCTGCTATATTATTAAAGCTATCAATATAACGCTCTTCATTTTTTCCTAATCTTTTATAATGTGCAACGATATTTTGAATTTCCATTTCGCTGACATCATTTTCATTTTCAGCTTGATATCCTACATCTTCGCTATCTATTTTATAATAGGATTTTGCTTCTTTTTTTGTACGTGGTCTGTTGATTAATCTACAGACTTCATCTACACTTCTATCGTTTCCAATGATAGCGTTATAAATGCCAATTCCAAATAATTTTACTAACATTGGTTCTGATTTTGTTCTTCTGTCAGCACAAATTACGATGATTGGCGTATCGTTTCCTTTTACATCAGAAGCTTCATCACTGATACTATCCATTTTTTCAAAAATAAATTTATCTATTTGGTCATATTGTGTGTGTGTAAAGGCTTCTAAATCCTCGCTTATAACTACTCTGTCATAAGTTTTATCTTTTTGTAATTCCTTTAATATTGCGTTAAAGTAATATACATTTTTATAAGAAATAATTTGTTTATATTCCTTTTGATATTTTTTTACGATTGACTCTGATATCTCTTCATTACTTACAGCAAATAAGACTTTCATTTGTTACCCCCTTCCAAATTTTACAAACACTGCAAAAGCTAGTGGTAAAATTTGGCATATAATTAAAAGTGTTACACATGTTACAATAAATGCCATACCTCTTTCCAATGTGTCCAACTTTCTAATACCTATTACATATTGATGAATTGCTCCAACGGCAATTCCTAAAAAACATATTGGTATACTATAAATTCGCACAAGATTTAAAATATAGGCAACGGTTCCATAGGTATCTGACCCATATTTTACTTTATAATCATCTAATGTTTTAACGGCATTGTCTTTTATTTCAACAATTTTACTTTCTGTTTTGTCATCAATTGCTTTGTCTTCTGCATAGGTTTTATTGGCTATCCATAATATTCCCATAATTAGCACAATAATTGTAACAATTATCATTCCCTTTTTCATGATTTTGCCCCTTTCTATCGGTCTTCTTTTGGTATTTTTTTCCTTCTATTCATTCTTGCTTTTATATCATACAATAAATTCTGAAAAATAGCAAGATTTTTTTATAATTTATTGTATAAATATTTCATGTGCGTATATACGCCATTAGCCCAATTCTTATCGGTTGCATATCTGGTATTGATGCCTCTTAAGGTTGGTCCATTATAATAAGTTCCCATTGCTTTTTCGCCTCCATATATGCTTGTTCCTTTTGGATTAATATAATATTTTACAAATACTCTAGCGATTAAGTCAATACATTCTGAATAATCGGAAAAGCTATAAGCTCCATTGTATGGGTTAGAATCATAGGCACCATAACCAAATAAGTTGTTCTTATTTTTCGCAATTTGTGAAGTTCCCCATCCACTTTCATGAATTCCAACTGCTGCTACAAAAACGCCATTAATGTTGTATTGCTTTTCGATGTAATAAAAGTATTCTGCATTGTTACTAAATATTTTATTGGTATCTTTATTATCTGTTAAAATCTTTTTAAATTGTTCTAAGGTTAATCCACTTGGTTGATTTAAAGCCATATCAAAACTTAATTTAGAAGTCAATTGTGCTTTGGTTTGTGCTGTTGTTGTATTTGGTTTTTCTTCTTTTTTATTGGTATCTAAGTATGTAGTGCTTTCCGCTTTTACATATCCAATTGTACTATTACTGGATATTTTATACCATTCCTTTTCAATGGCTAATAGTTTTAATTCATTTCCTTTTACTAATGTCGCTATTTTTTGTGATTGTTCGTTTGGTTCTACCATAACAGATAATCGATCAGATGTTACATATAATTTGTCTCCTACTTTTACTTTATAATTGCTGGTATAATTTCCTGTACCAATTTCTACAATTTTATTGACAGAAGCTTTGGTTACTTTACTAGCAACTTGTTCTTCTCCTATTAGTTCTTCTTTTTGGTAGATTCTTTTGGTTGTAATTTCTTGTTTTCCTTCTCTTCCTTCTTGTACGACTTGCATTTGTCCCTTTGGTAAACTAGCATTATTTCTGTATTTGGTTATGTATTCTAAGGTGGCTTCTTCTACACTATATTCTTCTTTTTGCCCTTCTTTGGTATTTTGCCTAATAATTTCTTCTATGTCAATTTCTTCTGCTTGACTAATTGGGGTTTCTTCTATATTGGCTATCGTTTCTGATGCATATACACTGCTTCTTCCAAAATAATAGTTATAAAATATAACGATATATAATAAACTTATAATAAGACCTAAAAAAGTAATGATATTTTTTAATGTGATTTTCATATGTGTTCTTCTTCCTTTATCTTTTGCTTTCATGGTTTCATTTTCCTTTCTCAATTCAAACCTAGTTTGAAAAAGAATTGTTATTTGGCTAGACTCACAAGTTTCAATTTATGAGGCGTGCGTGTGCACGTTGATTAAATTGAAAATGAAGTGCAACAACGCCAAATGATAATTATTTTTTAAACTACCTAGTATCATTGTATCCTTTATGTACCTTTTTGTCAATGAATAAATTGTGGCAATTTTGAAGTCTTGCTTTTATTTAAAATTTATACTATTATATAGATATCTTACAAAAGAGAATTTGAAAAGGAGCGAAATAAAAATGGATAAAAAAAAGGTTTTGACTATCCTTGTTTTTCTATTATTTATTATTGTATTTATATTAACGTATTTACTATTTCAAAAATATGTCTTAAAAAGCAATTTTGAAAAAGATGTTTTACCTTTTGCTAATAAAAATGGTAAAACTGTTTTTGAAGTTAATAAAATTGTATTATTTAGTGGTTGTGATGCCAAAAATAAAACTGGTTCTGTAACTAATTTCACGATAGAAAATCTTTATCAATTTACTGATATTGCACTTTTTATCAACAATTCTTCTTCCGAAGAAAAAAATTTAGAAAATACCTTTAAAAAAGTAAGTATTAACAATATTCAGTATTTAACTCCTCCTGAATTAGGACAACCTAAGCTATATTTTAAAGGATTAAATCAATTCGCTAAAAGTGGTTTAATAGCAGAAAATGAAATTCAGGATGCTTTAGATTTTACGATTACTTCTGAAGATGAAGCTAATTTAGATACACCAATATTATATAATAATTTAGCAAATCCTATTACACTCAGCTATGTCAATGAAAACATCAAAACCGACTATACAATAACCGATACATCTACTCCCATTACGTATGATGGTTCTCTTTTAAAAAGATGTAATGTGGATTTAAATTCTATATCTTGTAAGCTTTCTTTTGATATTTTTATTACCAATAATTTAGAGGAAGAATTTAAGACTACTGTATTTTTAGATATTCCATTGAAAACACAAGAAAAATCCATTAATGATGGCAATGTTAATATGTCTTTAAATAGTAATTTTGTGTTTTATCGTTATAAATAAGATAACAGAAGAAAGCCAACACCCACACAAGCACATTGCACTTGTGTGGGTGTTGGATTCCTTCTGTTGTCCTATATTAGTTTCATTTGCATTTCATATACGCTGTGTCTTCCGCCAACAAAATTTAGCTTATCCAACGTAGCAATTCCATAATTTTCCTTGTTTTCGTCACTGCATACATAGCGCTCCCATAAAACTTGATAATTGAAGCCCTTCTCCTTTCCCTCATAATGTCTTTTCTTAAACTGCTCCAAATGGGCTTTGGTTGGCAATACATAATATCCCTCCTGATCCACAAAAACAGCTATAGTCAATACTCCATTTGGCTCACACATAGGCTGTAGATAGTTTTGGCTTACCTCGTATGATGACTGTTGATTTTCTTGATTTTGAACTGCCGAGTTTTTCTCGGTTGTTGAATCTTCACACTTGATTTCGTTTCCAGACTTTAGGATAAAATTTATTACTCTTGGATTTATATCTCCATTTTGCTCTTTTTCTCCTATTATAACTTTTTCTATCATTAATTCAAAAACATCTTTGTCAAATTCTGGCATAATTTCGTTGTCTTTAAACAATGTTTTAAACCTGTTTAATCCTTGATTTAAACTGATTGAATCTTCGAGTTCTAGTTGTAAATGCTCTTGTTCTTTCTCTATGCTATTTATTTTGTTCTGTAGTTTTGCTTTCTTTTCTTGCAGAGTTTCTAATGTTATTGTCCCATTTAAGTTTAAATCAATTAGCTTGTCTATCTTTTCTTTTAAAATTTGTTTTTCTTCCTCTAGTCTTTTAATAGAACTTTCGGTACTCTCTTCTTGTATGATTTCTTCCATTTCGTTTAAGAATGTTTGGATTAACTCTTTGTTATTATTACATAGTAGTTTATAGCTTTCTGTAAAGGCTTCTTCTATAATATTTTCTTTCATAGCTTTACAGTGTGGGCAATTTTCCTTTCCATGTTTTACAAATTCAATACAATGCCAAACTGTTATACTATTTTTACTTCCAGAATGCCAATTCCTTCTTGTTAATAAACTTCCACAGAAGCCACAATATAGTCTGCTACTAAAAGGATATTTTCTACTAAAATTGCCTTTTCTTCTTCCAGAGCCTCGTACTCCTCCTCGCTTTTGCAAAATTTCTTGTGCTTGATTAAACATTCTTTCAGAGATAATTGGATCATGATGTTCTTGTATGTAATATTGGTTTTCTTCTCCCATATTTACTACTCTTCTATGTGAGATTGGATCTGTTGTATATGTTTTTCCTTGTAAGACATCTCCTTTGTATTTTTCGTTTTTTAAGATTCCTCTTATTGTTGATTCGTGCCATTTCTTCTTACCTGTTGGAGTTTTATATTTCATATTGGTTAGTTCTTTTGCAATTGTTGTACAACCTACTCCTTGACAGTATCTTTCAAAGATATATCTTACTATTTCTGCTTCTTCATAATTAATTGATATTTCTTTTGTGTCTTTATCATATACATATCCTAAACATCCATTATATCCAATTAATTCTCCTCTTTTTTGTTTCATCTGTAACCCTAATTTTACATGTGAAGAAATATTTTCGCTTTCTTGTTGTGCCATAGCACTTAATACTGTTAGCATTATTTCCCCAGATATTTCTAAAGTATTGATTCTTATTTGTTCTTCTTTTTCTGTACTAACTCTTGCATAGGCACATACTCTTAAATTTCCTTTTATTTCTTCTCCTGTTGTTCTATTAATTCGACCTTTTTTCTTCTCTATAACTTGTACTTTCAAAATTAACCTCTCTTTCTCAAGTTTAGAGAATCTTTATGTGCTTATTATACATCAAAAATTAAATTTATCAAATACCTATATGAGTTAAATTATATTCTTGTAAAATATTTTGCTTTAATTCTAAATATCTCTTTTCTTTAATTAGTTCTGCTTTAAATGTTTTGTTTAATATTGCTACTTTTATACTTTTAACAAGTATATATTTCTCAAATAATCTCCCAAATTAGTAGTTTTTATAATTTTTGCACCTGTATATTCTGTTGCTTTATTTGATGCAATATTATCTGGATGGACTGTTATTACTGCATATTCATAATCCATTTCTTTTAACTTTGATATTAGTATATCTTCTAAATGTTTCATAATTCCTTTATTTCTATATTCTTCTAATACTAAATAACCTCCAAATTCAGCTATCTTATTATTCTTCATATTCAATATTTCTTTTATTTCTGTTGTATATGATTCATCCAAATATAATTGTGCTGTTCCTACTAATTTTTCTTCATCCCAAGCACCATAAGTAATGATTTTATTTCTATTAAACATATCTTCTAACTCTTCTTCAGTAAATGGCATAAAAAATTCTTTTCTTTCTAGGTTTTTTAATACTATATCCATTAATTCTTGCAATTGTGTTTTTTCGTCTATTTTTATTTCTCTATAACTAATCATATTTCCTTCTCCTCTTTCTTTATGTTTAATTTATATCACAACTTTACAATTTTTCATAGTGTTTTGCTAATATTTACAAAACATATTTATCCTTACATTTGCTTAATTGCCACAAAATCTCCAATAGAAATAATGTCAAGAGCGAATGATAACGAGTTCATTTTACTCTTGATATTATTTTTATTGGAGATTAGAATTTGTCTGCAAATGTATAGGATAAAAAAATAGACATCAGCACATATCTACTGACACCTATTTACTAAAGATTCTCTATAACTCATTTTAATAAATTTCTTCTATTGCTTGAAATAACAAACTTTTTCTCATGTCTACTATTCATCACAACCTATATCTGTTATGCTTACCATAGATACAATCGTAAATTTTCTAGTATTACAAGCACTTTGCTTAATTTCCTAAAAATCAATTTATGTGTTTCCACTTACCATATCAGCAACCACTTTAACTTTCACACCCAAATTTTGATGTTTTTCTTTCCCAAATCTGCCTTTCTCCTCAAAAGTTATAATCTCTGAAACCATATCAAAATCAAGTATTACCTTTCCTCTTTTAATTGTAGCACTGCCACGCATTCCACATGTGTTGTTTCTCTCTGGTTGCAGTATTATTTGAATGTTGTTTATCACTTATAGCAGTAAATTTGTCTTTACAATTTATTTCTGTTCCATTTTTACAAATAAATCTTATTGTATATGGGTTTATTGTTCCATCTTCTTGGATTTCTCCAATTATTACTTTATCAATTAAACATTCAAACACATCTTTATCAAAATTTGGCATTATATCTATATTTTTAAATAAACTTTTAAACTTGTTTAATCTTTGTTTAATGCTTTCTGTTCTGTTTGTTTCTTTTAGTAGACTTTCTATTTTTTGTTCTACTTTAAGTAATTCTACATTTAAGTTATCAAATTTTTCTGTATATTGTTCTCTATTGATTTTGCCTTCTAAATTTAGTTCTAATAGATTAGCGAGTTTTTTGTTTATTTTCTCTTTATCTTTTTCTAGTTTTATTACTATTGTTTCTGTAGTGTTTTCTTTTAAGATATTTTCTATCTTTTCTAAAAAATCTACTACTGCTTTTTGATTATTGTTACAGAGTATTCTATATCCTTGTACAAAACAATCTTCTAATATTTCTTCTGGAATTGCCTTACAATATGGACATTCTTCTTTTCCATGTTTTGCTCTTTTGATACATTGCCATACTGGTTTTGCACAATTTCTATTTGCATTCCAATTTCTTCTTGTAAATAAACTCCCACAAAATCCACAATATAATTTACTACTAAAAGGATATTTTTTACTATAGTTATCATTCCTTCTTCCTGTTTCTCTGTTGCCTGCTCTTTTTGTTCTTATTTCTTGTACTCTATCAAATAATTCTTTGCTTATAATTGGCTCATGATGTTCTTTTAGATAATGCTTATCTGCTTCTCCTAAATTGCTTAATCTTTTATGTGATATTGGATCTATTGTAAATGTTTTTCCCATTAGCACATCTCCAATATATTTTTCATTTTTTAGAATTCCTCTTATTGTTGATTCTCACCACTTTATTGCACCTTTTGGAGTTTTTATTCCTTTAGCAGTTAATTCTTTTGCTATTGTACTTGAGCCTACTCCTTCTACATATCTTTCAAACATATATCTTACAATGTTTGCCTCTTCTTCATTTATTGTTATTTCTTTTGTTTCAAGATTATAGTTATATCCATAACAACCATTGTAGCCAATTAGTTCCCCTCTGTCTTTTTTCATTTTTAACCCTAATAGAACATGTGAAGATATGTTTTCGCTTTCTTGTTGTGCCATTGCACTTAGCAAAGTTAATACTAATTCTCCTTGTCCTGAGCCTGTATTTATGTTTTCTTCTTCAAATAGTATTGCAACATTTTTCTTTTTTAGCATTCTTACATATTTTAAAGTATCTAATGTGTTTCTAGCAAATCTTGAT
>CAOJRU010000021.1 GCA_948442365.1 uncultured Clostridium sp.
TGAGTGAAATTCTTCACTCATTTTTCTATGGGACTTTTTTTACAGCCCCTTTTTTCTATTTTATACTGTATGTCATTCCTATGGTTAATCCATCTTTATAAATTAATTTTTCATTATTAGTATCATTAATATCAATATTGGTTAATTCTAATTTATTATTGTTAATTATTTTAAAAGTAAATGTAACATTGGTGTTTCTTTGTCCATAATCTCCACTTTCCCATTCAAATAAAGTAGATTTACAAATTAATGAATTATCTGTAATTTCATATTTTCCAGAATGCCAAGTTCCCCATCCCATATAAATTTTGAATTCATTATTTTCTTTTATTTCAACTCCACATTCTTCATTAGAAACACCATTTTCATCTGATTGTATTTCATTTACAGTATACATACCCATTTTCAATTTTATATTATTATCATTTTTTGTAGAAGCAGAATCTTTTGAAGTGTTAATAGCGGTAGTTGTGTTTGTTAAATCATTTGAATTAGAAATATTATGTGTTGGTTGTTGTAAATTACTAATGGTGTTTTCTAAATTTTTAATTTGATTATTTAATTGAGCTACATCATTTTTGGCAATTGAGTTTTCATTATAAAATTTAAAGATAAAAAATGTCATAATTATAATGACTATTATAGTTAATATTAAAAAAACTGTAGATAGGCTTATTTTTATAGTTTCTTTTTCTTTCATTTTACCTTACCATCCTTTCATAGTAATATAAGAAAATTATATTATATCTTTATTTGAATAGCAAGTAAAATAATTAAAAGTTTCATTTTTGTAAGTGAAGGTTATCATAAATAATCTTTACTTGCAAAAATGAAACTTGAAAAAATAATAAATAGAACCAAAGAAAAGAACTTTACTTTTTTGAAAGGGTAAGATAAAATAGGAGACAGAAAATAAAAGATGGAGAGTGATCTTATGATACACACAGATTATCATTTACATACCACCTTTTCACATGATGGGATTTCTACAATGGAACAACACATACAAAATGCCATCCAGAAAGGATTAAAAGAAATATGTTTTACAGAACATTATGATGTATATGACGGATTAGAAAACAATACATTAGAAACAATAGATGTAAGCAATTATGTAGAAAATTTTAAATTATACAAAGAAAAATATAAAAAGGAAATTTTATTAAAATTAGGAATAGAAATAGGATTACAGCCAGATATAAAAGAAACCATTATGAATATGGTAAAGCAATATCCTTTTGACTTTATTATAGGATCTTCTCATATAACTTGTAAAAAAGATATTGCTATAGATACAAGTTTTTTTAAAGGATTAACACAAAAAGAAGCCTATACTAAATATTTTAAAGAAGTATTAGAAAACGTGAAATTATATGATGAATTTGATGTTTATGGCCATATAGATTATGTGATTAGATATGGAGGATATGCAGAGAAAATAATAAAATATAGTGATTACAAGGAAATTTTAGATGAAATATTAATTCATATTATAAACAAGGGAAAGGGAATCGAAATAAATACTTCTGGTTATCGTTATGGGCTTGGTTCACCTCATCCCAATAAAGAAATATTAACAAGATATAAAGAATTAGGAGGCAGAATTATAACCATAGGTTCGGATGCACACAAAATAGAAGATATGTGTTCTGATTTTGATAAGGCAACCGAGTTATTGAAACAAATTGGATATAAAGATTATACAATATTTGAAAATAGAAAACCTAAGTTTATACAATTATAAATTTAATTTATGATTTGTAAAGATATAGATGAAATATTAGCAGAGTATAAATTAATTGACTTGTAAATTTTTTTAATTTAGTGTAAAATACCAATATAATGTAAATAATGATAAAAGAACGAAAATTGAAGATGTGTCCCAAAAACGACAGAAATGTCGTTTAAGAAACGTCCCCAATTGGACAAGGAGAAAAAATGAGATTTGTAGATAGCGAAGAAGATAAAAAACAATATAAAAAATTTTTAGAAGGACATGAGAGATGTAACTTCCAACAATCGTTAGAATGGGCAGAAGTAAAGAAGCCAAATTGGAAACCAGAGATTATTTTAGCAGAAGGAAAAAATGGAGAAATCATAGGTTCTCTTTGTGTATTAATCCGTAAAATTCCGATTTTTGGAAATATCCTATACTCTTCCAGAGGACCAGTATGTGATATCCACGATATGGCTGTCATGAAACAATTGACAGACGGCGCAAAAGAGTTAGCTAAAAAATATAAGGCGATTGTATTAAGAATCGAGCCAGATATTGTAAGTGATGATCAAGATTTTAGAAAAGTAGTAACCAATTTAGGGTATCGAATCAAAGATGATGCCAAAGATTTTAAAGATGAAATTCAACCAAGATATGTATTTAGATTAGACATCAAAGGAAAGACAGAAGATGAAATTATGGCAGGATTCAAACAAAAATGGAGATATAATATTCGTTTAGCGACTAAAAAAGGAGTTACGGTAAAAGAAGGAACCAAAGAAGATTTAAAAGATTTCCATAGAATTATGATAGAAACAGGGGCAAGAGATGGATTTATTATTCGACCTTTAGCCTATTTTGAGAAAATGTATGACTGTTTAGGACCAGAGCATATGAAAATTCTTATGGCTTATTATGAGGGAAAACCAATATCAGGAGTGATACCCATTTTTTATGGAAATAAAACTTGGTATTTATATGGGGCAAGCAGTAACGAACATCGTAACTTGATGCCAAATTATTTATTACAATGGGAAATGATAAAAATGGCAATCCAAAGAAAAGATGATATATATGACTTTAGAGGCGTATCTGGAGTGGTAGACGAAAACCATCCTCAATATGGATTATACCGTTTTAAACAAGGATTTGGAGCAACTTTTACAGAATTTATTGGAGAAGTCTATATGCCATTTAAACCTCTTACTTACAAATTATATCGTTTCTCAGAAAAAGCATTTAGAACCATTCGACAACTAAAAAGAAAAATAAAATAACTTAAAGTGGAGGAAAAGGTGAATACTTTAGTAATAGAAAAAGAAGGTTTAAGACATAATATAGAACAAATCAAAAAGTTTGCTAACAAAACAGGAAAAGACGATAAAGGTAATCCAATAAAAATCATAGCAGTCGTAAAAGGAAATGGCTATGGGCTAGGATTGGTAGAATATACAAAGTTTTTAATTGACAATGGAATTTCATTTTTTGCAGTAGCGACCCTAGAAGAAGCACTACAATTAAGAAAAGCAGGCATTAAAGAAGAGATTTTAATGTTATCTTCCACAGCAGTAAAAGAAGATGTGGAGACTTTAATTCAAAATAATATTATGATAACCATTGGTTCAAAAGCCGATGTAGAAGTTGTAAGCAAAATAGCAATGGAACAAAATAAAGAAATAAGAGCTCATTTAAAGATTGATACTGGATTTGGAAGGTATGGATTTGTTTATAATAATCGTAATGAAATGATAGAGACACTAAAAGAAATGAAAAACATTAAAATAGAAGGAACTTTTTCTCACTTTTCGGTTAGCTTTTATGATGATAAATATACGAAAAAGCAATTTGAAAGATTCATAAATTGTATTGAAGTTTTGAAAATGAATGAAATCGAAACAGGGATGCTTCATATTTGTAACTCTTCTGCCTTTTTGAAATTTCCAAATATGCACTTAAATGCTGTTAGAGTAGGTTCCGCTTTTTTAGGAAGAATATCTTGTCAAAATACAATAGGTTTAAAGAAAATAGCACATTTGGAGTCACAAGTGGCAGAAGTAAAAATATTGCCAAAGGGATTCAATATTGGATATTCTAATATTTATACAACATCAAAGGAAATGAAAGTAGCCATTATTCCATGTGGCTATATGAATGGTATTAATGTAAAAAATGACAAAGACATGTTTCGAACCGTTGATAAAGTGAGATATTTATTAGAGAGTATCAAGTTATTTTTCAAAAAACAAGAAAATTATGTAAAAATACGTGGAAGCAATTGCAAGATTTTAGGAAGGATTGGAACTTATCACGTGATATGTGACATAGACGAGACCAACATAAAAGTCGGAGATAGAGCAATTTTTTCTGTCAATACAAAATTTGTAGATTCAAACATAAGAAGGGAGTATAGAGGATGAACGACGAAAAAGAGGAAAAAAATAAAATTGGTTTTTTTCAAAAAGTATGGAATTCGATTACGAAAATTGAGAAATATCCAGACATGGCAGCAGAAGGATTGGGAAAAGCTTTTACGTATATGTGTAAGATAGTTGCTATTCTGGCTATTGTTCTTTGTTTAGGCATGGTATATCAGACACATCAGATATTACAAGAGGGAATACAGTATTTGCAAAATGAGTTTCCAGATTTTTCGTACAAAGAAGGAATTTTGGATGTCGTTACAGAAAAAAGACTTACCATTTCAGAAGATGATTCTTATGTGGGAAGAACGATTATAGATACGAAAACAGAAGAGGAACAAGTAATTAATCAATATATAAATGAAGTTAATAAGGCAGGCAGTGGGCTGATTGTTTTAAAAGATAAAGTGATTTTAAAAAATGGAGCGGTAGCTGGAACGATTAACTATCAATATAATGAATTATTAACACAAATGGGAATTCATGAATTTACCAAACAGAATGTAATTGATTATGCCAATAGTTCTCAAGTAATAACTTTGTATGTTAGTATATTTATTACCATATTTATTTATAGTTTTATCATGTATTTATTAACAACACTATCAAATGCAATATTTTTAAGTATCTTTGGCTATTTAACAACATGGATTGCACGAATTAAAATGAGATTTTTGGCTGTATTTAATATGTCAGTATATGCACTTACTTTATCTATCTTTTTAAATATTCTATACATTGCTGTTAATATATTTATTAATTTTGATATGGAATATTTCCAAGTAATGTATGTTTCGGTAGCAGCAATTTATCTAGTGGCAGCCATCTTTTTATTAAAAACAGAGTTTATGAAAAGACAAATAGAACTGATGAAAATTGCAGAAGCACAAGAAATTGTGAGAAAAGAAATGCAAGAACAAGAGGAGAAAGAAAAACGAGAAAAAGAGAAAAAAGAAAGACAGGAAAAAGACAAAAAAGAACAGAAGAAAGATAAGGAGTCAAAAGACGATAAATCAAAAGAAGAGAAGGAAGATGTTGGAGGTAGTGGAGAAGAACCACAAGGTTCCAATGCCTGAATTCCAAAAAAATTAGAGTAAAGAAAGGAAGCGTAGAGATGAGTAAAAAGAAGAATGACAAGAAGAAAGAGCAAAAACTTTGGATTTATCTGATAAGCCTACTAATATTAGTTATCGTATTAGCAGGAATTACATTAGTTTATATGAATAAAAAAGATAAAGAAGATGAAAAGACACTAGCTTATACAGATTTAATCAAAGAATTATCTTATGGAAACATAGAAAAAGTAGAAATGACAGTAGGAAGTACCACCGTTAAAGTAAAACAAAAAAATACAGAAGAGGAAAAAACAGCAATCGTACCAAATACCGAAAGTTTTATTGGTTTAGTGCAAGAAAAAGTAGCCGAAGGAAATGAAATTGAATTAGTGCAAAAACCAAGAAGTGTATTTGCACAAATTCCATCTTTCTTAATTTCTTTTTTACCAACTTTAATCATGCTTGCTTTATTTATTATGATATTTAAAATGCAAGGCTTAGGAGAAAAAGGAAAAGTATATGATGATACTGAAAGAAAAACGAAGATAAAATTTGATGATGTAGCAGGTTTAGATGAAGAGAAAGAGGAATTAGTTGAAATTGTAGAATTTTTAAAAAAACCAGAAAAATTTACAAAAATGGGAGCTAAAATTCCAAAAGGAGTGCTATTGTATGGAAAACCGGGAACTGGTAAAACGTTAATAGCCAAAGCGATTGCAGGGGAAGCCGATGTACCATTTATTTCTATGAGTGGATCCGAATTCATTGAAATGTTTGCAGGACTTGGAGCTTCTCGTGTTAGAAAGTTATTTGACAAAGCAAGAAAATTATCCCCATGTATCGTATTTATTGATGAAATAGATGCCATAGGAGCTAGAAGAAGTTCTAATAGTGGTGCAGAAACAGAAAATAATCAAACCTTAAATCAATTATTAGTAGAAATGGACGGATTTGGTTCAGAGGAAACCATTATTGTATTAGCAGCAACGAATCGACCAGAAATGTTAGACAAAGCTTTATTAAGGCCAGGAAGATTTGACCGTCAAATTACCATTCCAACCCCTGATTTAAAAGGAAGATTAGAGATTTTAAAAATACATGCAAAAGATAAAAAAATATCAGAGAATGTAAATTTAGAAAGTATAGCAGAAGACACAGCAGGATTTACAGGAGCAGAGCTTGCAAATATTTTAAATGAAGCAGCTATTATAGCTACCAAAAATGGACATGAAGACATCGAAAATGGAGATATTGAGGAAGCGGTAAAAAAAGTAACCGTAGGAATTGAAAAACGTACGAGAGTTTATTCAGAAAAAGACAAAAAATTAACAGCTTATCACGAAGCAGGACATGCAGTAGTTAGTAGATATTTGCCAACACAAACGGATGTTAAAGAAGTATCCATTATTCCAAGAGGTGTTGCAGGTGGCTATACGATGTATAAATCAGATGAAGACAAATATTATATATCGAAAACAGAAATGCAAGAAAAACTAATTGCTTTATTAGGAGGAAGAGCAGCAGAAAAATTGGTATTAGATGATATTTCAACAGGAGCGAGCAATGACATTGAAGTAGCAACTAAAATAGCAAGAGATATGGTAACCAAATATGGAATGAGTGATACATTAGGACCAATTGATTTTCAAGGAAAAGAACCATATGAAATGCAAATGTTTGGAGAAAACATAGGAGACAAAATAGGGCAGGAAGTAAAAACATTAATTGATACAGCTTATAATGATGCACAAATATTATTAAAACAGCATAGAGATAAATTAGATAGGATAGCAGAAACATTATTGCAAAAAGAAAAAATTAATGAACAAGATTTTAAAGAATTTTTTAATGAGTAATGTCCATTGTGGGACAGTTCTAAATGGACATACTAATTTTATTCTCGCTAGATTATCACAATGGCATTAGGTACTTATTTTCAAAAAATAACTAATTTAGTAATCAAAAAAACCTAATATATTTGAAAAAATATATTAGGTTTTTTTGGATTTATTAGTAATATAAGCTAAGAGCTAAAATTACACCTAAAATAGAATTGATTATTGTTATGCCAAGTGTAATAGAGGATAAGATGATACCAGCAAGAGAGAAACCATTTTTCTCATTTTTTCTTGCTATACATCCTAATACAAGTCCTGTAATTGTCACTGGATAACCAAATAAAGGTATAATCCAAGCGATAATTCCAATAAGACCTAATACAAAGGAAGCAATGGATTTACCATCAACTTTTTTTATTTCTTGTGTTTGATTTTCTTCCATGTTATTTCCACCCCTTCTATAATTTATGATAAATTTAGTATACTAGAACACTTAAGAATTGTCAATTTTTTATATTTTCATTCAAGTTTGGACTTTTTATAACCTTCACTTATAAAAAGTCCAAACTTAAATCGTATTTCATTGTAAATTAGGAAGGACTATGATATAATCTTTTTAATAACAAGCAAGAAAGAAGGTGTGAATATGACAATTAGAGAAGCCATCAACAAAGCAACCATAAAATTAAAAACTGAAAAAATAGACAATCCTAAGTTAAAAGCAAGACTATTGATGCAATTTATCTTAAATCAAACAAGGCAATATATTATGGTATATGACGAAAAAAAACTAACCCGAGAGCAAGAAGAAAAATATTTTAAAAATGTAGAAAAGATAATAAAAGGGATTCCTTTACAACATATTACACACCAACAAGAATTTATGAAAATGAATTTCTATGTCAACAAAGATGTATTAATACCAAGAGCAGATACTGAAATTTTAGTAGAAGAAGTCATACAAATAGCCAAAAAAATAAAAGCCAAAAAAATACTAGATATAGGTACAGGAAGTGGAGCAATCGCGATATCACTTGCTAAATACATAAAAGATAGTCAAATTACGGCGATTGATATTAGTCGTAAGGCATTGGAAATTGCCGAACAGAATGCGAAAAAAAATGAGGTAGATAAAAAAATAGCTTTTCTCTCTTCTAATTTATTTGAACAGTTACCAAAAGAAAAGTATGATATCATTGTATCCAATCCACCGTATATCAAAAGAGAAATTATAAAAACATTAGACGAAGAGGTACAACAAGAGCCTAATATGGCATTAGATGGTGGATGGGATGGTTTGGACTTTTATCGTAAAATCGTTCATCAATCCTATGAATTTTTAAAATATGGAGGATATCTATGTTTAGAAATAGGATATGATCAAAAAATAGATGTAGTAGAGTTAATAGAGCAGGAAGAAAGATATGTAGATACGTATGGAAAAAAAGATTTATATGGAAATGATAGAGTAATCGTAACAAAGGTAGGAGATTAGTAAAAAAATTTCCAATTATATGAGAGAATAAGGAAGGAGTAAAATCATGTCATTTTCTTCTGATATTAAACAAGAATTGAATAAAAATAGTAATTTAGCAAATAAAGAAATAGTAAAAAATGAATTAATAGGATACCTTATATCTGGAAATACCAATGTAATAAATTATAAAGAAATCAAATTTTCAACAGAGAGTGACTATAATATTAATCGTTTTTCTAAACTTTTATCCAATTTAGACATCAATCATAAAATTGATATATCAGGAAAATCATTTGTTATTACAGTCAGAACAAATGATATAGACTTTATTCAAGTACAAGAAAAAGAAATCTATCTAAAAGAAGACGACGATTCAAAAGAGGAAAACTTAAAAGCTATTATTCGAGGAGCTTTTATGGGTTCAGGTTCTGTTAATAATCCTGAAAAAGAATATCATTTAGAAGTAGATGTAGGAAATCAGCATAATTTAGAAAGAATAATAAAAATATTACAACAATTAGGAATTCATGTAAAAGTATTTCAATTAGCTATTTATATTAAGGAAGGAGAGGAAATCTCTAAATTTTTGGCATTAATAGGAGCTAACAAAGCAGTCATGCAATTTGAAGATATTAGAATTCAAAAAGAAATGAGAGGAAAAGTAAATCGATTGGTAAATTGCGAAACGGCTAATTTAAATAAAACCATTAATGCTTCCATTAGGCAAATTGCAGCTATTAGAAAGTTACAAGAAACAGGAAAGTTTAAAAAACTAGAAGATAATTTAAAAGAAATAGCGATCTTACGATTAGAAAATCCAGATATGCCATTGGTTGAATTAGGAAAATTATTAAAAGAACCAATAGGTAAATCAGGTGTTAATTATCGATTAAAAAAGATAATGGAAATAGCAGAAGAGGGATTGAAAGAGATTACTTAAAAGTTGCCAGTAGTTCCAGGTTTATTTGGCAACTTTTATAAATCCCTGTTAAGAAAGGAAACAAAGTGAAGAAAGAAGAATTAGGAATTTATATTCATATACCATTTTGTAAAAGTAAATGTTATTATTGTGATTTTGTATCTTATACCAATAGATGTGACAAAATAGAAGAGTACATACAAGAAGTAATATATGAAATGAATCAATATGATCTTAGTAAGTACAATGTTACAACCATTTATATAGGAGGTGGAACCCCTTCTTATATAGAAGAGAAGTATATTAAGCAATTATTAGAAACACTAAAAGGAAAATTAATAAAAAATGACACAAAGTTTGAAGAATTAGAAATTACCATAGAAATTAATCCAGGAACGGTTAATAAACAAAAATTGGAACAATATAAAAAGGCAGGAATTAACCGAATTAGCATAGGTTTACAGAGTACAAAGGATAAACTGCTAAAACAAATAGGAAGAATTCATAATTATCAAGAATTTTTGGAAGCATATCAATTGGTTAAGGAAGTAGGATTTAAAAATATTAATATAGATTTAATGATAGGACTACCCAATCAGACAATTCAAGATATAAAACAAACATTACAAGAAATACAAAAATTAGAACCAAACCATGTTAGTGTATATTCTCTGATTGTAGAGGAAGGAACAAAAATGGAACAATTCATCAATAAAGGGGAATGGCAATTGCCAAATGAAAAATTAGAAAGGCAAATGTATTGGTATGTAAAAAATACGTTAGAATTAAAAGGATATAAGCATTATGAAATATCAAATTTTGCAAAAGAAGGAAAAGAATCTAAGCATAATAGGAATTGCTGGGAACAAAAGGAATATATAGGATTAGGAGCTATGGCACATTCTTATTTAAATAATACTCGTTTTTCGAATTCAGATTTTACAGAAGTAGGAAAATGGAATTCTGCAGATAAGAAAATAGAAGAAAAACAGACATTAGAAGATAAGAAAAAAGAATATATGTTATTAGGGTTAAGAAAAATGGAGGGAGTCAGTATACAGAGATTTAAAAAAAAGTATGTGGATAATCCGATTTTTTTGTTTCGAGAAGAAATTGAAAAATTAGTAAATGATAAGCTGTTAGAGGTAGATGGAGATTTTATTCGATTAACTAATAAAGGGATTGATTTAGCCAATTTAGTATGGGAAGAATTTATTTAAAATAAAAGAAAAAATGTTCGTAAAAAGTATTGACAATTTTAAAAATTGAAGATACAATAAAAGCGAACATTTTTTTTAGTGCAAAAAGGAGGAAAAAAATGATAACAACATTACACATAAAAAATATAGGAATTATAGAAGACATAACCATAGATTTTAATCAAGGATTAAACGTATTAACAGGAGAAACAGGGGCTGGTAAAACGTTAATCATAGATTCTTTGCAAATTATATCAGGAGGAAGATTTTCCAAAGAAATGATACGAAAAGGAGAAAATCAATCCTTTGTAGAATTATGTATGTATGAACCAGAACATGAAAAAGCAATGGATGGTAATATTATAGTTTCCAGAGAAATCAATGTAAATGGAAAAAACATGTGTAAAATTAATGGAAGAATGGTAACCGTTAATGAATTAAAAGAATTTATGAATCAATTTATTGAAATACATGGGCAAAATGACAATCAAAATTTATTAGAAAATAAAATGCACTTAAATTATTTAGACGGTTTCATAGGTGAAAAAATACGAGATAAAAGGAATAAATATGAAAAGTTATATGAGCAATATTGTGAAATCAAACAAGAATTAAAAAATAATTTTGGTGATGAAAAAGAAAGACAAAGAAAATTGGATTTATTACAGTATCAAATAAAAGAGATAGAAGAAGCCAATTTGAAAGTAAGTGAAGAGGAGGCATTAGAAGAAAAAAGAAAAATTATGTTAAATGCAGAAAAAATAATAGAAAACTTGCAAGAAGCAGATAGCTTAATATCAGAAAATGGGATAGATAATATTAGTATGGCAATACGAGCCTTAGAAAAAATTGAGCAAATTGATGGTAAATACGAAAAAGCATCAAGTGAACTAAAAAATATTTATTATGAATTACAAGAATTAGCAAGAGATGTAAATAGTTATAAAACGGATGTAGAATTTAATGAAGAGGAAAGAGATTTTGTAGAAGAAAGATTAGATTTAATCTATGCTTTAAAAAGAAAATATGGAAATACAGTAGAAGAAATTCTAAAATATCAAGAAAAAATCAAAGAAGAAGTAGAACATATAGAAAATTTAGAAGAATATAATGAAAAACTAAGAAAAAGACAAGAAGAAATAGAAGAGCAAATGAAAATATTAGCGGATCCTATGCACCAAGAAAGGGAAAACAAAGCAAAAGATTTAAGTGAGAAGATTAATCAAGAATTAAAAGAATTAGAAATGAAAAATGCTAACATACATGTTAAAGTAATTTATTTAGAAAATGAATATTTAAAAACAGGGAAAGATAAGGTTACTTTTTATATCACAACCAATAGGGGAGAAGAAGAAAAAGAACTATCTAAAATTGCATCAGGGGGAGAAATGTCAAGAACCATGTTAGCCATTAAAAAAGTATTAGCTGACACAGATGAAATGCCAATTCTAATATTTGATGAAATTGATACAGGTATTAGTGGAAAAGCAGCTAATTCAGTAGCAAACAAACTAAAAACCATTGCTAATAAGCATCAAGTTATGTGTATTTCCCATTTACCTAATATAGCAGCTATGGCAGATTATAATTATTTTATTAGTAAAGAAGTTGAGCAAGATAGAACAAAAACACAAATTAAATTATTACAAGAAAAAGAAGTAATTGAGGAAATTGCTAGAATTTCGGCTGGTGAAATTAATGAAGTAAGTTTGCAGTATGCAAACGAATTAAGGAATAAAAAAGCTTCCTAGAATTTATTTTACACAAAGATGTCAAGGTAGATTTTATATATTATTTTTGCACATTGATTAAAAATAATATATAAAATCCACCTTGACATTTTGATTTTTCCTAGAATAGCATAAAATAGAAAAAAAAGGATAAAATAAAAAGAAGAAGGGAGCGTTGTT
This sequence comes from uncultured Clostridium sp., assembly GCA_948442365.1. Classification (GTDB taxonomy): domain Bacteria; phylum Bacillota; class Clostridia; order TANB77; family CAG-508; genus CAG-269. The sequence continues at coordinate 12,536 of CAOJRU010000021.1, forward strand.
AGAAGTGAAAGATTTTTTAGAAATTGTAGATGTGCAAGCATTGGAAATTTTAGATTCAAGAGGAAACCCAACCATACAAGTAGAAGTAGTAGTGGATCGGAGGTTTTAGAGGAATTGCATCTGTACCATCAGGAGCATCAACAGGAAGCTTTGAAGCAGTAGAATTACGAGATGGTGATAAAAATAGATACTTAGGAAAAGGAGTACAAAAAGCCGTAGAAAACGTAAACAAGAAAATAGCCAAGAAAATAATAGGAATGAACGCATATGAACAAAGAAAAATAGATCAAGAATTAGTAAAATTGGATGACACACCAAATAAATCAAATTTAGGGGCTAATAGCTTATTAGGTGTATCTTTAGCAGTAGCAAAAGCGGCAGCAGAATCATTAAATATGGAATTATACCAATATATGGGAGGAATACAAGCAAAAGAGTTACCAGTTCCTATGATGAATATTTTAAATGGTGGAAAACACTCTGAAAATAATATTAGTATTCAAGAATTTATGATTATGCCAGTGGGAGAAATAACCTTTCAAGAAAGATTAAAAAGAGGAGTAGAAGTATATCATACGTTAAAAAAGGTTTTAAAAGAGAAAGGGTATGCTGTAGGTGTTGGAGACGAAGGAGGATTTGCACCTAACCTAGAAAATGAAGAACAAGCCTTAGAACTTATTATAGAAGCTATTAAAAAAGCTGGATATGAACCAGGAAAAGACATTGTGTTAGCACTAGATATTGCTAGTACAGAAATGTATGATGAAGCCCAAAAAATTGGCAAAGAAGGATACTATTTCTGGAAAACAAAACAATTAAAGACCAAACAAGAAATGATACAATATGTGATTGAATTATGTGAGAAATATCCAATTGTTTCTGTCGAGGATGGTTTAGCCGAAGAAGATTGGGAAAGTTGGAAAGAGTTAACCAATAAGATAGGAGATAAAGTACAATTAGTAGGAGATGACTTATTTGTTACCAATCCAAAGCGATTAAGAAATGGAATTGAAAAAAATATTGCAAATGCTATCCTAATTAAACCAAATCAAATTGGAACACTAACAGAAACTTTAGATACCATTTATATGGCTAAAAGTAATGGATATAAAACTGTTATTTCTCACCGTTCAGGAGAAACAGATGATACAACCATTGCTGATATAGCAGTTGCCATAAATGCTGGGCAAATAAAAACAGGGGCACCATGTAGAATCGATCGAGTTGCTAAATATAATAGGCTTTTAAAAATTGAAGCAGAATTAAACAATATATAATATATAAACAAAGGTTGCCATTTAAACCCAAAACTCTTGGTACATGGCAACCTTTATAATTTATTTCATTTTATGATGAATTATTGTTAATTTTATAACAGAGTAGATAAACAGTATACTAGCTAAAACAGAGAAACCAATTAAAGTAGTAGTTCCTGCTTTAGGTAATACAACAGGTGGTTCGGTTAATTTGATTTTTGGTGAAATATCAGATGTTTTAGTTTGTTTTACATCATTAAAATCTGTATAATCAACATCTACTTTTTGATTTGTATTTAATATTTTATCAACAATATTACTATCAAAATTTTCTTTTAATTTTAATTTATATTGAACAGTAGCAGTTTGTCCACTGGTTAATTCAGGAATTGTCCAAGTAATCGAATTATTGGTGGTATCTACTGTTGCAGAAATTGTTCCAATGTTAGCTTTTGAAACATAAGCAAAGTCAAAGTTTTTAACAATTTCTGAAGGGAAGTAATCCACAACAGTAATATTCTTTAATGATTTTTCAATTGGTACTAAGTCATTATAAATATTATTGGTAATGGTTTGTTCTATTTCAGAATCTTTAATGAAATAGAATTTTCCAGCAGTTGGTTTGCTTGCTGTTCCAAATACTTCTGTGATAATTTGCCCAAAGTTTTTAGTTGTACCATTAGGAACGGAAGTTTCATCTTTAATTCCTGTTAACATGGTAACAACATCAATTCCTTTTTGTTCTAAAGTTTTTAATTGTTGATTGGTTTTTGTAATTACTTCATCAGAATAATAATTAATAGAATCAATTGCTACATTAGGAACGCCATCTGTTAAAACAATCATATACTTATGATTATCTTCGTTTGTAAATTGTTGGCTAGCTAATAATAATCCTGATTGTAAGTTCGTTCTAGGTCCATTGGTTTCGATAGCAGAAATAGCACTTTGTAATGCAGACACATTATTGCTTAATGGTGAAACAAGTGATGCATCTTTATTGGTTCCTTCCTCTGTTACAGAAAGCGTAGAAAATTTAACGATTCCTATTTTTAATTGTGTATTGTCTTGTAAAAGATTACTAACTAATGTATTAGCAGAATTAAAGATTAAGTCTTTTCTAGTGGTATTGGCAGAAACTTCTTCTGTCATACTTAGCGAATCATCTAATACTAACATAATTTCACCAGTTGGTTTATTCGCTATTTCTTCATTGGTAACTTGTAATTGTAAAGTTACTTCTTTATTGGCTAAATCTTTACTAATTAATTTTTTCTCAAATTTTGAATTTTCTCCTATTGGAATGGTACAAATTGGCTCTTCTACTACACTCATAGTAACAGTCTTATAAGAAGCAAAAGAAACATTTGCCATTAAGATGATAAGTAAAAAAACTCCCATAAAAATTTTATTTTTCATATAAAAACACTCCTTAACTGATAATTTCGATAACATTATAACATGAAATTTCTGCTGTGTAAACAATATTTGACAAAATATTGTTGCTTCTTACATTATAGTATGGATTGTTTAGTTTAAAATATTCGATGAAGTTATTTTTTAAATCAGGAAGAAAAATGGTAATTAATTTTGAATTAAATTTCTTTGTTAAAATAAATTAAATAGAGGCGTAACAAAGGTTTAAAATAAAAATAAAAAAATTGCAAAAAAGTATTGACAAAAAGTAAAATAGTAGATAAAATGGAAACAACAAAAACGAACAACAATTCGAAGAACGAAAATTTGATTACAATAAATTAGGAGTGATAAAAATGAATTTAGTAAAAAGAAAAATCAAGGTAAAAACAACAGTAAATAATCTTAATGAAAGACATCCAGTTCCAGTATTAGGCATTGATTATAAAGTAAGGATTGCTTATAAAAACATAAAAATCACAGAACTAAATATGGAAAATAAAGTCATAGAAATATCACTTCCAAATCGTTATAAAAAAATGAATCATAAGGAAATATTAGATTTAGCTATTGCTAAAATGTATGAACAAATTGCCAAAGTAGAAATTGAAAGAGCAATGGAAAAAACAAGAATTATGGTAGGATTTGCACCAGAAGAATATGAGATAAAGAAAATAAAAAATTTAGGGACTTGTGAAGATAAAACAATAACCATACATCCAGAAATTGTTAAGTATAATAGGAAGGTAATTGATTATGTGGTATTACATCAATATTGTCATCTAAAACACAAAAATCATACTAAAGCATTTTTTAAAATGTTAGAAAAATATTTGCCAGATTATAAAAAATGTGAAGAAATATTATTAAATTTGTAGAAAGCTTTTTATTAACAAGTTAGATAGAACTTAGATTTTTATAATATAATTTTTATTAAGAAGTCTAAGTTCTGTTTTTTTTATTTCTTTTTGTTGAAAACCTCGACAAAAAGCAAATAAAGTGATAAGATAATACACATAGTAGTATTTATATTGGGGTATGGCCAAGCGGTAAGGCATCGGACTCTGACTCCGACATTCCTAGGTTCGAATCCTAGTACCCCAGCCAAAAAAGTTTTAGATACAGACTATTTTTCGGATAGTTAAGAATAGTTTAGTGCCCAAATATCATCTGAGGCAAGGAGGGAACGAATGAAAAATAAAGAAGGAATTACATTAGTATCTTTAATTATTACCATTGTTATACTATTGATTTTAGCTTCCATAGCGACGTATAGTGGAATTAGTGTGATTAAATCTTCGAGATTAACAGCTTTCGTTACAGAATTAAAAATAATGCAAACACAAGTAAATGCAATGTATGAAAAAAATGGTGAAGAAGATTCATTTGGCGAAGCGATTGATGGCGAAGCGATTGATGGCGAAGTTTCAGGACAAATTGCAAAAGTATTTCGAGCTATATATCCAAATAAAACAGTGGAAGAACTAACAGAAGAGATAGACGGATACAAATACTGGTCAAAGGAAAAGATACAAGAATTAGGAATTGATGTAGAACAATCTTTTTTTGTTAATCTAAAAAAAAGAAGTGTTGTAAGTGAGGAAGGGTTTGAATATGAAGGAAAAGTATATTATACATTAGAGCAATTTGCCGATAGTAATTTATACAGTTTATATAATGTAGAATATAAACCCAATGAAGGAGAACCAACTTTTACAGTAGAAAAAGAATATATTGGTAGTGATAAATGGAGAATTACCATATCTAAAATTGAATATAAGAATGGATATATTGATAAGTGGGAAGTAAAATATAAGTTAAAAGAAGAAGCAAATTGGAATACAAGTCAAGATTTAAGTTTTGTTGTAAACCAGCAAGGAACCTATGAGATCCAAATAGAAAATAACGATATAAAATCAGGACTAATACAAGAAACCATAAAAAAAGAATATGTAAAAAACGGATTATTACTTCACTATGATGCAATTAATAATATAGGAGAAGGAGATGACAACCATAGTACAACAACAAATGTGTGGAAAGATTTAAGTGGACATGGAAATGACGCACAATTAAATAATTTTTTTGATAATGAAAATAGTAAATGGAACGATAACTATTTACAACTAGATGGAATCAATGATTATGCAGAAGTGGCAGATAATAATAGCATAACGCCAACCGCACAAACAATTGAAATCGTATTTAATAGAACAGGAAATACAGAACATTTGGGTAGAGGAATTATATTTGTAAAATGGTATGGATATACCGTAGAATTAAATCCAATTAATTCAAGTAATCAATTTACGGTAGCATATGGGCGTAATAATGGATATCTAAATTCTAATAAGATGTTATTACTTAATCGACCTTATTCTTTAACATTAACACATGAGCAGAATTTATCTAAAATGTATATTGATACTATCTATGAAAATCAGCAAGAAGTGGTACCAATAAACTATAATTCAACAAATTTGTTAATAGGAAAATATAATGACACCACTGTAACAAAAGCAAATATTTATGCTATTCGTATGTATGATAGAGCATTGACACAAGACGAAATAAAATCGAATTATGAAATAGATAAAATTAGATTTGGACTAGAAAATCAGTGATTTTTGCTTTTTACCAATATTTGTTATATAATAGATAAAATTTAAAACTAAGAAAATAAAAAGGAGAGATAACCATGCAAGAAAACAATAATCAAAACAATGAAGTAGAAGAATTAGACATCAATCATTTGATGCAAATAAGAAGAGATAAATTAGCAGAATTACAACAAGAAGGAAAAGACCCTTATGAAATAACAAAATTTAATAGAAGCAATACAGCAGGTGAAATCAAAGCAAACTATGAACAATTTGAACAAAAAGATGTAACAGTTGCAGGAAGAATTATTGCCAAAAGAATTATGGGAAAAGCATCTTTTTGTACCATTCAAGACAGTGATGAAAAAATACAAAGCTATGTAAGTATCAATGACTTAGGAGAAGAAAGTTACAAAGCTTTCAAAACATGGGATATAGGAGATATTATTGGAATTACTGGTTTTGTGTTTAAAACGAGAACAGAAGAAATTTCAATCCATGCCAAAGAAGTAACATTATTATCGAAATCTTTAAGACCACTACCAGAAAAATTTCATGGATTAAAAGATGTAGATTTACGTTATCGTCAAAGATATGTAGATTTAATTATGAATCCAGAAGTAAAGAAAACATTTGAGATGAGAAGTCAAATTATTACGGAAATCAGAAGAATATTAGATGAAAAAGGATATTTAGAAGTTGACACCCCTATGTTAAATACCATATCAGGAGGAGCAACCGCTAAGCCATTTATCACCCATCATAATGCTTTAAATATAGACATGTATTTAAGAATTGCCACTGAATTAAACTTAAAAAGATTAATTGTAGGTGGTTATGATAAAGTATATGAAATGGGAAGAATATTCAGAAATGAAGGAATGGACATTCGTCACAATCCAGAATTCACAACTATTGAATTATACGAAGCTTATGCAGATTACCATGATATGATGGAAATGGTAGAAGAACTATTTTCAAAATGTGCCATGAAAGTAAGAGGAAGTACAAAAGTAAATTATCAAGGGCAAGAAATCGATTTAACACCTGGTTGGAAAAGAATTAGCATGATTGATTCTATTAAAGAAGCATGTGGAGTTGATTTTAATGAAATCAAGACAGATGAAGAAGCAGTAGCACTTGCCAAAGAAAGAAAAATAGAAATACCAGACAAAACCAAAGAAACTAGAGGAGATGTTATCAGTTTATTCTTTGATGAATATGTAGAAAAAACATTGGTACAACCAACTTTTATCTATGACTATCCAATTGAAATATCACCACTTGCTAAGAAAAAGAAAGAAGATCCACGTTTAACAGAGAGATTTGAAGTTTTCATTGGTGGACGCGAATATGGAAATGCTTTTTCTGAATTAAATGACCCGATTGACCAATATGAGAGATTTAAAAAACAAGTAGAAGCGAGAGAAGCGGGAGATGAAGAAGCAGGAATGATGGATGAAGATTTCATTCAAGCATTAGAAATTGGAATGCCTCCAACAGGTGGACTAGGAATTGGAATTGATAGACTTATTATGTTATTAACAGATAGTACCTCTATTAGAGATGTATTATTATTCCCAACCATGAAGCCACTTGGGTAATGATTAATAACTTTTAGGGAAGTCTAACTTCCTATAAAAGCTAGGAGATGAAAATGATTTTAGAAAATAAATTGAATATTACAGATCAAGTAGAACTAGCAAGACAGGAAGAGAAAATTAGTAATTGAAAAAATGCCACAATCAACCTATGAGCAAATCATCGAAAAATATGTGGAAATGAATATTGCGCATCCATTTAGAGAGGGAAATGGAAGAAGTGCAAGAATTTGGCTTGATTTAATATTAAAAAAAGAGTTGAATTTAGTAGTTGATTGGAGCAAAGTTGATAAAACAGATTATTTACTTGCTACGGAGCGTAGCCCCATAAAAGATATAGAAATTAAGGAATTATTAAAACAAAGCTTGACCAACAAGATAGATGACAGAGAAGTGTATATGAAAGGCATAGACAATAGCTATTTATATGAAGGTTATTTATCATTTAAAACAGATGAATTATAGATTATAAAAACAGAAATAGGAAGGAGAGAGAAATGTTTAATTTTTCATTTGATAAAAGAATGGTATATGTCATAATAGCCATTATGGTATTATCAACAATATCTGGTTATATGAGAAATCCAAAAGAATTATTTTTATTATTGGTGAGTATACCAGGTGTTCTACTAGCTATTACGTTCCATGAATTTGCACATGGATTAGCAGCTTACAAATTAGGAGACAATACGGCCAAAAATGAAGGAAGACTAAGTCTAAATCCATTAGATCATTTAGACCCAATAGGAACCCTTATGCTATTGTTTGCAGGATTTGGGTGGGGAAAGCCAGTTCATGTGAATCCAACACAATATACCAGAAAAATATCAATGGAAAAAGGAGAAGCCATTGTGTCTTTTGCAGGACCATTAACCAATATTATATTAGCTTTTGTATTTGCTTTAGTATATGGGGCCATGATTAAATTTGCAAGTGAAGAATTTCTAATGTCAAATGTTGGAAATATTATTCAGTTAATATTAGCTTCTACCATATCGATTAATGTTGGGTTAGGCGTATTTAATTTAATACCATTACCACCATTGGATGGTTCTAAAATTATTATGCCATTTTTACCATATAATGTAAAACAATGGTTCAGAAATAATGAGCAAATATTTTACATTGTGTTTGTTGTAATATGGATAACCAATATAGCAAGTATTATTATATCCCCAGCAATCAGCGGAATTACATTAGGAATTAAGAACATAATTGAAATGATTTTTGGTATTAAATTTGGTTGAAAATCATTACAATTTTGAGTGTATGAAGTTTTAATTTTTCTCTCATCATACAAATTATGTTAAAAGGAAAAATGAAAGTAGAAATGAAAAAAGATATTTTAACTATGCGGAATTGAATCAAGTTGCGATGAAACCTCTGTATCCATTGTAAAAAATGGTAGGGAGGTTCTTTCCAATATCATAGACACACAAATACCAATTCATGAAAAATATGGGGGAGTCGTACCAGAAATAGCTTCTCGAAATCATATTGAAGCAATTTCAAGAGTTACTCAAAAAGCATTAGAAGAAGCAAAAGCAAAACTTACTAATATAGATGCTATAATACCAACCTATGGACCAGGTTTAGTAGGAGCTTTGCTGGTAGGACTTTCTTATGCAAAAGCCTTAGCATTTGCCAATCAAATTCCTCTAGTAGGAGTCAATCATATTCAAGGACATATTGCGGCTAATTATATTACGTATAAAGAATTAGAACCACCTTTTATATGTATTATGATGTCAGGAGGAAACACACAAATTATACAGGTAAAAAGCTATACAGAATTTGAAGTATTAGGAAAAACAAGAGATGATGCTATCGGAGAAGCTTTTGACAAGGTAGCCAGAGTAATAGGCTTAGGATATCCGGGAGGCCCAAAGGTAGACAAACTTGCCAGAGAAGGAGAAGCTAAGATAGAGTTACCAAAAACACATTTTGATGAGGATACATTAGATTTTAGTTTTAGTGGTATTAAAACAGCAGTGATTAACTTACACCATAAGTTACCAGATATCAATAAAGCTGATTTATGTGCTAGTTTTCAAAAAACAGTAACAGAAACTTTAATGGAAAACGTCCAAAAAGCAATACAAAAAACAGGAATCAAAACCGTTGCCTTAGCAGGAGGGGTATCTAGTAATTCCTATATTCGAAAAGAATTTCTAGAACTTGAAAAAACAGGAATTAAAGTTTATAGACCAGAATTGAAACTATGTACCGATAATGCCGCCATGATAGCATCTGCTGGTTATTATAATTATATAGCAGGAAATAGAGATACATTAGACTTAAATGCTATACCAAACCTAAAATTAAATGAAACAAGGAGATAGTAAATGGCAATTTATACAATAGGAGATCTTCATTTATCCTTTCATGAAAATAAGCCTATGAGTATATTTGGGGAAAACTGGAAAGGACATGAAGAGAAAATAAAAAGAGATTGGATAGAAAAAGTAAAAGAAAATGACCTAGTAGTAATACCAGGTGATTTTTCATGGTCGATGTATTTAAAAGACATGTACGAGGATTTTTCTTATTTAAATGCTTTGCCAGGAAGAAAATTGCTATTAAAGGGAAACCATGACTATTGGTGGACAACCTTAACCAGTATGAGAAAGTTTTTACAAGAAAATCATTTTGATAATATAGATTTTGTCTATAATACAGCTTATGAATTTGAAAATTATATTATAGCGGGAACGAGAGGATGGGGACAAAATGAAGAAGGAGAAGATAAAAAATTATTAAAAAGAGAAATAGCAAGATTGGAATTATCATTAGAAGAAGCTAAAAAATTGGACGAAAAAGAAGGAAAAGAAATTTTGGTATTTCTTCACTACCCACCAATCATCCAAAGTAATGTGATTCATAATGAAATGAGTGGATTTATAAAAGCCATGAAGAAATATGGCATAAAAAAATGTTACTATGGGCATTTACACAGCGTTTCTATCAAAGAAGCAGTAGAAGGACAATATTATGGAATTGATTTTAAATTAGTCAGTGCAGATGGTTTGGATTTCAAACTACTAGAAATTGATAGGAATTGAGGAAAAGGTTGCCAATGGTTCCGAGTTTAGATGGCAACCTTTTTTTCAATCTCTGTTTAAAGGAGTAATAAATGGATTTAGAAAAAAATGTAAAATATATAAAAGGAGTAGGACCTAATCGAGTTCAATTACTAAACAAACTAGGGATTTTTACGTTAAAAGATTTAATTACCTATTATCCAAGAATGTATGAAGATAGAAGTAAACCTAAGAGTATTGCAGAATGTAGAAATGGTGATGAAGTATTAATTGAAGCCATTGCTTGTGGTAGAGTTTCGGATGTTCGATTACAAGGTAAAACCATGCAAAGATTACTGGTTAGAGATGAATCAGCAAGTTGTACCATTACGTGGTTTAATCAAAGTTATTTGAAGAATAAGTTTGAAGTAGGACAAACCTATAAATTTTATGGGAAAATAAGTAATAATTTTGGAAAGATAACGATGACTTCACCTGTATTTGATGAAAATCAAAAGAATTTTAATACAGGAAAAATAATTCCTTTATATCCGTTAACCTATCAACTATCACAAAATGTTTTAAGAAGAATTATGGAGAGTGGATTAGCAGAAGTAGAAGGTAAGCTAAAAGAGTCTTTACCAGAGCATTTATTAGAAGAGTATCACTTACAAGGGATTAATGAAGCTACTAGAAAAATTCATTTTCCAATGGAATTAAAAGATTTTGATATAGCAAGAAAGAGGTTGGTTTTTGAGGAGTTATTATCGACTCAATTGGCCTTATTACAATTAAAAAATAGCTATAGAAATGATGAAAAAGGAATCTCATTTGACAAAAATGTAAAAATGTCAGATGTGATGAATCAATTGCCATTTAAATTGACGAAGGCACAGTTAAGAGTATTAGAAGAAATAGACAACAATATGGAAGCGGAAAATTCTATGAATCGTTTATTACAAGGTGATGTTGGTTCTGGGAAAACAGTAGTTGCCATGTGTGCAGCTTATAAGGCTGTAAAATGTGGATATCAAGCAGCTATAATGGCACCAACAGCAATTCTTGCTACACAACATTTAGAGAATTTTCAAAATATTTTAAAAGAATTAGATATTAAATGCGAATTACTAACATCAGGTATTTCTAAGAAGAAAAAAGAAGATTTATTAGAAAGATTGGCTAAGGGAGATATTGACATTTTAATAGGCACACATGCCATAATAGAAGAAAATGTGGTATTTAAAAATTTAGGATTAGTAGTAACAGATGAACAACATAGATTTGGTGTAAAGCAAAGAACTAAGATAGCCGAAAAAGGAAAAAATCCAGATGTATTAGTTATGACGGCTACTCCTATTCCACGAACATTAGCGCTGATTCTATATGGAGATTTGGATATTTCTATTATTGATGAATTACCTCCTAATAGAAAAAAAGTAGAGACTTTTGCTGTTAATAAACAAATGACAGAAAGAGTGAATGGCTTTATTGGACAACAAATTCAACAAGGGCGTCAAGCTTATATTGTGTGTCCATTGGTAGAAGAAAATGAGGAATTAGATTTAAAATCGGTAGAAGAACTTTATGAGATTTATCAGAAAGAAGTTTTTCCACAATATAAAGTGGAGTATATTCATGGCAAAATGAGACCAAAACAAAAAGATGATATTATGGAGAGATTTAAACTAGGAGAAATAGATATTTTAATATCAACAACCGTAATTGAAGTTGGCGTTGATGTGCCAAATAGTAATATTATGGTAATTGAAAATGCAGAAAGATTTGGTTTGGCACAATTACACCAATTAAGAGGAAGAGTAGGAAGAGGAGATTATCAGTCTTTTTGTGTACTAAAATATGAAGAGAAAAGTGAGACCGTAAGAGAGCGAATGAAAGTAATGTGTAGTACCAATGATGGTTTTGTGATTTCAGAAAAAGATTTGGAACTAAGAGGTTCTGGAGATTTCTTTGGTACGATGCAACATGGGTTGCCTGAATTTAAAATTGCTAATTTATTTGAAGATATGTCAATTCTAAAGTTAGTTCAAAGTATAGCTATGAAGATATTACAAGAGGATCCCAGATTAGAGAAAACAGATAATATTTTACTAAAAGATTTAGTGAAGGATAAGTTTATGAAAAGAATTGAGATTTGAGTTTTGTAAATTAATCTAGTGTTTTTATATAACAAAAGAATCAAAATATAAATAAATTTGAAAAATTATGTAAATTATGCTATAATTTAACTAAGTCTAAGTAGCTTGAAGTATTTATAAATTACCAGAGTAAATTATTCTGAGAGAAAACAGGAGGTACATGTATGTGCACACAATTACTAAAAGGATTGAAAGAGAATAAGGTATATGATGAGGTTAAATATCTCATGCGGGAATCGTTCAAGGGACAACAAGGTCAAATAGGTTACGATTTCTTAGAAATAGCAATTCTGTTTAGGCTGAAGAATCCAGAGATGGAGTTAGAGGAATTACTTCATAATGTGTTAGTAAATTCGACGATAACATTACCAAGTGAGCAAGAAGTCTTTGAATTTATGAAAGATGCAGTTCAAGGACTTCATACAAGACATGTCGAGAAGTTAGAAGATGATAGAGCAGTTTTCAGATTTATTGAAAATGTTACATCTGAAGTTCGGATGCGTCAGTTGATCCGGCAAAGAGTCATTGGACAGGAACTCAAAGATGTCGACGAGAGAATTATTGACATTTTGTGCAAAGTAGCAATGAGGACAATTATGAAGCCAGATGACACCTTTAACGAAATTCTTAATCATACGGCTGGGCGCTGTGAATACGAAGAGGTAGAGGATTTGATTGTAGACCTCTATAAAATTGTAAAAAACAGTAATTATGAGGACCTGCTGGGTAAGTATGATAGAAATTCCCAAGAAAGACAAGAAGAAAAGAAAAAAATTGTCAATGAATTGCAGGATGAGATAAAAGAGTATATTAACCTCATGATTAAGGAAAGAAATCAAATAATGTTTTAATCTTTTTCTCAAAGGGCGGAATTTACTTTTTTAAGTAATATCCGCCCTTTTGAGTGTTTTTTGTTATTGACTTTTTCAATAGAAAATAGTATGATTAAAAAGAAAGAGAAAAGGATGTTGATAAAATGTTACAAATTATTATTAAATTAATTGGAGTATTGATGGTATTATGTGGAATTATTTTAATATATGATGCACGAATCATAACTAAGAAATTTTTTGGTTTTGGTGACCAAAATGATGGAGCTATGCGGTTTGAAAATATTAGGATTTATTATTTCAATGGTTGGTGGATTAATTGTATATTTTGTGTAAATTTGCTTGACAAATAAAAGAAAAATGTGCTATTATAAATAGCGTAATCATATGCGGATGTGGCGGAACTGGTAGACGCGCTGGTCTTAGGAACCAGTGTCAACGACGTGGGGGTTCGAGTCCCTTCATCCGCACCAGTCTGGGTGTTCTTATAGGATTTAACGTCTTATAAGAACACTTTTTTATTATGCCGATAATTTATGAGAGTATTTTACATTTACACCTTTTCTTGTATTTACTGTTACATCTACATTTGATAGCTTTTTTATATAAAGTTGCTCCCGTATTACATATCGGGAGCATCCGTGGCTGTTGCTCCGCATTGCCACGCATTAATGTATATAACATAAGGAAAGTTATTGTAACATTTTCAAAAATATAGTATAATTATTAAAATATTTAGTGAGTTACGGAGAAAATTGATATGAATATTATATATAGAAAAATAAAAGAAGAAGATAAAGAAACTGTGAATAATCTATATGAGAAACTTTTAGATGATCATGGATGTAATGTAGGTATGGGAAATCGGATATGGATATTGGATTTGGGATAAATTATTTAGTCAAGAAAATAGTTATAATGCTTATGTTGTTTCTTTGTCAAATGATTATGGAATAGAAAGTGAAATAGTTGGTTATATAATGTTAGAATTAAATAAAAGAGAAAGTTATTCATTTATTCAAGGGTTATTTGTAGAAGAAAGATATAGACATAGAGGGATAGCTAAAAGATTAATAAATGAAGCTGAAAATTATTCAAGAAGTATAGGATGTAAAAATATAAAAGCTGAAATAAAAAATTATCTATTCGGATTTTATAACGATTTGGGATTTTCTATATGTAAAAAGAAAAATGATTCAACATATTTCATTTCTAAAAGTTTAGAAAGAATCAAAGAAATAAGCGAAGACAGAGACTTGGAACGATAATTTTTTGATGAAATACATTTGACAAAATAAAAAAATGTCTGTATAATAAAGATAGAAAATGAGAGCCACAGAAATGTGTGCTACCATATAAATTATATGTTAAAACACCACAAAGCTTGGCAGAGCATATGTGGTGCTTTTATTATTTGCTCAAA
>CAOJRU010000022.1 GCA_948442365.1 uncultured Clostridium sp.
AAAGGCAGAAGGAGAGGATTAAGGATTACAAAATGCTAACGCATTTTGCATAAGTGATCCGCAACTCGCTTTGCTTAAGAAAGGCAGAAGGAGAGGATTAAGGATTACAAAATGCTAACGCATTTTGCATAAGTGATCCGCAACTCGCTTTGCTTAAGAAAGGCAGAAGGAGAGGATTAAGGATTACAAAATGCTAACGCATTTTGCATAAGTTATCCGTAACTCGCTTTGCTCGAACGGCTAACTTAATAAGGGGGAATAAAAATGGTTACAGCAAGTTTAGTAAAAGACTTGAGAGAGAAAACAGGTGCAGGTATGATGGACTGCAAAAAAGTTTTAACAGAAACAGATGGAGACATGGAAAAAGCAATTGAATTATTACGTGAAAGAGGAATTGCAAAAGCAGCTAAAAAGTCTGGAAGAGTAGCAGCAGAAGGATTAGTAGAAGCTTATGTTTCAGAAAATGGAAAAATAGGAGCAGTGGTAGAAGTTAATTCAGAAACTGACTTTGTTGGTAAAAATGAAGAATTCAAAAATTTTGTTATGAATGTAGCAAAACAAATTGTAGAAAAAAATCCAGCAGATGTAGAAGCATTATTAGCACAAGAATCTATTGAAGTAGCAGGAAAGACAGTACAAGAAGTGTTAGTAGATAAAATTGCTACTATCGGCGAAAATATGAACATTAGAAGATTTGCAAGATTTGAATCAGAAGGCTTAGTAGAAAAATATATTCATGGTGATGGAAAAATAGCTGTTTTAGTAAACATGAAAAAAGGAAATAGCGAAGTAGCCAAAGACATTTGTATGCAAATTGCTGCTGCAAGACCTGAATATGTAAGAAAAGAAGAAGTACCAGAAGAAAGAGTTAACAAAGAAATGGAAATTTTAAAGGCACAAACTATGAATGAAGGAAAACCAGAAGCAATTGCAGAAAAGATTGTACAAGGAAGAATTGGAAAATTCTATGAAGAAATTTGTTTGGTAGATCAAGCCTTTGTAAAAGATCCAAATAAAAAAGTAAATCAATTGCTAAGTGAAACAGATAGTGAAGTAGTGGAATTTGCAAGATTTGAAAAAGGGGAAGGAATCGAAAAGAAAGAAGAAAATTTTGCAGAAGAAGTTATGAATCAATTAAAATAAAAATCAGTTGTCAGAAGAAAGATATCTTCTGGCAATTTTTTAATAGTATAGGAAAGAACGAAGATTATATATTTAGACGCAACAATAAAATTAAGAAAATCTTAAAAAAGTGCTGTATTTTTTTCTAATCTATGATAAAATATGCTTGACAAAAATATAATTAAGGAGAGTGAAAAATTTGTCAGAAGCAAAATATAAAAGAGTACTATTAAAGCTAAGTGGAGAAGCATTAGCAGGAGAGCAAAAAACAGGAGTAAACGTAGAAACAGTTGGAAAAATATGTGACAAAATAAAAGAGATTGTAGAAATGGGAGTACAAGTTGCCATTGTAGTAGGAGGCGGAAACTTCTGGAGAGGAAGACAAGGACATCAAATGGAAAGAACAACGGCAGACTATATGGGAATGTTAGCAACTGCTATGAATGGATTAGCCTTACAAGACGCTTTAGAAACTAGAGGCATTCATTCTAGGGTGCAAACAGCCATTGAAATGAGAGAAATTGCGGAACCATTTATTCAAAGAAAGGCAGAAAAACACTTAAATAGAGGAAGAGTTGTGATATTTGCTGGAGGTACAGGTCATCCATACTTTACAACAGATACAGCAGCTGTACTAAGAGCAACCGAAATTAAAGCAGATGTAATATTATTAGGAAAAGCAATTGATGCGGTATATTCAGCGGATCCTAAAATAGATGCAACAGCTACCAAATATGATGAGATTTCTTATCTAGAAGTTTTAGAAAAAGATTTGAAAGTAATGGATTCTACTGCAACTGCAATGTGTAGAGATAACAATATGCCTTTATTAGTTTTTGGGATTGCGGATCCAGAAAATATTGTGAGGGCGGTTAAAGGCGAGAAGATTGGAACGGTTGTATCCTAAACGAATGAAAATCAGTATCAGCAAAATGCACAATATACTAATTTTGACTCGTTTAATCAAATTAGAATAAAAATTGCTAAAAGGGATAAAAAGTTATAAAAAATTTATTTGAATACTGATACATTAGTAGTAAAGCTTAACCGTATCAGAAAAAAGGAGAGAAAAATTATGGATTTTACAAATTTAAAAGAAAAAATGGAAAAGTCAATCCGTGTTTATCATGAGAAATTGACAGAAATAAGAGCAGGTCGTGCCAACCCAGCCATTTTAAATAAAATACAAATTGACTATTATGGAACACCAACACCAATTAATCAAGTAGCAGGAGTTTCTGTACCAGAAGCAAGATTAATTGTAATTCAACCATGGGATGCTAGCATTTTAAAAGAAATTGAGAAGGCAATTTTAGCATCTGATATTGGAATTAATCCCAATAATGATGGAAAAGTCATAAGACTAGCTTTTCCAGAATTAAATGAGGAAAGAAGAAAAGAAATAGTAAAAGAAGTTCGTAAAATGGCAGAAGAAGCAAAAGTAGCTGTACGTTCAATCCGAAGAGAAGGAATGGATATGGCAAAAGCTTCTCAAAAAGATGGTGAAATAACAGAAGATGAATTAAAGCAAGCAGAAAATGAAATTCAAAAAATAACAGATAAAAACATAGAAGAAATTGATAAAATTTTAGAAGTAAAAGAAAAAGAAGTTATGTCAGTTTAACTAATAAAGGGAGGTTCTGGATGAATTTTAAAGAAGAGTTAAAAAAGTACCAAGAACAGATCAATCAAGAATTAGAGAAACATATCAGAAAACAAAAATGTCCAGAAGAGATATTGAATCAATCGATGGAATATAGTTTGATGGCAGGGGGAAAACGATTAAGACCAATTTTAGTATTAGCCACTTATCAACTTTTTAAGCAAGACCTTGAAAAATGTATGCCTTATGCAGTAGCCATTGAAATGGTACATAATTTTTCTTTAATTCATGACGACTTACCAGCAATTGATAATGATGATTTTAGACATGGGAAACCGACTAACCATAAGCAATTTAATGAAGCAACAGCCATTTTAGCAGGAGATGGATTGCTTAATCTTGCCTATATGGTAATAGCACAAGATTTGGTTAATAGTGAGCTACAAGAATTACCCCAAAAAACAAAAATAATAAAAGAGTTTTCAGAGGCAATGGATCGCATGATTGCAGGTGAATATGTTGATACGGAATGGGAAGGTAAAAAGATAACACCAGAAGAATTACAATATATTCATGAAAATAAAACCAGTACATTATTAAAAATAGGCGTAAGAATGGGAGCAATTTTGGCAAATAGTACAGAACAAGAATTAGAGAAGGTCACCCATTATGCAGAAAAAATAGGATTGGCTTTTCAAATTAAAGATGATATTTTATCTGAAGAAGGCGACGAAGAAATATTAGGAAAACCAGTAGGAAATGATAAGAGAACAGAAAAATGTACCTATGTTTCTCAATATGGTTTACAAGGAGCAAAAGACATCTTAACTAAAATAACAAAAGAAGCCATACATGAATTAGAGGATTTTGGAGAAAAGGCAGAATTTCTAAAAGAATTGGCTCTTTATATCCAAAATCGAAATAAATAAGCTTTAAAAAGGAGAAAGATCATGGATTTTAAGAAAGAAAATATGCCTAGACATATTGGAATTATCATGGATGGGAATAGAAGATGGGCAAAAGCAAAAGGAAAACCAATCAGTTATGGACATAAAGAAGGAGCAAAAACCTTAGAAAAGATTGTAAGATATGCGAATCAAATTGGGTTAGAATATATAACAGTATATGCCTTTTCAACAGAAAATTGGAAAAGAGCAGAAGAGGAAGTAAAAGCTTTAATGCTATTACTTCAAAATTATTTAGATGATTACGCCAAAAGAGCGGATACCGAAAATATTAGAGTAAAGATATTAGGGGACATTTCTGCTTTATCCGAGGGAATGCAAAAAAGTATTCAAAACTGTATGGAACGAACCAAAGATAATACAGGTGTTACTTTCAATATTGCTCTGAATTATGGTGGTAGAGACGAATTGCTAAAAGCAACCAGAAAAATAGCCACATTAGTACAAAACCATGAATTAAAAGTAGAGGATATAACAGAACAAGTAATCGCAGATAATTTATATACCAAAGGACAACCAGATTTAGATTTAGTGATTCGAACAAGTGGAGAAAAAAGACTAAGTGGTTTTTTAACTTGGCAATCTATTTATGCAGAAATTTTAGTAATGGACAAAAATTGGCCAGACTTTGAAGAAAAGGATTTAGATGAAGCCATCATAGAATATCAAAAAAGAACCAGAAAATTTGGAGCAGAGTAAAATAATACTTCCAGAAAGGAAAAGAATATGGATATACAAAGAGTTACATCGGGTTTATTAGGATTTCCGCTAGTATTAATAATTCTTTTGTTAGGGAATAAAATAGTAGTAGATATGGCATTAGCAATCATAGCATTACTTAGTATGAATGAGTACTTTAATGCGGTAAAGAAAGTGGCAAAACCAGTTTATTGGGTAGGATATGTTAGTTGTTTAAGCATAGCTTTTATTCATATTGTACCACAAGAATATCTAAATATGGTAGTAACGCTTTCTGTACCAACTATTTTGATCATTTTATTTGCTCAAGTAATTGCAACAGATATGAGAACAAGCTTCAAAGATATCGTTTATACTTTTATAGGAATTTTCTATGTTGTATTTTTCATTATGTTTGTTGCCTTTATCAATGGCATGCCAAATGGAAAAATACTAATATGGTATGCACTATTTGCTGCTTGGGGGACAGATATATCGGCTTATGTAGTAGGCAAATATTTAGGAAAGCATAAATTCAGTAAAGTTAGCCCTAAAAAATCAGTAGAAGGATGTATTGGAGGCATAATAGGAGCGGTTATACTAATGTTAAGTTATACTTATATTGCTAATACCTATTGGGAAATGAACTACTCTTACTTATTTATAGCGGGAATTGGAATCCTATTGAGTTTAGTTGGACAAATAGGAGACTTTGCAGCTTCTAGTATAAAAAGATATGTAGACATTAAGGATTATAGCAATTTAATACCAGGACATGGTGGAATGTTAGACAGAATTGACAGTCTAATATTTTTAGCACCATTTGCCTATGCGTTATTTACATTATTGTAAGTTTGATTGTGTCCATTGGGGACAGTGCTATTGTCAAGGTTGCCATTGGTTCTGGGGTTATTTGGCAACTTTTCATGTTTTTTATTTCTCATAGGCTATCAATAAGATAAGAGCCTAAAAGTTGCCAAATGAACCTGGAACCAATGGCAACCCTAAAAGGAGGAAAAAAGTGATAACTTTTTTAATTTCAGCCATAAAAATTATTATATTGTTAGGTGTTTTAATTACCATTCATGAATTAGGCCATTTTGTAGTAGCCAAACTTTGCAAAGTAAAAGTGAATGAGTTTGCTATTGGTTTTGGACCAGCTATTTGGAGAAAACAAGGGAAAGAAACAAAATACACATTAAGATTAATACCTTTAGGAGGGTATAATAGCATGGAGGGAGAAGATGAGGCATCAGAAGATGATAGGTCTTTTTCGAAAGCAAGTATTCCTAAAAGAATGGCAATTGTATTAGCAGGAGCAACCGTTAATATTATTTTTGCTATTATCATTTATTTTACGATAACTGCTACCTCAGGTACGTATGTTTCGAATCAGATAGATGAAATTATAGATGGATATGTAGCACAAGAAGTTGGATTACAAACAGGAGATAAAATCGTAGAAGGAAATGGACAAAAGATAAAAAATAAAAAAGATTTAAACGAAGTTTTAGCTAAGTCAGAAGGAAAAGAAATAGCAACTAAGATAGAAAGAAATGGAGAAATCATAGAATATGCTATAAAACCAAGTGAAATAAAATCAAAGGTAACAGGAATTTATTTAGATGAAAAATGTAAAATTATAGCGGTGGAAAAGAATAGTCCATCAGAACGTCAAGGAATACAAGCAAATGATATATTAGTAAAAGTAAATGATGTTATGATTGATGGAGATACTAAAATAGCATTACAAGAGATAAGCCAGAAAGATAACGAAACTATAACTCTTACCGTAAAAAGAGGAGAAGAAGAATATACAATAGAATTGATACCAGATTATGAAACTACCTATCTATTAGGAATTAATTTAAAGCAAGCAGAAGATACTTTTGTTAATAGATGTATTAATGGTGGTATACAGACACAAGAGTTTTTAATATCGATTGTTGATAATTTAAAACAATTATTTACTGGAAATGTAGGAGTAGATCAAATGATGGGACCAGTTGGGATTTCTGAAGTGGTTGCTAAAACCGATGGCATAAGAGAATTTTTCGAGATGATGGCACTTATTTCCTTATCATTAGGAGTAACGAATTTGCTTCCAATTCCAGCATTAGATGGTGGAAAGATTTTAATTTTATTGATTGAGGCAATTCGAAGAAAACCAATGAAACAACAAACAGAAGTAAATATACAATTATTAGGATTTGCTATCCTAATTGCCTTATCTTTGTATGTAACTTATAATGATATTTTAAGAATATTTTAGAATACTATAAAATTGCTCTGAATTTACCAATAAATTTAGAGTGATTTTTTTATTATGCTCGTTTTGTTCTATAAAAAACAATAGAAAATTTGTGAAAAACATTTGACAAAAAAGTAGATTTAATAGATAATATAAATATGAAAAAATGGACAAATAATTTTAATAATTAGTTATTAAAATTTGTTGTGTTGGCAGAATTATGGTAAAAGAAAACGAAAAGAAAAAGCGAAGCAAAATAACAAAGGAGGAACAAATCAAATGTACATATTTAACAGAATCACGGTAAATCCACAATTACCAAAAAGAATTGAAAAATTATCAGAAATAGCAAACAATTTATGGTGGTCATGGAACACAGAGTTTCTAAGATTATTTCAAAAAATAGATCAAGATTTATGGGAGCAATCTAGCAAAAACCCAGTCAAATTTTTAAAACATGTATCGCAAGAAAGACTAGAAAAAGTAGCTAAAGACACTGTATTTTTAAAGGAATATGACAAAATAGCTGAAAACTTTGAAGGCTACATGAATAGTAAAAATACATGGTTTTCAAATAAATATCCAGAAAATAAAAAAGATTTAATTGCTTATTTTTCAGCGGAATATGGATTAGACCAAACCATACCAATTTATTCAGGAGGGCTTGGGATTTTATCTGGTGACCATTTAAAATCTGCAAGTGATTTAGGAATTCCATTAGTAGCAGTAGGTTTATTATATAAAAACGGATATTTCCATCAAAAAATCAATGGTTATGGGCAACAAGAAACAGAATACCATAATATAGACTTATATGATATGCCGATTAATCCAGTAAAAGATGAAAAAGGGGAAGACTTAACGATCTTTGTTAAATTTCCAAAAAGAAGATTGTACCTAAAAGTATGGCAAATTAATGTAGGAAGAGTAAAATTATATTTATTAGACTCTGACATTGATAAAAACCATGAAGAAGATAGAGATGTAACACTAAGATTATATGGTGGCGACCAAGAAATGAGAATTCGTCAAGAGATTGTTTTAGGTCAAGCAGGGGTACAATTATTAACAAAGCACTTAAATTTGAATCCAACGGTATATCATATGAATGAAGGACACTCAGCCTTCTTAAACTTAGAAATTATAAAAAATATTATAAAAGAAAAACAAGTATCTTTTGAAGTAGCAAGAGATATAGCAAGTTCAAAAACAGTATTTACCACTCATACACCAGTACCAGCAGGAAATGACATTTTTCCATTAGCATTAGTAGAAAAATATTTTAAAGACTTCTGGCCAAGATTAGGGCTTTCCAGAGAAGATTTCTTACGATTAGGAATGAAACCAGGAATTGATTTAGACGAAGGCTTTAATATGGGAATATTAGCATTAAAAATTGCGGGAAAGAAAAATGGCGTAAGTAAATTGCATGGAGCGGTATCGAGAGAATTATTTGGAGAAATATGGCCAAACATAGCAGCTAATGAATCACCAATCGAGTATGTAACCAATGGAATTCATACTTGTTCTTGGCTAGCACCAAAAATAAAAGAATTATATAACAAATATTTAATTCCTTATTGGCAAGACAACATTCATCAAGATCACATATGGGAGAAAATCAAAAACATTCCAGATGAAAAATTATGGTCAGTTCATACAGACCAAAAAGCAAAATTATTAAAATTAGTAAAAGACAATACATCAGAGAGATTAAGACGTTCTGGCTATAGTTACGAAGAGATTAATGAGATTGTTTCTAAATTAAATCCAGAAGCTTTAACCATAGGATTTGCTAGAAGATTTGCAACTTACAAAAGAGCAACCTTAATTTTTAAAGATTTAGAAAGAATTACACAAATATTAAATAATGCTGATAAACCAGTACAAATTATATTTGCTGGAAAAGCTCATCCAGCCGATAAAGAAGGACAAGACTTAATTAAATACATCCATGAAGTGTCTATGATGCCACAATTTAAAGGAAAAATCTTTATCTTAGAAAACTATAACATTGCTATGTCAAGATATTTGATTAGTGGTGTTGATGTATGGCTAAATAATCCAAGAAGACCAATGGAAGCTTCTGGAACGAGTGGACAAAAAGCATCTGTCAATGGTGTGATTAACTTTAGTGTTTTAGATGGATGGTGGGCAGAAGGCTATACACAAACCAATGGTTGGACCATTGGAAGTAATGCAGAATATGACTCTTATGAAGCACAAGATATGGCAGATAGTCAAAGTATGTATCGTACCTTAGAAGAAAAGATCATACCAACCTATTATGAAAAAGATAAAAATGGCTTATCTAAAAAGTGGATGGAATTAATGAAAAATTCTATTATTACAACAGGTGGAAAATACAGCACAGCAAGAATGTTAGTAGACTATACCAATAATTTATATGTACCACTTTGTAATCTAACCAAAAAATATTATTCAGATGTTGATAATGTAGCAGGTTATAACTCTTGGAAAAAAGACTTGTATATGAATTGGAAAGATATTAAGATTGCACAAGTTAATAATCTAGATAATATTACCATTGATGCAGGAAATAACATAGAAGTAGCTTGTGAAGTGGTATTGCCAAATATTGATGTGGAAAATATCACAGTAGAAGTATATTATGGTAAGATACTAGAAAATGGAGTGGTTGAAAATGTTAGTATCACACCAATGAAACTAGAAGATCAAGATGATGAAAACAAAAAATACTTCTTTACTTCAAAAATAGAATTAACCACTGGTGGAAATTATGGCTATACTTTCAGAGTTATGCCAAAACATGAAATGTTATTAGAACCAGCTAATTTAGATTTAGTAAAATGGATAACAAAATAAAAAGTAGATTGCCAAAGGGGACGGACCTTTTTGGCAATTTTGTTATCATCTGAAAAATCAATTGACTTCATAAAACGACAATGATATAATGCAAAGGTAAAAAGAGAGAAAGCACCAAGAAATATAGTAAAAAAGGAGAAAGAAACATGTCTGTAAAAATGATAATAGGCCTTCAATATGGAGATGAAGGAAAAGGAAGAGCTGTACATTATGAAGCAAAGAAGGCAGCTATTGTAATAAGAGCAACAGGGGGAAGTAATGCTGGGCATACGGTAGTAGCCAATGGTAAAAAATATGCGATGCATTTATTACCATCTGCTATTATTAGACCAGAGGTAGTTTCTATGATTGGGCCAGGCGTAGTAGCTGACCTAAAAGTATTATCAGAAGAAATCGAGCAAATGAGAGAAGCAGGAATAAAAGTAGAAAAAGACAATTTTGTTGTCAGCCAAAGAACCCATATAACGCTGCCTCATCACAAGCAATTGGACAGATTATACGAAATGTTAAAAGAAAACAAAGTGGGGACAACAGGTAGAGGGGTTGGAACGACTTATGAAGAAAAGGCAAGACGTACCAATTTAAGAATGTGTGATTTATTTGTGGAAGAAAAGCAATTGAAACACAAAATTACAGAGAATCTAAAGGTGTATAATGTGTTGGTAGCAGAAGCTAATAAATTAATAGAAAAAGGCATTTATGAAGAAGAAAAATTCCCACTTATTACAACCGAAGAAGAATACGAATATTGTATGAAATATAAAAAAATAGTACAAGAATTTATTACAGATGTACATCCTATTATTGATGAAGCAATTGAAAAAGATGAGTTAATCATTATTGAAGGGGCACAATCTTTTTGGTTAGACAATGATCATGGAGATTATCCAATGACTACATCATCTAATCCAAATGCAAGTGGAACAGCTTCAGGAGCTGGAATAGGTCCAACATTAATCGATGAAGTGATAGGTGTTATTAAAGCTTATACTTCAAGAGTGGGAAATGGTCCTTTTGTAACAGAGTTAGAAGATGAAACAGGAGATTTAATTCGTGAATGGGGTCATGAATATGGGACGACAACAGGAAGGCCAAGAAGGACAGGTTGGTTGGATTTAGTTATGGTAAAACATACGAAAAATACAAGTGGTTTGACTTCGTTATGTATCAATCATATGGATACGATTGGGAAGCTAGATAAAATCAATGTATGTGTTGGTTACCAATATAAAGGTGAAATTATTAGACATGTTCCACTTGATAAGGAAAATTGTAAGCCTGTTTATGAGGAACTAAAAGGTGGATGGTGTACAGAAGGAGCTAGTACCTTTGAAGAACTTCCAAAAGAAGCACAAGATTATATTAAATTTATAGAGGATTACGCTGGTGTACCTGTAAAATATATTGGTGTGGGCGCTGATGAGAAAAGAACGATTATAAGATAATGATAGGGATTAATTTTAAATCTTATGTTTCAAGTGGCGTTTACTTAAAAAGAGAATGGGATAAATGAAAATTTATTCCTATTTTTATATGGTAGGAAAATTCTCCTAGTAGGAAGAATTTCTGTACAAGATTTATATGCTATATCTATTATCTCAGCAGTATTTACCTATAATGGATTTTTCAGTTTACTTGCTGTATTAGCTACTCTTATTTATACCTTTTCCGTGTGGCAAAAGAAAACGAATGTATATAAATTATTAGGAATTATAGTAGGATTCTTATGGATATGGTATAATATCTATATAATGTCCGTAGTAGGAATCATTTTAGAAACGATTTTATTAATATGTTCTACTACTGGATATTTATTAGAAATAAGTAAAAAAGAATACAAGCTCAAAAAGTTAATGAAAATTAGATTAGAAAAGAGACAAGAGGCGTATTAAAAATGTTAAAATTCGATGTTAATGAAAATCAAAATACAGCTAAAAAAATAGAAAAAGAAATTAAACATAGAAAAAAGCTTCTGAGTAAAGATTTAAAATATTTTAAGGAAATTCCAGAAGAACTATTATTATGGGAAGAAAAAGAAGGAGTAGAATTATCAGAAAATGGCATATTACAATATGCTTTTGAAAGAGGGATTACAATAGAAAATGTGCCACAAAAATTATTCAAAAATAGGAACCTTAGTAATAAAATAATATATCATACTATAATGGAACGGGGAAATATGGTAGATGTGATTAAAGTGTTAAAAGCTAAAGGAAGAGGAAACAAAGAAATTTTGGAAATGATAAGTAATGCATCAAAAGACTTGATAGCACAAAATCTAAGATTATTCGATGAAGTATTAACCTATTTACGAACAGGGATATCCTTACAAACTATTATTGATAAAATTTTTGTAAATCATGGATTAAATAAAATATTTACGAAAGAAGACATACCAGATAAAGTAGCAAGATTAAAAGAACTATACGAAAATTATCCTGCCATGTTAGAATTTGTAAGCCCACAAATATTACTTCCTGAATATAAAAAGATATCTGTACACAAATTACAATTGATCGTAAGAGTAGTGCAAATGAAATCAGCTCTTATGGGATTAAGTCATTACGAATTAGAATTATACACTAGAATGTCTAACAGTATTAAGGAGAATTCAGATGGGTGGCAAGAATTTGAAAATAATATTTTATCAAATTTTAAGGCAGATCAATACAAAGAATTGATTGATGATTTGATGAAAAAATCAAAAATAGATGAAAAAATGACAAAAGAGGAATTACAAAAGCTTACTGATTTATTTTCAGGATATTCGATAAATTTTTTTAGTGGAAATATCTTTAATATAACAAAAAGAGAAGAATTAAAACATTTTGAGGAGATAAGAGATCTTACTTGTGACACGATATTAAGAAATCCACAATTAGATGAGGAAGAAGCAATAAAACCTATTACAAAATATCTAAAATCATTTATTCATCTTTCCACAATGGATAGAATGAAAATGGCAATATTACAAAAACAGTATAACTTAACGCTAAAGGAAGCGGAAGCACTAATCAGAACATTTGGAAAGGGGATAGAAGAGATTGTACAGAAGAAAGAAAAATAGTTGAAATAGTAAAAGATATAAAAGCAGTTTTGAAATGTCAGAATATGAATAGTCTTAAAGATATAAAATGTGAATCAGTAATAGGCCTATCACAAAGTGTTTTATTAAGACAAAATGTAAGAAATATATATCAAAAATTGTATCAAGATACTTTATATCAAATAGATGAAGAAGATAGAATTAATGACGTATACTATGATGGCAAAATAATACCAGTATATGAACCAGGAGAAAACTTTGCAATGTTTGTAAAGAGAGTAGTTCCAGTAAATGATGCTAAGATGTCTTATGAGGAAATTTGGAAAGAATTAGGTAAACCATTGAGATATAAAACATCAGTTTCTTATATGACACCAGAGAATTTATTAGATATGAAGGGAATGTATCCACAGATTATATTTGGATTTAGTACAAATGAATCCTATTCCATAGAGGCAATGTATCTTAAAGATGCGGTAACCCCTTTTTTATTTGGAGATGAACTTTTTGTAGATGAATATGATAGCCAATATGAAATTCCTGCTAAATTAGAGGCTAACACATATGGTGGGTATAATGAATTGGTTATTAATACCTTATCGCAAAATGAAGGGGGAAGAATAGAAAAGACCAAACCAAGTTATATTGTATATATACAAGAAAATCAGCAAGAGGATAAAGAACAGAATAAATTATGGATGAATTCCTTAAAAGCAGCTAGAGATTTTGGAATTCCAATTATAATACTAGATAGAGAAAAAATAAGACAACAACAAAGAGAGCAAATTATCAATAAATATGCCGAAGCTAAAAAAACAGATGATAGATTATTAGCTCAGATGTATCACTATATAGAAAGATATGGGATAGAAACCTTAGAAAATGTTATACCAATGGAGATTATAAAAAAAGTAAAAATAAAATGTGATGAAAGAAATGAAAAGGTATTATAAAATAAATTATATTGTAAAGGAATAGAAAATGCTAAAAGTTTTTTTCTTTTGGCATTTTCTATGTGTATTTATAAGTATTACAAAACAGCACCTAAAACTAAAATCCCTAAATTATCCTCATAAATTTCATCGAATTGAGAAATTGGCAAAGGATTTTCTCCCATTCCTGCTTCAATTGTATAGCCAGGCCTATTATAAGTTTGAATGAACCAATCTTTATAACCAGCAAAACTAGAATTATAGGGAGTTTCAGCTAGTACATAACCACTAGAATCGGCAAACTGTTCGCCAATAGCACGACTATTTGGCGGAAGAAAATTTTGAAATTGCCAATAAATTTCTTTACCTTGTGTGTGGTAGGCAATTACTAATCTAAAATCATGGGACAAGGTAAAGTTATAAATCGCTAAAGATTCAGGTTCTGTTAAAGGACCATAGCCTACAAAATCACGAGGACTAGGACGAGTGAATCCTTGTGAATATTTTATTTCTCTCGCTTTTTCCCATCCTGCCGGAAACTGTAAATTTAAGTCCACACCATTCAAATTGGCTTTCCAACCATTAGGAAAAGGAATACTAGAAAATTGGTTGGCTATATGTAATGCTTTTTGATAGCTAGGAGAACTTACAGCAAGATTTCCAGTTACTAAATCGACTCCATCTGGATTTACCATAGGCATAATATAAATAGAAGTAGAATTGAAAAGATTACGAACAGAATAGCCATAGAGGTTAGAATTTCTAACATAAGATATACAATAGTCTTCCACAAATTTCATTAAAACAGAACTGGTAATCCATTCATTAGCATGAATGGAAGCGGAATAAAATACCTTTTTAGAACCACGACCTAATTTGATTACGTAAAGAGGAGTTCCTAAAACACTATTTCCAACCGTCTGAACATTAAGAAAGGGATAGGTTCGTAATAATAAGTTTAAATTTTGTCTTAACATATTAGAATGATAAGGAACATTTGTAGAAACAATTGGCATAATAATCAACCTTTCAATCAATATTAATA
Organism: uncultured Clostridium sp.; assembly: GCA_948442365.1. Taxonomy (GTDB): domain Bacteria; phylum Bacillota; class Clostridia; order TANB77; family CAG-508; genus CAG-269. The sequence continues at coordinate 14,490 of CAOJRU010000022.1, forward strand.
CAGTGTATGCAAAATAAAAAATATGTTGACAGAGATGTATTAAGATTTTTAATAGAGAATATTGATAAAGCATAAGAAATATAGTATAATAAATAAGTACATGGGGATGTAATGGTTTCGACATATTACCAGAAGGATAGATAGCAAGTAGTGGATTCTCGTTGGCCACTTTAAAAAACGGGAAATTTAAATATAAACGCTGATAATAGAGAATTAGCATTAGCTGCCTAGATGCGGCTACGCTTTGCTTAAATCTCCCACAGATTTAAGTTAAAGTGTCATAATTTTGTGGGAAACAAAGCTACTTTTGCTTTTAAAGTAGGGGGTATTTTAAAAAGCTATGTTTGATTTTAACCTGTTTATCGGTGAAAATGAAATGAAATGAAAAGATAAACTAAACTTGTAGAAATCTATTTGGAAAGTATTATGGACAGGAGTTCGACTCTCCTCATCTCCACCAGAAATAAAAATGGAAAAATCAATCCTTTTTATTGTCAAAAAATAATACAATATGTTATAATGCCTATAGTAAGTTAGGAGGTATAATATGAAATTTTTTATTGATACTGCTAATGTAGAAGAAATTAAAAAAGCAAATGACATGGGAATTATTTGTGGTGTTACTACAAATCCATCACTCATTGCCAAAGAAGGACGTGACTTTAAAGAAGTTATAAAAGAAATTACTTCTATTGTTGATGGAGCTATTAGTGGAGAAGTTAAAGCAACGACAGTAACTGCTGAAGATATGATTAAAGAAGCAAGGGAAATTGCAGGAATACATCCTAATATGGTAGTAAAAATTCCTATGACAGCAGAGGGGTTGAAAGCTGTCAAAGTTTTATCAAAAGAAGGAATTAAAACAAATGTAACTCTTATTTTTAACCCAACACAAGCTTTATTTGCTGCAAAAGCAGGTGCTACCTATGTTTCACCATTTTTAGGAAGGTTGGATGATATAGCAACTCATGGTGTTGATTTAATAAAAAACATTTCTAATATATTTAAAGTACAAAATATTAAAACAGAAATTATATGTGCAAGTGTGCGTAATCCAATCCATATAGTTGATTGTGCATTAGCTGGTGCAGATATTGCAACAGTTCCTTATAAAGTGATAGAACAATGTATTAAACATCCATTAACAGATGCAGGTATTGAAAAATTTAAGAAAGATTATATAGCTGTTTTTGGAGAATAAGAATAATACCTAGAATCTTTTAAGATTCTAGGTAAGTATTTTAAGTCCAGAAATAAATATGTTTTTAGAACAAGTAAATTTATAAATGCGGGTGTAATTTAGTGGTAGAATGTCATGCTTCCGACCTGATAGCGCGGGTTCGATTCCCGCCATCCGCTCCATTAAGTAAAATCGTCGCACTTTGGCGAAAACATTCATAAATCAACTGTAAAAGGTTGATTTTTTCTATTTTGTAGAAATTTTCGACTGCAAGAATGAAGATTTTAGAGGAAAAATTCAAGCGAAATACAATTTTTGTACGCCCATACACTTCCTAACAAGCACTGAATTTTTCCTCCCTAGTCAAAATTCGAATTATGGGACTAAGTCCCAAGTCCTTTATAAAATAATGAAATGATAGATGAAAATGATATTAAAAAATAATAGTGAAGATGTAAAGTTTTAGTAAAATATTTTGAAAGTTTAAGTATAGAAGATAATTTAAAATTAAGTATAATTGTTATACAAAGTGATTTGATTAAATTGAAGACTGATAAAGAAAAGTTAGTTGATATATTAAAGAATTTTTTATGTATTGTATATAAAAATTATAATAAAAATGTAATGATTTCTTATAAAGATAATACGGATGTTTTTATATTAGCAAAGGTAATGGAAATGGATGAAAAAGAAAAAAATTTTTTTATATTTAAAATATTGTATAACATTCGAAAACATCTCCACAGCATTTGCAACATTATGTAAAATATAGTATAATATAATTATATAGCACTATAGAAAATAAAGAAAGGGGTAATGTATTATGCCTAGTATTGGGATTGAAGAAATCAAAAACAGTATGCTTCGGTCAAAAGACTTATTTAACAATGGTGTTTCTATAACACTGGACTTAATATCAGAGGAATTGGTTAACTGTTATGCTTATTCTCTTGGTATTATGTATCCTAGAGATATTTTCAATCCAGGGTTTTCTCAAAATTTGAAATATTATGGTAGAGAACCCGAAGAACTGATGGCAAAAATCTATATCGATTTGGAAACACTAGAAAAAATTTTTAGACGACTTAATTTAAATGACAAAATAATTTTAGGAGAAAATGAATATCTTATAAAAGTATTCTATTCTCCGCCAAATGAAAAATCAAAAACAGGTGATTTTCATTTCATACGTCAAGACAAACAGTCTGGATTTTGGTTTCATAAGTGGAAAAAGCAACAACCTAAAGTTATTCAGCCCAATTTTGTACCTGAATTAGGACCAACAGTAATTAATACTATTTGGGATGATGGATTTATTTTTAAATATGAAGCCATTGGATATTTTGCTATCAAAGAAAGTTAAAGAGATAATGCTTACAACTTGAAGTATTGTAAGCGTTATCTCTTATTTTAACCATTTTGCCATATACTTAATCAAATACGCTAAAAGTGAATTATATCCATTAGTATAGTATAAAAAAGTACAATTAAAAAAATTTAATGGAGTGTGCTAAGTCTATTTACAAAAATAATAAGTCCTTATGGAGACTATTGAAAAAGTCTCGTCCTTATGACTTTCTTTTTTATATAAATACTATGAAATTTATAATTTTTATGCTATACTAATTTTAACAGTTGATTAATCGAATTATTTTTTTGAGCAAAAAGTAGGTGGAACACTATTAGAAATAGGCATATTTTTCGCAAATAACCTCCTAAAACGCTCCAAAACAAAACGTTTACCATTCAAATAATTCAGAATATCACTATCAGATTTAAAATTAAACTTTAAAACATAGCTACAAAGCATTTGATATCGTTTACCAAACTTCTTATTAATCTCGTTAATACCATACTTTCCATCACCAATAATAGGATAGCCCAAGTGAGCAAGATGAGCCCTAATCTGATGAGTTTTACCAGTTTCAATTTCTACATCCAAAAGAGAAGTATTGTTATCGTATGCTTCTAAAATACGATAACTGGTAATAATTTTTTGATAACCTTTTTTGGGAATATCTGAAATATAGACACAAGCCTTTTTATTATCTTTAAACAAAAAAGATTCGGATCTTTGGTAATCATCTTTTGGTATACCATAAACCAAAGCAAGATAATGTTTTTCAATTTCATGATGTTTAAATTTATCAAGAAGAATGGATAGGGCTTTTTCATTTTTGGCAAAAAGAACTAACCCAGTTGTATTTCGATCAATTCTATGACAAGGCATGGGTTTAAAACGGTAATTCTCGTAATTTTGATGAACGTAGCTAGTTAAGCTATGTTTACCAGTCACCTCTAAATTATAAGGTTTATTCAAAACTAAAATATTATCATCTTCAAAAAAGATATCTAATTGAAAAGAAGAGGTCAAAAGACTATCAGAAATATATACTAGAATTTCATCTTTTTCATAAATAGTAACATTTTCAGAAATTCTTTTACCATTTATTCTTATATCTTTTTTTCTTAAAGTTTTATAAAAAAGATTAATAGAAAGATTTGGGATATTTTCTAATAAAAACTTATTCAATTTTTTTCCATCATATTTTTCATTTACAATTAATTTTTTCATATTCCTATTATATTCTTTTTGGTGGGAAAAATCAAGAAAAGGTCATACCAGTATATAAAACTGAATATATTATAGGGTGAAACTAATATATGTGAAATTTGTGTGAAAAAAGAAAAAAAGGTATTGACAAGTGAGAAAAAAGGGTATAAAGTATTAGCAGTCAGTTAGCAAGAGTGCTAAAAGAAAACTTAAGGAGGTAGAAAAAATGATTAAACCATTAGGAAACAGAGTATTAATTAAAATGAAAGAAGGCGAAGAAACGACAAAAAGTGGAATTATATTAGCTGGCAATGCACAAGAGAAGCCACAAATAGCAGAAGTAATAGAAGTAGGACCAGGTGAAAAAGTAGATGGTAAAATGGAACCAGTTAATGTAAAAAAAGGTGACAATGTCATCGTAAGTAAATATTCTGGAACAGAAGTAAAATATGAGGGGACAGAATATATTATAGTAAAACAAGATGATATTTTAGCAATTGTTGAATAATTAGATAAAAAGTAAGGAAAGGAAGGAAAGGAAATGGCAAAAGTAATTAAATTTGGAGAAGAAGCAAGAAAATCTTTATTAGAAGGTGTCAATAAATTAGCAGATACCGTAAAAGTAACCTTAGGACCAAAAGGAAGAAATGTAGTATTAGATAAAAGTTTTGGAGCACCATTAATTACCAATGATGGTGTTACCATTGCAAAGGAAATTGAGCTAGAAGATAAATATGAAAATATGGGAGCTCGTTTAGTAAAAGAAGTTTCTACAAAAACGAATGATGTAGCAGGAGATGGAACAACAACAGCAACTGTATTAGCACAAAGTATGATAAAAGAAGGCGTAAAAAATGTGGCTGCTGGTGCTGACCCAATGGCAATCAAAAGAGGAATTGACAAAGCAGTAGAAACAGCAGTAGAAGGATTAAAAGAAGTAAGCTCAGACATCAATGGAAAAGAGGATATTGCAAGAGTAGCAAGTATTTCTGCTAACAATGAAGAAATCGGAAAATTAATTGCAGATGCAATGGAAAAAGTATCAAAAGATGGTGTTATTACCATTGAAGAATCAAAAACTTCCAACACGGAATTAAATGTCGTAGAAGGAATGCAATTTGATAAAGGGTATTTATCTCCTTATATGGCAACTGATACAGAAAAAATGGAAGCGGTATTAGATAATCCATATATATTATTAACTGACAAAAAAATTAGTAATATTCAAGAAGTATTACCATTATTAGAAGCTATTATGCAAGAATCTGGGAAGTTATTAATTATATGTGATGATATCGAAGGGGAAGCGCTATCAACCTTAATCTTAAACAAATTGAGAGGTGTATTAAACGTAGTAGCTGTAAAAGCGCCAGGATTTGGTGATAAGAGAAAAGCTATGCTAGAAGATATTGCGATTCTAACAGGAGCAGAGGTTATCACATCAGATTTAGGATTAGAATTAAAAGATACTACCATAAGCCAATTAGGAAAAGCAAAACAAGTAAAAGTGCAAAAAGAAAATACCATTATTGTAGATGGTAATGGAGACAAACAACAAATTGCTGACAGAGTGGGGCAAATAAAAGCACAAATAATAGAAACCAAGAGTGATTATGATAAAGAACAATTACAAGAAAGATTAGCTAAAATAGCTGGTGGCGTCGCAGTCATTGGGGTAGGTGCTGCCACAGAAGTAGAAATGAAAGACAAAAAACTAAGAATTGAAGATGCTTTGTCTGCCACAAAAGCTGCCGTAGAAGAAGGGATTGTTGCAGGTGGTGGAACAGCTTTAATGAATGTAATTCCAAAAGTTGAAAAATTAATCAATTCTTTAGAAGGTGGAGAAGCATTAGGAGCAAAAATTGTTTTGAATTCTTTAGAAGAACCAGTAAAACAAATTGCAAGAAATAGCGGATTAGAACCAGCAGTTATTGCAGATACAGTAAAAAAATCTGAAATAGGCGTTGGATTTGATGCTGCGAAAGAACAATATGTAGATATGAAAAAAGCAGGAATTGTGGATCCAACAAAAGTAACAAGAAGTGCTTTACAAAATGCAGCTTCTATCGCTTCAATGGTACTTACAACAGAAAGTATTGTAACAGATGCTCCAGAACCAAAGGGATGCAGCTGTGGAGGACATGACGCAGGAATGCCAGCAGGTATGGACGGAATGTATTAGAGATAATATAAAAAGGTTGTTAAGCTAAAAAAGCAACAACCTTTTTGTTTTTTATAGTAATGTATAAGAAATAATGTATTTAGAATTATTATTTTAGCAAAAATAGAAGATTAATCAAAACCATGATATTGATTATAATAATAATTAAGGCATCTAGCCATATAAGGGGCTTCCACGTTATAATACTCAGCTAGCTGAGTTGCTGTGGTTAAGCCTTTTTTCATTAGTTCTTTAATTTCTTCATAAGGGAAAAATTCTTCCCATGTTTTTTTATCTGCTTTATGTTCCATTTTTTCAATTAATTCATACGGACTGTTCGTGCGATAGTAGGCACCTGCCATATAATGTCCTAATTCTTCTAATAAGACAGTATTTTCACTAACTTGACTTTTTACTTGTTTGTCATCTACAACAATAGCAGTTAAATCATCGCAATGAGCAATGGCTCCTCTGGTAAAAAGTAGTTGATGATTGATATAATGAATATTTTCTTTTTCCATTTTATCATATAAATCAGAGTTTTCCATGCTTAATCCTTTTTATCATCATCTAATTCTTGTTTGGCAAGTAATCCTTCCATAATATTTTTTAAGGTTTCTTGATTTTCTTTGTTGAGACCTTTTATGCCACTAGCAAAGGCGATATCGATATCATCCAGATTGACTTTTTTTGAGTTTCTAATATCTGATTTGCCTAAGATGTAATCGATAGACACGTCAAATAATTCAGATAGCTTTATTAACGTATCTGTATTAGGATCTCGTTCGCCTTTTTCATAGAAACCAACGATTCTTTCCGATTTTCCAATATATTCTGCTACATCCGATTGTAATAAGCCTTTCTGATTTCGCAATTCTTTGATTCGATTCATAATAGATCTCCTTTGATATTATACATGTATTATATAACAAATTGTTCTATTCGTAAAGGAAAAATTTATAAAAGTGTCAAAATAGATTACTACTTTAACAACAAATAGCACAAATAGTTCTGAAACTTTAAAAAATTTAAAAAAAAGTATTGACAAGGAACAATATGTACGTTAAACTAAAAACAATAAAACGAACAATAAGTACTGTAGAGAAAATAAAAAATGGGAGAGTGGTAAGTTGTGAAAATAACACAAAGGCAAAGTATCATAAAATATATGAGAGAATTTGGAAGTATAACAAGTTGGGAGGCATATACGAAATTAGGCGTTACTCAGTTTGCAACAAGAGTTAAGGAATTAAAAGAAGAGGGTTATCTATTTATAACAAAATGGGAAAAAAAGAAAAATAAAGAAGGCAAATTAGTAAAATTCAAAAGATATTATTTGTTGAATTAATACTATTAAAAGCGACAAAAAATGACATTTCTAGTACCTAGTATTTTTGGATATAATATAGTAAATTTTATAAGAGGCGATACCAATGATAAGTGATTTTGAGAAATTAAGAAAAAAATTGGAAGAATCTATAGAAGTAAATGGATTAGATTCTGAGCAAACAAGAAAATTAAGTCAAAGATATAATGAATTAGTAAATTTTTATTATCAAAATGAAAAACAATACAGAAAAGACAATCCAATTTATATAAAATATGTAGAATCTATCAAATATTTAAAGAAGATTACAAAAGATTTTGTGGAATTTCCAACCATCAGAGAATGGAATTACTATGCCAAAGAAAATGATTTGCTTAATTCAGAAAGTTTAAAATATATTAGTGGTAGTAATTGGCATGATTTAAGAAATAGAATTTATTAGAATGTAGAAAATTCGTAGCATGAAAGCACTACGGATTTTTTTGTCGAAAATGGGTTTTGTTTTTATTTTTTAGATATAGTATAATACAAAACGAAGAGATAGCTAGACCGCTAAACCTTGCTATCTCTTGCTATGTTTACACACTTAGAAAGTATGTATAATGCAAGTATACCTTTTTTAAGTGTGAAAGTCAAATGATTTTTATACGAAAGAGGGGTTTTTGAATATGAAAAGTATATTCTTAGAAAATTTTATAGAAGAAAGAATTGAGGAGAATAAAAATTTATTTACAAAGGAAGAAATAGAATTTATCAAAAATAATAAAGAGTGCTTGCATAAAGTGTATTTGCTAGGCGCTATTAATGGTAGAGATTGTTATAAAAGGATATTTTACTAATTGACAAAAGTCTAAAAATGTTGTAAGATATTTTTTGGTTATGCCAATATAGCTCAGTTGGTAGAGCAACAGATTCGTAACCTGTAGGTCAGCGGTTCGATTCCGCTTATTGGCTCCACATATAGCAAGCAATTCAAGACTTGCTATTTTTTGTTACCAGTTCAAAAAGTGACGAAAAAGTGACGGATTAGAAAAAGTTTGAATTATTGATATAGATAGTGTATTATATAATATATAAAATAAGGTAAGGAATTGGTGGTGAATTTTCAATGAAAAATAATACAGAAAACAATAAGAAGCAAAATATTTTATTGGTAATTACAGCTATATTTTTAATTTTAATATTAGGAATCATAAATGTAATTTCAAAAAATAAACCATACGAATCATCATACTATGATGATATCGGAATTGATACAGAACTTCTAAATATAATTTACTTTAATGTAGGACAAGCAGATAGTACATTAATTGCTAATAATGGCTTTACGATGTTAATTGATACAGGAAATGGTTCAGATGGATATTACATTACAGACTTCTTAAAAGCACAGAATATAAGTAAAATCGACTATTTAATTCTTACACATTTAGATGAAGACCACATAGGTGGTACTAATAAGATTGTTCAAGAATTAGAAATAGGAACAATTTATATGCCTAATATGGAATCAGATAAAAAATTCTACATAGAAATGATGGATATTATCAATAAAAACAATGTAAAAGTAGATAAAAGTTTAGTTGCTTCAGATGAACTAGAATATAGCTTGGGAAAAGCAACATGGAAAGTTTTAAACATCAATTCAAATAATGTTAATAATACAAATGATTCTTCTATTGTTATAGAACTTGCATATAATGATACTAAATACCTGTTTATGGGAGATGCTACAACGAATGTGGAAGGTTCTAGAAAATGGAATAATGTTAATGTATTAAAAGTTGGACATCATGGTTCTGATTCTAGCACTAGTCAAAGTTTTTTAGAACAAACAAATCCTAAATTCGCTATTATTTCTACTAATGGTAGATATGGACACCCAAGTAATGAAGTTTTAGAAAGATTACAAAATCAAGGAAGCGAAATATATAGAACAGATAAAAACCATACAATTTGGCTTACTAGTAATGGTTATGATATAAAAATTAACGAACTAGATTACAATTTAGATGGAACACGGTAGAAAACAATCAAAAGTTTTTTTAAGAAGGTATTTTTATATACTTTCTTTTTTTACAACATGATATAAACCATCTGGTTGTAATTGAAGCCTATCATAATTCATATTTAAAGTTTCTAAATCTCTTAAATCAACTAGTTCTTTTGGAATATCAAATCTTTCATGATTATAATAACATTCAATATAATCCTTTTCAATTTCATTAACTTCAAATAGTGTATCTTTAGGCAATTTAGATAGTCTATATGTGGCATCTGACTTAAATAAATAGTTTTTTAATTCATGAATAAAATCATCGACAACAGTATCTTTAATTTTATCATGTATGGAAAGATCAAGAGAGCTTAACGCATCGTGTAAATCATTGCCAATAGAATTGAATAGGTCATTCATGATGAACACCTCCTTTAGAATAAAATTTTATTAGTTTAAAACTAAAGATGTATTTAAAGAAATAATGATTAGAATAAAACTAGGTAAATTATAATACTTTTTAGTTTATTTTTCAATGAATTTTATTAATTATTAAAAAAAGCGGAAATCTTAACCGCTTCTTATACTGATTTTATATGTAAAAAACTATCCATTTTATCAGCAACTTCTTTGAAACCATTATCAAAGAAATGTGAGTATATATTATGAGTTACTGAAACACTAGAATGTCCAGCTCGTTTACTTATTATCTGAGATTGGATATCTGTACCAAAAAGTATGGAATTTTACACTAAAAATAAAGATACAAAATTCCATACTTTTGCGTGCTAACAAAATGGCACTCTAACACTTGTATATTAAGGGTTTTAAAATTAGACATTCCATAGTTTTGTGAGTGGAGGTAAAGACATAGTTTGAAAAACTATGGATTTGCCAAGTGCTATTTAGTGGATAATTTTTTGATTATTCAAAGGCAATTTTCCAACACTATAAAAAAGAACTAGCTTTTGCTAGTCCATTATAAGAAATAAATCTATTTTATTCATTTTCCATTGCCTCTAGTTCTTCCATTGTTTTTACAACTACTTTTCCTTCTTCAATTTGTTTAATTGATTCTGCTATGTTTTTAATATTACTTTTAGAATAAAAAGGATCAACTGGAGTTTCAAAAGGAACAATCTTTAAAGTGTATCCTATTTGGTATAATGACGCTATAATGTTTTCTATTATTGTTGTATCTTGTAGATGTTTAAATTCTGTATCACTGAAATTTTGATTTTCCTTTATAATATCCTTTTAATTTACCATGTAGAGGGTGGTTCTTATACCTTTCTGGCAATGTTTCACCTTTTGATAACATATCAATTACATGTGTTAGTGACTTTGTATTAATTCCGTCTTTTCTTTATTTTTTTTAAACTTTGTTTAAATTTATTAGTCATTTCAATTTTATACATACTATTTATTCTTCTTCTAAATCTTTCATTAATTCTTCTACATTATTGTAAGTTTTGCTAACTCTGTCTTTTTCTAATTCTTCGAAGTTTATTTTACTATAATCATGTAAATGACCATATTCGCAAATATAAGAACCGTATCCATCATTTAATTCTACAATACCTTTTCTTTTTAGATTAAAAGGTATTCCATTATTTAATTTTATTTGATGTAGAAATAAATTTATTGCTTCACTTAAAGACAATCCTAAATCTTCTAATATTGGTGTAACTTCTTTTTTTATATTATCATTTATTCTTACCGTTGACATTTCAATCACTCCTTTTTACTATTCTGTATACATTATAGCACAAAATGTATACAAATGTCAATTAACTGTATACAATATTATATTATTATTTGCCAATTACTGTGATATTATTCTGTTTTGTTTTAATACTAATCTAAAAGACTATTTTTATTGTCTAAAAATATCTAAAATCACAATAATTAAAAAATTTTATATTAAAGTAATGTAAGTTGTTGGCTAGAAACATTTTATCATTAAAAACAAGGAATAGGTATATTTATATATCAAATTGGTTTATAATGTTAAGAAAAAGTAATTTTTGACTATCTTCAAGCTTAATGAGTTGCAGAATAATAGCACCTACAGAAGTTCTTATTACACTACTACTACAATGTTCAATTTCTGCAATATCAGTATATCCTAAAAGGTTATTGTTATTAGGGATTAAATTATAATACATCAAAAATCTTCTTTTTTGACTTTCTGTGTCTTTTTTTAAATCACTAATAAAAGTTGAAAGTAATAATTTTTGTTTTTTTGGATAATGAAAACCCCACGTTTTACGTGGAGTTCTAAAAGCTTCTAGCTATGAGTAAAATAAATCTCCTTCTTTGATATAATATAGTTGGTTTGGTCAACCGCAAAAATAAAAATCAAAGGAGGAGTTTTATCTATGAAAATAGACAAAAATAGTTTAGCACACAGTGCTTGGAATTGCAAATATCATATAGTATTTGCACCAAAATACAGGAGAATGTCAATATATGGGAAGATAAGAAAAGATATAGGAGTAATAATAAGGCGATTATGTGAGCAAAAGGGAGTAGAAATCATAGAAGCAGAG
>CAOJRU010000023.1 GCA_948442365.1 uncultured Clostridium sp.
TACAAAAACAAAGAGCAGGAGGATTAACAAAAGTAGTAGTGAAATTTGATAAAAAGGTAAGTGAATTTAAAAACCTAGTTAGGAGATGAAATATGTTAGAGATAAATAAAAAGCAATTATTAAGTTTTGATAATAAAACGAAAGCGAGAATAATGAAACTAATAGCACTAGGAATAGTTGTTTATAAGGAGAGTGATAACAAATGATTACAAAACAAACAAGACAATTAAGTTTTGAATATATAAAGCCAAAATGCCCGACAAAATATATGCAAATACTAGAAATAATAGACAATAAAGAAATGACAGCAAGAGAAATAGAAAACGAAATGTGTGCTAAAAAATATTCTAAATACTTTGATATGAACCACGTAAGACCGCGATTAACAGAGTTAGTAAATGAATACTATGAGCTAATAGAATGCGGAACAAAAGAAGATAATGTTACACACAAGGAAGTAACAGTTTATAGAAGAGCAACAAAGACGGAAAAGATGATGTTAGAAAATGCAAATCATTATACGATAGATTGAAAATGGAGCGAATTATGAAATATAACTATATAGAATTACACGGAAAATGTAAAAACTGTGGTGGCTGTATGAGATTAGAAGATAGTAATTTTAACGGAACAAACGAATGTAAATATGTAGATGAGCCAATTGCAGAAATAAAAAGAATTTTAGGGATACAGGAGGTTATAGATATATGCAAGAAGAATTAGAAGAAATTGTACAAAAAATTAACGAATTTAGTAAAAAATATGACTGTGAATTAGAGTTAGAATTAGAAACTCACGAAAAAAAATATGTAGATGCTTATACATATAGACGTATTTATAAATTAAATGCAACAACACCAAGAAGAGTAATAGCAAATGCTTAATATGAAATGTACAGAACAGGAGAAAGTAAAAGATGAAATTTGAAGATATGTTAAATAAAATAATATTAGAAGATAGCTATAAATTAATAAAAGATATTCCAAATAAAAGTATAGATCTTGTATATATAGATATACCATATTTGCTCAATCAAAGTCGGTGGTGGAGGAGCATATGGAACAAAGAAAAAGAAATATAGAAATGACTTAATAAAAATAAAAGAAGGAATCGATTACACAATTCTTGATGATATAGTAAGAGTAATGAAAAAAATAAATTGTTTTATCTGGTGTAGTAAATTACAAATATTAGATATATTAAATTATTTCAACAAGCTAAAGTGCAATTTCAATATACTTGTGTGGTGTAAGACTAATCCAATTCCAACTACGAACAATGTGTGGTTACAAGATTTAGAATATTGCTTATATTTTAGAGAAAAAAACGTCTTTTTAAATGATCGGTTACGAATTAAAATCGCAATTTTTTATACAACAAATAAACACTAAAGATAAAGAAAAATATAAGCATCCAACCATAAAACCGCTTGAATTAGTAAAAAGACATATATTACATACGACACAAAAAAATGACATTGTATTAGATTGTTTCAGTGGAAGTGGAACAACATGTGTAGCAGCAAAAGAAACAAATAGAAATTTTATTGGTATTGAAATAAACGAAGAATATCACAAAATAAGTTTAGATAGATTAAATGGAATACTTGCAAATGGACAAATAAGCTTTGATACAGATATAAATAAAATTTTTAAAAAAGGAGAAAGCAAATGAGTAAAGAAGAAATGAAGAAAAAAATTAATGAGTTAATAACATATATAGAGAAAAGAATAAAAGATGTAGATAAGTGTTATGATGAAATGTTAACAGAGCTTGAAGATGGAACAAAAATAATAAATCTGACAGGATTAACCAAAAAAGAGCAAACAGAAATAGAAACAAAAGTAAACTGTTTAACAGTACAAAAATATTGCTACAAAGAAATCTTAGAATTTATAAAAAAGGAGAAAATAAATGAGTAAAGCTGAATGAAGAATTTAAAGTGTTAAATGCAATAGAAATAGCATTAAAAGAACTAGAAAGACTACAAGAAGAAAATAAAGAATTGTATGAAAAAAATAAAAGACAACAAGGACAAAATAAAATTGCTAATGACAAAATATTAGCTCAAAAAGGACAATTAAAAGTATTTAATGAAAAATTTATACACAGAGACAAAATCAGAAAAGAAAATTAAAAACAGTAACAGCATAAAAGATATAGAGAATCTAAAAAGAGAATTAAAACGAGATGGATTATATTCAGATAAGCTAGAAGAGTTTTTAGAAAATTACATGAAATATTACAATAAATAAAAGAGCATACTATATCTAAAGAGATTCAAAGAGAAGTCAAAGAGAATCTAAAGAGGTGTAGTATGCAAGACAAAGAAATTTTAGAGAAATGGAAGCAAGGCTTAAGTAAAGAGCAATTAGCTAAAATATATAAAAGACAATACAATCAAGAAATTAAGATAATAAGAAGCAGCGTAAGAAACAGACATAGTGGACGATTTATTACTCAATATGAGGCTTTAGCTTATGTAGAAAAGATAATATATAAATACTTAAAGAGGAAGTGAGAAGATGTTAAAAATAAAAGACAATGTAGATTTAAAAGAATTAGAGAAATTTGGATTCAAAGCAAGATATAACAAAAACACAAGTGAGATTGAAGCATATGAAAAAAATGCAGAAGATGATGACATAGAATTAAATATTACTATATATGAAAATGGAATAATAAGAATTTTTAAAACTATAGAAATGAAGAATGGAGGTTTTCCATTTATACATTATTTTGACATAGATACGCTCTATGATCTAATCCAAGCAGACTTAGTAGAAAAAGTATAAACATTTAAAAGAAACGGAGTGATACAAATGATTATTCAAAAATGTGATATTTGTAACAGAGAAGTGACTATATTGGATACAATAGTTTTATATAGTAAGTCAATTGATTATTGCCGAGAATGCAGAGAAAAAGCAGAAAAAATAGAACAAGAATACAAAAGAGAAATAGAATGTCAAATTATAATATTAGAAAGCAAATTAAAAACAAAAGAAACAAACATTATAAAAGAATTAAGAGTAAGAAATAATAAAGGTATAGTTATAAAACAAAATTAAGGAAGACACAAAAAGAAGAAATGCCACAATAAGAAATAAATATGAAATTTGTTATTTATACAAAGAATAGGAGGTACTTATGACAAAAGAAGAACTAATAGAATATTGTGATTTAAAAAAAGAGATAGAGGACTTAGAAAAACGAATAGATAAAATACACAAAACAACAGAAATGGTATCAGACACAGTTCAAAATGGATATAAACATAGAGCGGTCATATTTGGAGTGGACATTACAAGAAAAAGAACATTGCATGAATATGAAAATAAATTACAAAAGTTTTACAACAAATTGTTTGAAAAGCAAAACAGAATAGAAGATTACATAGAAACAATACCAAAAAGCGACATTAGACAAATATTTAGATATAAATACATAGATAATTTTAGTTGGTTACAAATAATGCATCAAATGAAATATAAAGCAGAAAGTACAGCAAGAATGAAACATGATAGATTTTTAGAAGAAAATTTGTAAATGTGCGTTTTGTGCGTTTTTAACATGTTATAATAAGTACAAGAAGAATTGTCGCAGCTGGAGAGAAACCAGCTCAAAGCCCTAGCGACAAGCATATGCAATCCGAAGCTAGTTATAGAAATATAGCTAGCTTTTATTTAGTTATTAACACAATACTAGGTAAGTGCTAATATAAATAGTTGTTTTATTGAAGTTTAACAAACCAATCACCTCCTTTCAAAGAAAGAGATAGGATATGGAAATAGAGGACATTGGAACTTTCCTAGTAAGTTCTATTTTATACAAGGAGAAAAAATATTATGAATGAACAAATAAAAGAAAATCAAAAAGACAAAAACACAAATACAATTGGCGAAATAATAAAAAAGAAAGATATAGAAACATATAAAAAGCTAGAGAAAATGGCAAGAAAGAGGTAGATAATATGTATCAAGAGTGGTTCAAAGAATATGAAAAAATTATAAATGGAGAAGAACAAGAAAGAGATAATTATGTTAGAGAAAAATATTAAAAAAGAAGAAGTGGTAGTTTATATAATGATAGTCTTTGTAACAATCTTAATAATATTTCTATGTTGTTTGGATATTTTATTTCCAACAGCTAATACAAAAAGAGAATATCACGAATGTGTAAATTTTGTAAAATATCAAGAACATTATCAAATAACGCCGTTGAGCTGGAATTATAGAGATAGCTTTAAATGTATTGAGTGTGGAAAAGATTATAAAGACTAAAAAAAGAGGTATAAGCTTATGAAAATTGAAACAATCTACGAAACATATATAAGAACATTATGCAGTAACTGTAAAAACAGAGAATTAAATCTATGCGAAATAAGAAGAAACATAAGAAATAATTTACAATGCTGTTATTATATAAAAGACAAAGAGATAGCAGGCTATAAGAAAATAGAAAAGATAACAGCAAGACAGCAAAAGCCAATTATGAGAATGTAAGAAAAAAGACTGAATAGATCAGTCTAATAAAATCTAAGTGATTTCGAAAATAGTAAAAATAGAAAAACAAGTAATAGCTTAATTATATAATATAAATAAAAGAGGTGAGTAAAAATGCCAAGAGGTAGACCAGCTAAATATAAAACAAAAGAAGAATTACAAGATAAGATAGACGAATATTTTAAAAAGTGTGATTTAGAGAAAGAACCATATACAGTTACTGGAGTATGTATAGCATTAGATATAACAAGAGAAACATTAAAAGAATATTTAAAGCAAGAGGAATTTTCTGACACTATAAAAAAAGCAAAAATAAAAGTAGAAAATTATTTAGAGAAGAAGCTTATAACAGACGGAAACACAACAGGCATAATATTTAATCTAAAAAACAATTTTAATTGGTCAGATAAGCAACAAATAGAACATAGTGGAAATGTGAACAATCCATTTGAAGGTTTATCAACAGAAGAATTAAGGAAGATTTTAAATGAGTAATTTAAAAGAAGAATTAAAAAAGCAAGCACGATTAGAATTAGCAAGACGTGATTTTTTTGATTATTGTAAGTTAATGGCTCCTGACTTTTACAAAGAAGATAGAGAATTTTTAAAAAATGTGTGTAATCAATTACAAGATTTTTATAAAAGCGATGAAAAGATATGTGTTATCAATATGCCACCAAGACATGGAAAGTCAAGAACAGCAGGAAAATTAGTTGAATGGATATTAGGTATTAATCCACGTGAAAAAATAATGACTGGTTCATATAATGAAACATTATCTGGAACATTTGCAAAATCAGTAAGAGACACAATCGCTTCCGAGAAAACAGAAGGAATAATTGTATACAATGATATATTTCCAAACACAAAAATAAAATATGGAGAAGCTAGTAGTAGTAAATGGGCATTACAAGGAAGTGGGCAAGCGAATTACTTGGCAACATCGCCAACAGGAACCGCCACAGGGTTTGGTTGTACGCTTATGATAATAGATGACTTAATTAAAAATGTTCAAGAAGCATACAACGAAAATGTATTACAAAAGCAAATAGATTGGTTTAATAATACAATGCTATCCAGAACTGAAAATGGATTTAAACTAATTATAATCATGACTAGATGGGCGAGTATGGATTTAGCAGGATACATATTAGAAAATTATGATAATGTAAGACATATTAATTATAAAGCAGTACAAGAAGATGGTTTAATGCTATGTAAAGAAGTATTAAGTAAAGAAGATTACGAACTAAAAACTAAAAACATGAATAAAGACATTATCTATGCTAACTATCAACAAGAGCCAATTGATATAAAAAATAGATTATACAGTAAGTTCAAAACTTATGAAAAACTACCACCAGCACATTATATTATGAATTATACAGACACAGCAGACGAAGGAAGTGACTTCTTATGTTCAATCGATTATCTAATGTACAACAAAGAATATTACATATTAGATATTGTCTATACACAAGAAGCAATGGAAATAACAGAGCCAGCAGTTGCAAAAATGCTGACAAAAGACTATGTGGGATATGCTAATATAGAAAGCAACAATGGAGGTAGAGGGTTTGCAAGAAATGTACAAAGAGAATTAAAAGAATTAAATAATATACATACAAAAATACACTGGTTCCATCAAAGTGAAAATAAGCAAGCAAGAATATTAAGTAACTCGACGGCAGTTATGAATAATATCTATTTTCCAATTAATTGGGAAGATAAATTTCCAGAGTTTGCAAGACATATTAAGCATTATATAAGAGATGGAAAAAATGAACACGATGACGCAGAAGATTGTTTAACAGGTGTGTATGAAAATCCAAAACCAAACACAATAAGTTTTGGTTATAATAAAATAATGTAGGAGGATAACATGATAGAAAAAATACAATATCCAGATGAGTTTTTAAAAGAAGAAAATATAGCAAGTAATATAAATATATTGTGGGGAAAAGCAATACCAATCTTACAACATAGAAAACAGTTGTATGATAGATATACAAGAAAAAATGATACAAGCGATGTAATAGTAGCACTAGAATTTTATATTTCTACTATTGCAAGTGGATACTTTGGAGGAAAAGAGCCACAATATAAAGTAAAAAAAATAAATGAAACGCAAAAAGGAATCATACAAAAGGTATTCGAAAAAATGTTTGGAGATAAAAATAATCCAGACGAATTTCAAACTATCATTGATTATATTACAAAATATAATGACAATGGTAGCTTTTTTTATGATTGTGTAAAAGATTATATTAATACAGGAGCTTGTTATGGATTAGTATATGAAAATAAAGACAATGAAGTTGTATATGCCCACACAAGTAGTTTAACAACAGTAGCAATTTGGAATTACCAAACACCATCACAAAAGATTGGTCTATTAAGATATTGGACAGAAAATTCAAATAATGGAGGATTAACCATACATTTAGAATTAATAACAAAAGATTATAAAAAACATTATATAAGTGGAATAGAAACAACCACAATAAACAAAGATACAGAAATTAAGTTTAAAGAACAAGAAAGCGAAAGTAAATCTATTCTATGGAACGATTTACCAGTATTCGCTGTAGAAAATCCAGATGGATTGGCATTATTTGAAAATGTAATAACACTAATTAAAAAACATGAACAAGTAATCAAAAACAATGCAAATATATTTCAATACAACGACGAGGCAAAATTAAAAGTAACAGGATATGAACCAAATGAGCCTATTTTAATTCAATTAAAAGACGAAGAAGGAAATATAAAGTATGATGAAAACCAAAATCCTATTATGGTACAAAATCCTAACAGGATAAAAGAAGAAAAAACTGTATTAAATGCAAAAGTATTTTATACACCAGATGGCACAGGAGATATTGATTGGGTTATTAAAAATATAAACGATACAGCGTCAGAAAATCACAAGAAAACATGTTTGGATTTAGCCCTAATGATAAGTGGAGTACCGAATGTAACAGACCAACGGTTTTACAAACGCAGATAATTCAAGTGCTTTAGAAAAGAAATTCTTTCCATTAGACCAAACACTACAACAAGCAGATAAGCTATTTGAAAAAGAGCTATTAAGAATGTGGGAAATCATAACAGATAGAATAAATCTAAAAAAGAACACAGAGTATGACTTTAGAGATATAGAAGTAATACTAACTAGAAATTTACCAACTAACAATCAAGAAATAACAGATAATTGGTTGAAACTACGAGGGTTACTAAGTGATAAAACTGTAATAGACCATTTGCCTTATGACCTTGATAGTGAAAGTGAGTTAGCTGAAATGGACGCACAAAATGAAGCTAATATAGAAAAGAATATGGAGAATATGCAAAAGATGGGACAAGACATAAACGGAATGGCGTTAAATACGAAACAAGATAATCCAAACAAACAATTAGAACAAACAGACGAAGTAAAACAACAAAACATAAAACAGTCAGACACGATAACTCAAAAAGAAGAAAAAGAAGAGTAGGTGTTGTAAATGGAATATTGGCAATACCATAATAAGAAAATAAAAGAGTTGAAACAAATATACAATAGAGTAAGTAAACAAACACAAAATAAGTTACAAGAGATGTTTGATACATTTAGTTTTGATTTTGATAATTTATATAATATAGCAGATAGTAAAACTAAAAATAAAGTAAATACATATATAGAAGAATGGAAAGACAAAGGATTACTTACTGGATATTTTGGCATGTTAGCAAACAATATTTATAGACGAGCAAGAGTAAAAAATAGCGAAATATTAGAATTACTTATATATAGTGCTTACATAGAAGAACAAAACAAGTTAGATAAGTACGAAAAACAAATTATGTATGACGATGTAAATTATTATTATCAAGAACGGTCAAAAAGAAGTAATCAAGACACAAAAAAAGAAAAAGCCAATATCAATAATAGATATGGCTTTATTTTTATATTTATTAGAACAACCCAATTATACTGGTTTCAATTGGGAACAATATATTCAAACAATATTGCAATATAACGCACAACAAATGTATAAGCAAGTAATTTTAAATATACAACAGCAAAAAGAACTAGAAATTCAAAATAATGAGTTTCAAAGACTAATAAATCAACAAAAGAATCAAAAACTTAATATAAACGACAATAAAATATCAGGATTCATTGATTTAACAATGATAGGTTTCAACAATCAAGCAAAAGTAGCAGGAATAAAAGAAGTAGATAACAATGCAAAGATAAAATTTATTACAATAACTGATGGTAAAGAAACAGATATGTGTCACAGTTTAGATGGACAAGAATTTTATATAGATAAAGAAAACAAATTTGACAGATATTATGGAGAGACAAAAAATGAATTACGAATACAAAGAATAAAATGCAAAGGACTGGTACAAGGATTAAATTTACCACCAATTTCTCATCATTTCCATTGGTGTAGAAGTACAATAACGTATAATCCTCAATATCTTGATAAAGTATTATTTGAACAAGAAAAATATGGTGATAAAAAAGAAATAATGAATTGGCAAGAAAAACATGAAACATTTAAATGCAAAAATATAAAGCCCAAATTACATAAAGATAAATTGAGGAGCCACAGAATAAACAAATATCAAAATAAAATAATGAGTTTGTATAAAAGTAATGGAAATGAAAATATGTGCATATTAGACATTGATACAGGAAAATTAATAGGAAATATAACTGAAGGGGAGGATAGAACTACAGTTGGGTTAGATACCAAAACAATGTTTAATTTAAAAATAAGAAAGAAAAATAGTTCTATTGCAATACACAATCATCCAGAGAATTATTCTTTTTCTTTAACAGATATAGTATCTTTTAATAAAATAAAACAATTTGATACAATGATATTATTGACAGATAATTATAAATATTATTTGAAATCTAATACAAAAAAGCATTATACGAAAGAAGAAATAATACAATCTTACAAAGCTATTGAAAAAGAAATCAAAAAGAAATATAATGGCTTAAATGAAGTAGAAAAAAGGGATTTAACAAATCAAGCATTTTTTAAGAAAGTAGGTTGGATTTATGAAAAAGAGAAAAATTAAAGGATACAGTAAAAAGAAAATGAAATTTCTTAGTGGAATAACCATTATATTTGATGATACAGAATTATTTGAAGATTAGCACTTACTAAAATAGTAGGTGCTTTTATTATGGAAAGAAGGTGAAAAAGATGTGGTTATTAGTATTATTATTAAGTATTAAATTACAAATGCCAACATGGTATTGGATTATATTTACTATAATTACAATACTAAAACCATTAGTAGATCTATTCGAGAATAGGTTTATTAATGAGATATTTAAAAAGTTTGAAAATGAATAAGTTATTAAATTTTTATAATTATAAATCAAGACGTAGACGTACGTCTTATTTTTATGCCCTAGATATGGCAATAAACTATCTATTTTTGTTTGGTTAGATTTCCGTAAAAAATCAAAATAGTTTGGTTATAACACCGTAAAAGTTAAGGAGGAAATAGTTATGGAAGATAACAGAGAAAATATGGAGCCTACTGCCGAGAGTGTAGATAAAGTCGAAACGCCAAAGGAAGAAGTGAAAACTTTTACTAGAGACGAAGTAAACAAAATAGTAAATGCCGAAACCAATAAGGCACTTGAGAAATACAAAGAGCAGGTAGAAGCAGAAAAAACAGAAGCTGAAAAGCTTGCAAAAATGAAAAGCGATGAAAAGCTTCAATATCAATTAGAAAAAGAAAAAAATGAAAAAGACAATGCACTCACAGAATTAAATGCTTACAGATTAAAAGAAGAAGCAATTAAGATAGCGAGCGAAAAAGGATTGGAAGTATCTCTACTTAATTTAATTGATTTTAAAACTGTCACAGCTGAAAAATTAAACGAAAACATTGATAATTTATCAACTGTTTTTAATAAAGCAGTAGAAAAAACAGTCAATGAGAGATTGAAAGAAGATACGCCAATTACTAAAACGTCTAGCACTATGGAAAGTAAAATAATTAATAGAGCTAGTTATTAAAAGAGGAGGAATGTAAAATGGAAGAAAAGATAACACAAGAAGCATTAAATATTATGATGCAAGATGGTACAACTAAAGAAAATTTAAAAGAAGTATTAAATGGAGTATTAGAAAATGTATCTGCAAGAGCAGTATCAGAACAAATCAAAGCTAAAAATGGTTCAGGAAATCCAGAAGGTGGAGTAATTGAATATAAAAGATTTGTAAACGCAGAATTAAAAGACAAAGGAACTGCTAGAAAAGCTGGTGAAGGAGATAAAGTAAAAGCAAAACCGGTAAAAGTATACATAGATACAGACAAAGAAATTGTAGAAGAATTACAAGGAAAAGACGTTAAATTGTATGGTATTGATGGAATGGCAGAAAGAAGAAAAGTAAATCATCAATCAGCTATTGTTAGATACTTAGATAGAGAATTTTTCTCAAAAGTCCTAGAAGGAACAAAAGTTACACAAAAAGACACAGTACAAGATACAATTGATGAATTGTTGCAAAACGCAAGAACATTAAAAAATGATTTTATTGATGGTATCGAGTCTGATTTACTTGTAATTGTAGTAGATAGCAAGTATAGAAAAGATATGAAGAAAGTATTAGACGATTTACCAAATGGAACAGATCCAAAAGAACAAGCTATTGGTATGTACGACTCTGTTAGAGTGTACGAATCTACTAGAATGCCAGAAGGTGTAAGAGCAGTTGTTATGATGGATGGAGCTATTGCACAACCATACTATGTATCAGAATATGGAGCGGAAAAAGTAC
Organism: uncultured Clostridium sp.; assembly: GCA_948442365.1. Taxonomy (GTDB): domain Bacteria; phylum Bacillota; class Clostridia; order TANB77; family CAG-508; genus CAG-269. The sequence continues at coordinate 11,312 of CAOJRU010000023.1, forward strand.
CGTTTGATGATGCGGTTGCATTAGAAGATTTCTTGTATAAAGGAACAAAAGCATTAATGGAAGATACTATTTTCTATGTTCAAGATACAGTAACAGCTAGAGCAAAATCAACAACAGATAGTACAAAATAATTAAGGAGGCAATAGAATGGAAGAAAATATTAACAAAATAATAGATGATTTAGGAGCTAATTATCAAAATGATGAAACAGTTCTAAAAGAAATATTAGAGGAAGTAAATTCTATTGCCTTTGATATTTCAAATAATAGAAACACAGAAAAGTTATTTCCATATATAAAGAAAGCTGTAAAAGCAATTTATCTTTGTAGAGGTGCAGAAGGACTACAAAGCAGAAATGAAGGTAGTATTTCTAATTCATATGAAGATATTATAGATAAATTACGAAATGACATTATAAAAAATGGTCTAAGGAGGATTAAATAATGTTATTACGAGATTTAACAAGAGTATGGGTATCAGAATATGAAACAATAAACGAATATGGTGAGAAGTCAAAGAAATGGAAAATAAAAAAAGAAGGATTATCGGTTAGTGATATAAATAAGATGTCTATTGAAGAATTGAATAGATTAGAAGTTAATAAATTAATTGCAAAAAATAAGAATGATGTAATATGGTTAAATATACAACAAGATATTAACGAACTAGATAGAAAACCAACAGGAGAAGTAGATTACAGCGTAGAAAATGCAAGAACTAATATAGATTATGATATACAAAAAGGCAATGGAATATCCTTAACAGATATTTCAAATATGGAAAGTTTTATACCAGATTACATTGTAACCGATAAAATAAAAATAGGAAGTACAATACTATTTAAGTTGGAGAAAAACAATGGGAATTAGTTTTAAATGCGAAATAAAGGGATTAGATAAATTAGAAAAAAAATTAAATAGAATTATAAAAGAATTACCCAAGAAAGTAGAAGAAAGTATAGAAGATATATTAAAAAATATACAGGGTTATGCCATAAGACTGGAAAAAGGGCATAAAGAAGATGGAATATTAGTTGAACTAATAGAAACATCTTCTATGCTAAGTAAAGGTCGTGTTTATGCTGACCCTAGTAAGTTTATAACAGATAGTGGACAATCGTATTTATGGTTTGAATACTTTGGAACAGGAGCTTTTGCCGAGCAAGACCACATAGGAAGAACAAAGCATTTCCTAGAAAGTCGGTTATACTGAGTGGTACATACCAGTAAGCAAGGTTGGAAGAAGTTTAAATTATCCAATTGTAACTATAAATAATATATTATTCTATGTAGCAACAGGTGCTAAGCCGAACCACTTTTTACAAGACGCAGAATTTAAAACTAGACAGGAAAACAAAGAAACAGCAAAGAAAAAATTAGAGGAATTTTTTAAGGAGGTTTGCAAATGAAAGATTTTACAACAAAAGATATGTCAGACTTAATATATAATGTATTATCAAAAATAAAAGATAATGAAAAAGACAATACAGAAACAGTATTGCAAACGCCAACAACAGAAAGCATTTTTCCATGTCGTTTGATTAATACTCCACTCGAAAGTATCATGAGAACTGAAAATGCAATCCCAATTCTTAAAACTTTTCAAGTACAAATAGAGCATTGGACATCAAAACAAAGAGAAGCTATGGAAATGGCAAATAAAACAGACTTAGAATTAAGAAAAAAGAATTTTATAAGGACTAATACTAGCCCTATTTTATTTGACGAAATAACAAAAAAATACAGGTTAATAACCACATATGAAGTTCGTTACAATGCGTTAACGAACTGTTTTAATTTTATAAAATAGAAAGGAATGAGTTAATATGGCAACAGAACCAAGAACCACAATGATGACAAAATTATATCATGCTGAAACAAAAACAGGGGAACGTAAGCAAATTGCTTTCGTACAAAGTATACCAGAATTTCTAACAGCGCCAGAACCAATCACATGGAGTGCGTTAGATATTGACGACGAAAGACAAGCAGTAGGAAGAAAGAAGGCAGAAAACTTAGAAATAGAACTAATATTCACAGAAGCACAATACGACGAATTAAAAGCATTACAAACAGCTAATTCTAATGAGTATTGGTTTATTCAATTACCAGCAGAAACAGCAGAAACAGAGGGGAAACCATTGACATGGAACTTCCAAGCTACCGTTCATGTTGGATTAACGGAATTAGCTTTAGATGATATGATAAAAGCAAAAATAACATTATATAGAAACACAGAGATTGAAGAAAGTAAAGGATTTCCCACAGCCTAGTTCTACGATGAGTGCTAGGAGTAGAACGAGAAAAATAACTAGCACAGAAGAACCTGTTGAAAAAACAGAAAATATAGAGCAAGAGTAATCTTGCTCTCTTTTGCAAAGGAGAGAAAGAAAAATGATATTGGAAACAAAAAATAAAAACATTAAATTAGTATTAAAAACAAGGAAAATAATCGACATTTCCAATGTTTTAAAAAATAAGAATTTTGAGGAAGCATTTACAAAAGCATATGCTATTTGTGATTTAGACGTTTTAACTAAAATGATATATATTTTAGCTGAAGATGAAAACGGAAAAAATGTATTTACAAGTTCAGATGAAGTATATGATTTTTTAGATGATTATAGAAAAGAAAGTAAATCTACTTTTGTAGAAATATACAAAGGAATTGCTGAGGAATTAAACAACGAGGGTTTTTTCAAAACGAAAAAGACAAAGAAGGAATTAGAAGAAATGACTTCCAATCCTTTGTTAACCATCAATATGAACGAATTGATGCAGAAATCAACCGAAAAAGCAATGAGCAAGATAGCAGAAGAACAATTCAAAGGCTTCAAGGCATAGATGATATTATAGATAAAATAAAAGAGGCTAGTAATCTAATAGAATTACTGTATGCAACAGAGCCTCTTTGTTATTATTTTGACATGAAACCTTATGAATTTTGGAATAGTACATACAGAGAAATAAATATTTATATTCAAACTCATTTAATTAAAATTGTTGATAATTTAAAACGTGAAATTAATCTACAAGAAGCAGTTACCAATAAATTAATTAGAGCAGATAGTATGAGCAAAAGACCTAAGATTATACCAATTCGTGATAGCTACAAAGATTTATTTAAAAAAGAAGAACAAAGAATAATGTCCCCTGAACAAATAAAAAGAAAAATGCGTGAGGCTATGAGAGAAGAAAAAAATATATAAAAAGTTCTACTAAGTGTCAACATTCGACAGCTTTTGCACTTCTAAAGGAATAAAATAATTTTAGGAGGGGATTTTATGACAATTATAGAAGCTATTGAAAAAAGTGGAACAAAGAATATTTTAGCAAAAGGTTCAACTAAAAAAGCTCAAAGTCTTATAAAAGAAAATGAAGAAGTATTATATGCTATAAATACAAATGTATCGGTAATAGATAACAAAAAAACGATAATAAATAATACAAAGGGAATGTTTTCATTAAAAAACTCGTTAAATGGAGTTGTAGTTGTTACAAATTCAAGAATTATATTTTGCAGTTCAATAATAGGAAATACCAACATAAAACAAATTTTAATAAAGGATATAACTTCAATTGATGAAAACATAAATGGATTAACAAAAATGGGACAATTAAGAATACAAGGTATTACAGAAACATTTTTAATTAATATATATAAATCAAAGATTAGTAATGAATTAAAAGATTGTATATATGAAGCACAAGAGAAACAAAGAAAAATAAATAATGTAATTAGTAATAATATTTCTAATGCAGATGAAATATTAAAGTTTAAGCAATTATTAAATCAGGGAATAATTACAGAAAACGAGTTTGAGAAGAAAAAGCAAGAATTGTTAAAGTAATAAAGGAAAGAAATGAAATGAAAATAAAAACAGAAAAAAATAAATATGCTTTTTCTTTTGGAATATTGAGTTTATTAATGACTATTATATACATAAAAAAGGATTCTTATCTATTTTTATTTTTTCTTATTATAGCTTTTGCATGTTTTTTATATAGTAGGAAAATGTGGTTCAAAATTATCTCAAAACCTATTATAAAAAGAATAATTAAATTAAATGACAGAAAATTGAAATTACAAGAAGAAGTAAAAATTTTAGAAACAAATAAAAATCAAATATTAAAATATGTTCTTAACAAAAATGAAAAAATAGAAGAGATTAATAAATATAAAGAAACTGTTAAACAATTGACATTAAAAGAAAAAGAATTAAATATAGAAATTATAAAATTAGAGGATAAAAAAAGAACGATAGAACAGATTGTTAAACAAGAACAACTTGTAACAAGAGCCATAGAAGGAGAAGAAAGAACTTTTAATATTTTATCTCAAAAAAATGAAACATTAGAAAAAAAGAAAAATGAATTAGAGATGGAAATAAAAAAATTTACTAATAAATTATTACCTTTAAATAATAGAAAAAATTTTATTGAAAAATGTAATTTTAATTATATTGACAATATCGATGGTTATGAGTTTGAAAAATTTATAGCAGAATTATTAGAAAATTTAGGATATAAAGAAGTATTAACTACAAAAGAAAGTAGTGATTATGGTATTGATGTTGTAGCAGTAAAAGATGGTATAAGATATGCTATTCAATGTAAAAATTATTCACAATCTGTTGGAAATAATGCTATACAAGAGGCATATAGTGGAAAAAATTTCTATGATTGTCATGTTGCAATAGTAGTAACAAATAACTATTATACTAGTAATGCAATAAATCAAGCTAAAATGAATAAAGTAGTATTATGGGATAGAAACAAATTAGATGAATTAATGAGAACACTTACAGAAATGTAGGTGTTTTTATATTTGAAAGGAGGATCAAAATGACTGTTGAAGAATTAGAAATTATTGTAACAGCAAAAGTTGAAGAAGCAGTAAGAGAAGTTATGAAATTAGCTCCAGCTATCAAAGAAGCTATGAAACAAGCACAAGAAACATTATCAAAAGTAGATACAAAAACAATGCAAAATAAATTTCAGCAGGCTGTACAATTTATGAAAAAGAAAATGCAAGACTTAAAGAAAAGTACACAAAGCAATGAAATTGCAATAAAAGTAAATAACAAAGAAGCACAAAAACAAATAAGTCAATTAGAAAAAGAAATTGATAGCTTACATAAAAAAATAGAAGCACGACAAATGAAATTGAATACAATAACCCCTAGATTAGATGAAATTACATCAAAAACAACAAAAGAAGTTACGCCAAATGGAGTAAGTCCAGACAATCCAGCGATACAACAAACAATAAATAATAGTTTAGCAAAAAATCAAGAATATAATACTTTAATAGCACAAGAACAAAAAATGACACAAGAAATAGCAATGTACAGTCGACAACTTAATGAAGCAAAAAACAAAATGACACAACTAAAACAAGAAACAAGTCAAACTGCAACTACTCAAGATAAATTGAGTAGTTTTTTTGGTACATTTAAAGCAAAATTAGACCAAGCAAAAAGTACAATAGGAAGTTTTAAAAACTCTTTTAAACAAATGCCAAAATTGACACAAAATATTACTAATAATATAAAAAATATGGGAAAAGGATTGAAACAAGGATTAGGACATATTTTAAGATATGCAGGTGCTTTATTTTCATTAAGAGGCATTTATTCTATATTAAGCAATTCGACTCAATCTTGGTTATCTAGTCAAAATGCAGGGGCTAAACAATTAAGTGCCAATATAGATTATATGAAGTATGCAATGGGTAGTGCTTTTGCTCCAGTAATCCAATGGGTCACTAATTTAGTATATCAATTAATGAAAGCTATCCAATCTGTTGTTTATGCTTTATTTAGAGTTAATATATTTGCTAATGCAAGTGCTAAATCTTATGGAGCGATGGCTGGAAGTGCCAAAAAGGCAAAAGAAGAAACCAAACAATTAGCAGGAATACATGACGAAATAAACAACATACAAAACAGTGATAGTTCAGATAACGGAAGTGGAAACGGTGGAGCAGTTGCACCAAGTTTTGATTTATCTGGAATAGATAGTCAATTATCTCCATTAGCACAAAAAATATATGATTTCTTTAAGCCATTAAAAGATAGCTGGGATACGTACGGTCAAATGGTAATAGAAGCATTTAAAAATGCGTTTAACGGAATTGGTTTAGCGGTTAGTGTAATGTGGTGTAGTGTAGAAAGTATTTTTACTAACGGAACAATATATTCAATAATTTCTAACATATTAAATTCAATAGGGCAGATAGGAAATGCTTGGGCTAACGCATGGACGAATGATAATAATGGAACAGAAATCATACAAGGAATAGCTAATATAATAAATGACATAACAGATGCTATTTTAAATTTAGTATCTAGCACAGGTTTTCAATCTTTTTTAGATGGAATAGTTAGTGCATTTAGTGGTATTGTACAATTTTTAGAACCTGTAATTTCTGGATTTGTAGAAATGTCTGAAATAATAATAGAAATTGTAATGTCAACAATAGGGGATTTGTTAACTTTAATAGGTGATACTTTACAAGCAATAGGTCAAAATGAAACAGCAGCAACAATATTGAAAGCAGTAGGAGAAGCAATCGCAATTATAGCTGCAGGAATAATTGCTTGGAATATTGCACAGTTAGTTTTAAATGGACTAATGGGATTATTTGCAATATTGACCTCACCAATTACTTTGATTATTTTAGGTATAGTTGCTGCAATAACTGCAATAATTTTAATAATTCAAAATTGGGGGACAATTTTAGAATGGTTAGGAAATATTTGGAACGCCATTGTAGATTTTGTAGTAGGAATAGTAACTAAATGGATTGAATTTCAAAAAGAAAAATTTGAATTTATAAAAAATATAGTAGTAACAGTATTTAATGCTGTAAAAGATTTTATAGTCAACATCTGGAACGGAATAGTAAATACAATTTCAAATGTATGGAATACAATAGTAACTAAAGTAAAAGAAGGAGTATCAGGAGCATGGAACGCTATTACATCTGTATTTGGAGGAATAGCAAATTGGTTTGGCAATGTATTTAGAGGAGCTTGGGAAGCAGTAAAAAATGTATTTAGTAAAGGTGGAGCTATATTTGATGGAATAAAAGATGGCATTTTAAATGGTTTAAAAACAATTGTAAATGCTATAATTAATGGAATTAACAAAGTAATAGCAATACCATTCAATGGTATCAATACAGCCCTGCGAGCAATAAGAAGTGTTAATATTATGGGATTACAACCATTTTCTTGGATAAATACAATAAGTGTACCACAAATACCGAAGTTGGCAAAAGGTGGTGTATTGTACGATGATACAATCGTAATGGCTGGTGAATATAGTGGAGCGAGTACAAATCCAGAAATTGTAACACCACAAAATATAATGTATGACACAATGAAAAAAGCATTATCTGAAAGTGACATAGGAAATAATAATGGACAAGCAATTTATTTAACAGTAAACATAAGCAATAAAAAATTAGGACAAATACTATTAGAAGATTTAAGAGATATGAAAAGGCAAACTGGAAACGGTTTTGAAGCTTTAGTAGGAGGGTAAAACATGCTATGGAAATTAAATGGAAAAACAATGAAAACGCCATCAAGCTATAAAGACAATATAGAAGACTTAGACAATGATAGTTACACTAGCAAGGTAACAGGAGCATTGATTGACAATGTAATAGCAACACGGAATGTTAAAACTAGAAATGAGTTGGGATTATTGTACAGAGGAAGAAGCAGAAGAACTTTTGCAAGCAACGTATCAAAATCCTATGATGGTAACTGTTAAATGTCCAAGTGTAAGGGGCGGTATGATTACTGCTCCTTTTCGTTGCTCAAAAAGAAGTTGTGAAATGTATCTAACAGGTAATGACGAAAACACTTCAAAATCAAGATGGAAAGTATCTTTTAATTTAATGCAAAAATCAATGGTAGCAAGTCAGAAAGGAGGATAAAATGTATCAAACAAGCAATCAATATAAACAACTTGTATATGCCGATAGTACAAAACATCTTCTTAATATCTATATTGAAGAAGAAAAAGTAAATCCAGATCATATATTTGATTTCAAAGTTTCACATATATTGTTTTCAGATGATGAATTTAGTCTAGGAAGCGTAACAGCAAAATCAATAGAAATGCGAATATATAAAAATTCCTTACCAGATACATATAATAACTTTTATATAGAAACGGGGATTGGCGATGAAATTGTACCAATTGGATATTTTATATTAGATAGCATAGAAAAAAATGACGATGACACGATAACCATAAAAGCGATTGATCGCATGGTGAAGTTTGAATTTAATTATGATGGTAGTAGTTTAAATTATCCAGCCACCGTATTACAAATATTACAAGATATATGCCAAAAAGCAGGAGTGGAACTTCGGTTCTACTTCTTTTTTAAATGTTAATAAGCAAGTAGCAGTATATGACAATACAGTAAGTGCAAGAGAATATTTAAGCTATATAGCAGAACAAGCTGGAGGATTTGCTTCTATTGGTAGAGATGGTAAATTATATATAAGAACAATAGGACAAAATACAGCAGATATAAATATTGAATTATTCCAAGATTATAGTTGGGGTGAAGTATTCAAAATTAGTCGTATAGCTTATGAAGATGGCGTACAAGACTTTAAATTTGGAAATGAGACATATAATACAGTTTGGATTAATTCTGACAATATGTACATTGTCGATAGTGATCAAGTAGAAAACATATATAATCAATTAAATAATCTTGAATGTTGCGGTTTTGAAGGAAGCACAATTATAGACCCAAGCTTAGACATTGGGGATATAGTTATAATAGACAATAAAAAAGTAATTTTTCAAGGTGACATGGAATATGTAGGTAAGTTTAAATCTTCTATATCTAGTAAAATACAAGCAAAATCAAAAGAAGAAACAACTAGAACTGTAATTTCAGATAAAGCAAAAATAAGGCGTGTACAAAGTGAAATAAATCAAATTGACGGAAGAATAACTCAATTAGTTCAAGAAACAGGTCAATATGACGAAAAGATAAGTAAAGTAGAACAAGATATTGATAGCATTAATCAAAAGGTATCAAATGTAGCAGACTTCACAAGAACAGTAGAGGGGAAAAATGAGATACATCTATCTGAAACAATAGAAGGAAAAGGCTATATATTAGATTTTAATATTCAAGGAAATACAGATAACTTTGTTTATTTGCCGCCACATGACGGATTAACTCCATCAAATAATCTAGTTCCTCTGGGTGGATATTTTACAATAATATCAGACAAGCAAAATAGAGCTAATATGTCAGAAGAAGCAGAAATCGTAAGAATAATTTTAGAGGAACCATTAAGAAACTTAGGCGATATTTTCGATGAATTTAAAATCATAAAGGGAAAAGCAACAGTAATAAGAAGAATAGGCGTAAAGGATGATTTAAGCTTACATATTTTAGAAAATGAAGAATTAGACGAACTAGGAGAATTAGAATTAAAAACATTTAAAGATGATACCTATATTTATGTAGAAGAATACTATAATTTAGCTTATAGTAGCAAATACATAATACAAAATGATTATAGCGAAAACTACGTGACCAATTATGAGGCAAATTCTATGATAAGCCAAGAGTCTAATAAAATACAAGAAACAGTAAAAGAAAATTTTGCAACAAAAAACGAGTTAATAGAGGAAAGCTCACAAAGAATACAAACAGCTCAAGAAATTAGACAAGAAGTAAGTAGAAAGGTTGGAGAAGATGAAGTTATATCAAAAATTAATCAATCTGCCGAAGAAATTCAAATTGAAGCTAATAAGATTTCTCTTAAACGGTAAAGAGTTAAATTTAGCAGATAATATGGCAATAAAAAGTAATAACTTTAATGTTGATAAAAATGGAAATATGACTTGCAATAATGCAGTAATGCAAGGAAAGATAAATGCTACAAGTGGAAAAATAGGTAGTTTTGAAATAACATCTTATGGAAGCTTAACTACTAATGGTTACTCAGCAAGTTTAACAGCAGAAAGTAATGGTTTAAGAACACAAATAAATCCTACGGGATTATATTTTGATATAGCCAACGGAAATAGTTTGCGTAATACTGCGAAGTTTATGGGGGGATATAATCCAGAAATAATGCTTACTTCTAATGATGTGTTTACAGTCATAAAGAGTGATTTAGTACAATCACCAACTATATTACAAGCATCTACAGAAAAAATAAAGAAAAATATAAAAGACTTTAAGCATGGATTAAAAATAGTAAAAGAATCAAATATTTTTACTTACAATTTAAAAACAGAAAGTGAAACAGACAAGAAACATATTGGCTTTATAATAGGAGAAAAATACAGCACACCAAGTGAAGTAATTGCAAAAACAAGTGATAGTATTGATTTATATGCTATGACAAGCATATTATGGCAAGCAGTAAAAGAATTAACAGAAAAAGTAGAAGATTTAGAAAATAAATTAGAAGGAGGTCAAGAATGGGAAAATACTTAGAAAGAATAAACTTTATAAACAATAAAGCTCCATATTTGAACGATATAAATTTAAACAAACTACAAGAAAATGTAGAAGATGCTATAACAGAATTACACAGTCAAGGAGTAGCGACAGGTGATACACTTCCATTAGGAGCAGTAATTGAATGGTATAGTGACACAATTCCAGAAAACTGGTTATTGTGTCACGGACAAAATATAAGCCGATCGGATTATCCAGAATTATTTAATATATTAGGAACAAAATATGGAACTGGAAATGGAAGTACTACATTTGGAATACCAAATTTAAAAGGGAAAGTTCAGGTAGGAAAAAGTGCTGGTGATGTAGATTTTAATACTTTAGGAAAAATAGGTGGAGAAAAAGAACATATACTAACTGTTGATGAAACAGCACGACACATACATGCTGTCGCTGTCAATAATGGGCAAGGCAATAAAGAATGGGGGCTTAATTTTACTTATGAAGGAACAGCAGCTTTTAACTCAGGAGCTTCCGAACCAGTTGGAGGAAGTCAAGCACACAACAACTTACAACCATATGTAGTTTGTAATTTTATTATAAAAGCAAAACAAAGTTCTGGATTGGTAGCTAATGTAATAGACAACTTGAATAGTACAAGCCAAACAGACGCACTTTCTGCTAAGCAAGGAAAGATATTGAATGAAAAAACACAAAGAAATGTACTAACAGCTAATATAACATCAACAACAACGTCATCAGGGGCTCAAACTACATTATTAGTAAAAGAACAATGCAAAGTAGGTAATAAATTATCTATTGAGAATGGAAAAATTAAAATAGGTACAGGGGTTAGTAAAGTTTTGGTATCTGCTAAAATATTAATGGATACAACAGAACTTACTACTAATTCCTTTTATATTTTACAGAATAGCAATGTAATAAATAGAGCAAATGGATATGGAAGATATGAAACTTTATCGATAGCAACTTTTCTAGTAAATGTAGATGTAAATGATACTTTTGAGCTATCTGTATTTACGGAAACTAATGCGACTATTCATGATGGTTCTTATATTACTATAGAAGTAATTGAATGAAGGAGGGAAACAGAATGAGTCAAACAAATAATTTAAAATTATTCAAGCATGAAAATGTAGCAACAAACATAAATCCATTTGATATAGAAAAATCGTTGAATGAAAACTGGGATAAACTAGACAATGCAATAGAAACTAATAAAAAAAATATAGAGCAAATAGGAAAAATAAGCAACTTAGAAATAGAAGAAATATTAAATTTATAGGAGGAAAAAAATATGGAAAAGAAATATTTAGATAATAACGGATTAGCTCATTTATGGCTACTATTGAAAGGGAAATTCATAAAAAAGGAACACAAAACAGGAAGTGAAACAGAGTATAAAG
>CAOJRU010000024.1 GCA_948442365.1 uncultured Clostridium sp.
GCAATTAGCCAAACCAAACAAATAACGATAACAGCTGGAGATACAGGAGGAAGTGAATTACTAGATGCCAATTATTATCAATATTATGTATCAACAAGTGCAACAGAACTATTAAATGGAAGTTGGCAAAATTATACAAGCGGAGCCGCTTTTACCATAGGAAGTGAAATTACAGGAACACGTTATGTATGGGTAAAACAAATAGCAGATAATGCAGGGAACAAATCAGAAGCGAATAATGGAAGTTATCATGTAAGTAGTGCTTATGAGTTTGATAATACAGCTCCAACCTTGACAATAAAAGCAGATACAAATAATCCAACCAATGCGAGTAGTATAACTTATACTTTTGAATTTAGTGAGTCAGTAACAGGATTTACAGCAGAAGATATAACAGTAACAAATGGAACGAAGGGAACATTTACGGCCAAAAGTACATCACGATACACATTAGTAGTAACTAATACAAGAGATGGTAGCCAAACTATATCAGTGGCAACAGGAAAGTGTACAGACATAGCAGGAAATGCAAATAAAGCAGCGAGCAAAGAAGTAACAATTGATAGATCCATACCGACATGTACAATAACAGCTAATGTAGAGAGTCCCACAACTGCAAGTAGTATAACATATACATTTGAATGGAGCGAAATGTTACCCAATAATGCATTTACAGTAGAAGACATAACCGTAACAAATGGAATTAAAGGAAGATTTCTAGAAGCTTCAAAAACTAATACAAAATGGACATTAGAAGTAACCAATACAGAAAGCTGTAGTCAGACCATTTCAATAGCAGCAGGAGTAGTAAAAGATGGGGCGGGTAATGGAAATGTAGCAGCAAGTAAAACGGTAGTAATAGATAGAACAGCACCAAAAATAGAAATTAGTCCAAATTCAGATACAACTTATACGAAAACAAAAACACTAGGAATAACGGTAAGAGATGAGCATAGTTATATAAAAGATGTAACGATTGAATATGGATGGAGTACAAGTTTAGCAACACCGCCAAAATCATATAAAACACTTACATATGAGACAAACAATAGTAAAATCAATAGTTTCACATTTCCTTTAATAAATGAAGGAGCAAGTTTGACGGGAATGTATTATTTATGGGTAAAACCAGTACTATTAGAGGATATATTAGGAAATAGTACTACAACAATTGTAAAATCTACAGGAAAGTTTTACTTTGATAATGGGACCCCGATAACAAAATTAAGTTCTAATTCTGATACTACTTATAGTAAAACAAAAAATGTAACAGTAACAATAGAAGATGGGTATAGTGGACTAGCAAGTGGAGCAAGTATAAAATATGGATGGAGTACAAGCCAAACAACAGCTCCAACATCGTATACAACAGCTTCTATAAGCAGTTATACGGCAGGTACAAAAAGTATATCATTTACAGCAACAGGAAGTGGGTTGACAGGAGAATACTATTTATGGGTACAAGCATTAGAATTGAAAGATATGGTAGGGAATCGTGGATATGGAATAACTTCAACAGGAACCTTCAGCTTTGATAATTCAGCACCATATGCACGATCCGTTAGTGCATCTGATGGAGCATCAAAACAAGGAAATACAATTGTTAGTGGAAATCAAGGAACAATAACAGTAAGTGGAATATCAGATGTGGGAGGAAGTGGCGTAGCAGGATATTATGTAAGCAAAAGTAGTACAACACCTAGTGTAACAGCAAGTGGTTGGAATTACTTAAGTTCAAGTGCAACTACTTTTTCTTATAATAATGTTACGACAGCAGGAACATATTATATATGGCTAAAGGATAATGCAGGAAATATAAGTACTATGAGTTGTGTAGTTTATGTCCAAACAGCAGTGGCACAAGTAGGATCCGTTTATTATGCAAGGATACAAGATGCCATAGATAGTATTTCATCTACTGGAACAATAACAATGTTGGCTAATACCAGAGAAAGTACAAATTTTCCGAGTGGAAAAACAATAACATTAGCATTAAGTGGAAAAACTATTACAGGAAAGTCAGAAAATAATGGAACATTAAGAATAAATGGTACAGGAGCCATTGAAAATAGCCGGAGATTATACATTGCAAAATAATTCTACTGGTACGGTAATAATTACAAATGCAAATATAACAGGTCAAACTAATAATACAAGTACATCTACTATAGTAAATAAGGGTAATCTTACAATTACTGGACACTCTATAGTAAGAAGTGAATTACGTACAATTATAAATTATACAGAGGGCACAACTACTCTTCGGAGATGCCATTATTAAATCAGATGAAGGGGTTGGCGTTTGGATGCAAGGACGGTATTCTTAATATAAATGGAAGTAGTTACGATTCATTGAAGATTATTGGTGGAGGTGCAAATCCTCCTAATGAAGGACGTTTTGCATTAATTGGTGCTGGTACTGTAAATGTTAATGGTTTAGCAACTTTGGATAGTAACCACGATCCTTTTCTTACACTCTCTCCGAATAGACTGGTTATGAGAAAAGGTCCAGGTGGAAATCTAAAAATAATTGGACAAATTTATGGTACGTTAAATTGGAGTTAATAATCTTAATGAAAAATAAAGGTAATATAATAACTGCTCATCTGTTATAGTAGTCCAAAAAATTAGAAATGAATTCTATTATTAAATAGGATTCATTCTTTTTTGTTATTCAGTAATTTTTTTAAAAAAATCGCTAAAGATAAAAAGCTTTTTTTTAAGGAAAAATAATAAAGGCACAAGTGAAAATGTATAAAAACTCAAAAAATGGAAATAATAAGCAAGAATAAGAAAAAAGAAAGGAAGGATAAAAATGGCAGACTTAAATCAAATTGAATTGCAACACCTAAGACATTTAATAGGAGCACACGAAACAGCATACCAAAAATTAAATACTTATTCTTCACAAGCTGTTGACCCTCAAATCAAGCAATTATTTTCAAAATCAGCACAAGATGCGTTAAATACTAAGCAAAAATTAATGACATTTTTAAACAATTAAAAAGAGGAGGTAGAAAGGAAATGGATGAGAAAACAATGGTAAATGACATATTAGGAAGTGTAAAAGCTGATTTAACAGCATATCAAACAGCAATATCAGAATCAGAAAACATGCAATTAAGACAAACATTCCAACAAATCAGAAACAATGATGAAAGTTTTCAATATGAGCTATTCAAAATAGCACAAACAAAAGGATATTATGTACCAGCACAAAAAGCGACAACCACAGAAATAAGCACTGTAAAAACAGAATTACAATAGAAAAGAATGTTAATTAACTTGCCACTGGTTCCTAGTTTATTTGGTAAAAGAGAGATGGGGGTGTTCCTAAAAATCTCTCTTTTGCCAAATAAACTCGAAACCAGTGGCAATTATGTCCCAAATGGATACGCAATGGATATTCATCAACAAAATGAAATTAAGAGATAAATGAAAGAAAAAGAAGATAAACTTATAAAAATGAAATAAAATTAGAAAAAATGAAGAAGCAATCTCTTTGCAAAAAAACAAATATTACAATATTATTACAATAAAGATTTTTAGTCTAGGGAAAGTAATTAAGGTACAAAGGAGATTGAGAGAAAACATGTTTAAAAAAGTAATGGTACACACGAAAAGAAGTATTAAGTTTATCGTTCTTTTTATGATTTCGACTTTTTTAATAGTAGGGGCAATAGCCTTTTTATATAAGCCTACCTATAGTGTTTATATAGAAGGAGAAGCAATAGGATACACAGAAAACAAAGCAGAATTACAACATAAAATAAATGATTACATAGAAAATGGAGAAGAAGAAAATGGAAGTATAGCATTTGTACAAGTTGCCAATCTTCCAGATTATAAATTATGTTTATTAAAAAAGAATATTGTACCAAATGACGAAGAAATATTTAACAAAGTTAAAGAACAAGGAATTACATATTATCGTTATTATGCTATTGTAGACAATGAAGAGGAAAAGTTATATGTTTCCAGTTTTGATGAAGCAGAAAAAGTAGTTAATGGATTAAAAGAAAAAAACAGTTCTAATATTGAAAAAATTGCTATTGTAGAAAAATATGAAGAAAGTATGCAAGATTTAGTTACTTGGGAAGAAGCGGTATCAAAATTATATACAGCACCAGTAAAGACTGTAAATGTAGCTAAAAAGGGAACAACTGGAAGTGTGAATACTTCTTTAACAACCTCAGGAGGGAAAGCGGACATTGGTATTTCGCTAATGAGACCCATATCCGGAGTAATCAGTTCGAGATTTGGAGTAAGAAGCAATATTAGAAAATCTTCACATACTGGATTAGACATTGCAGCTTCAACAGGAACACCGATAGCAGCAGCAGCTTCAGGAACAGTAACTTTTTCAGGACGTAAAGGTTCTTATGGTAATATGTTAGTCATAACACATGGAAATGGAGTACAAACTTATTATGCACACTGTAGTGCTTTATATGTAACAGCAGGAACACAAGTATCGCAAGGACAAACAATTGGAGCAGTAGGCTCAACAGGAAATTCAACTGGACCACATTTACATTTAGAAGTTAGAGTGAATGGAATAGCCTATAATCCACAAAACTATGTGTATTAAGGGCACATCCTAAAAAAATAGAATACCATTTTTATTTATAGAAAAAAAGTATAATTATCCTTAATGAATAATTATACTTTTTTGGTATGAAGCAAATTTGGTAACTATTAAGATATCTTCCTAATACGACAGAAATGTCGGAAAAGAAACGTACTTAATCCGCAAAGAATTGAATACCCACATCAATAGCGTTTTTCTTAATAACAGCTTTTCCATGCTCTAATAATTTGGCTTCAAAATGTTCAGAAAAAGAAACAAGTTTTCCAAATTCAGATAAGGTAGAATAAAAGATAGGTATATCTTCACATTTTGTATTTATATTTCTCAAAATTAAATAATAGGAATCTTTCCATAAATAAAGAGCAATATTCTTAGAAAGTTTACCAATATTTATTTTATGTGAAGATTTAATGCTATTACAGAATTCGCAAAAAACATTGAAATCCTCAAATTGACAAACAATTTGGTTAGAACCATTACGAAAAGATTTCCTTTTAGCAATTAGTTTTTTCTTTTTTGTATCATGTTCTGGTAAATATCTTGTGATCGTAAAAACAAAAACATCTTCTAAAGAAGAAAAGGCTTCAATTAACAATTTACAACCATCTGTGTGGAAATCAACTTCCTTTTCTGCTTTCTCTAATATATTAGAAAAAATTTCTTGTGTCTCAATTGCTTTTGTCATAACACTATGTACATTTAAATGATTTTCTCCTAATTCATCTGAATGAATAATCACACGAATTTTATTTTCAGTTAGTTTTTCAATTTTCATAAAGATAACTTCCTCCTTAATCTCTTTAATTATATTATACTACTTCTATTATAATATGGAAAGCCACAATTTTTGGTAATTAAAATCTAAAAAAATCTAGTAATTTACTTGAAAAAATTGTTAATTCAAGATATAATACCAAAAGTAAAATAAAAATGCAATACCCGTAAGAAAAATAGAATAAATGGAGGTACTAAAAAATGGCAACAAAAGAAAAAAATATATGGATATTATTAATATTTATCTTATCAGGGCTCGTAGTTGGGGGACTATTAGGAGAGCTAGCAGGAAAAGTAGATTGGCTTTGGTGGCTATCTTACAGTCAAAGTTTTGGATTAGAAAATCCAGTAGTATTAGACTTAAGCGTTATCAAGATTACTTTTGCTTTAATGTTTAAAATCAGTATTTCAAGTATCATAGGAATGGTATTAGCGATATTTATATATAAAAAAGTATAGTAGGGGCAATCAGAACAAGAAAGGAACGGTAGATTTGCCAATTACAATAAAAGAATTGCCAGAATTAGAAAGGCCTTATGAAAAATTAGAATGGTATGGAGAAAAAGCATTATCCAATGCAGAACTATTAGCCATTATTATAAAAACAGGAACCAAACAAGAAACTTCCGTACAATTAGCACAAAAAATACTAAACTTAAATGAAACAGAATCAGAAGGAATTAACTTTTTACGAAATATAACCATACAGCAATTAATGGAAATCAATGGCATTGGAAAAGTAAAAGCAATTCAATTAAAAGCAGTAGGAGAATTAGCAAGTCGAATGACAAGGCCAGCCAATGTCAAAAAAATAACCATAAAAGAACCATTTGACTTAGCAAAAATTATAATGGAAGAATTAAGATTTGAGAACAAAGAAATTGCTAAAATTGTTTTATTAAACAACAAAAATGAAATTATAAAAATGAAAGATATAGCCATAGGGGGAACTAATTTTGCTAATATTGCCATCAAAGACATATTGGAAGAACCAATTAAAATGAAGGCTCCTAAAATTATCTTAGTACACAATCACCCAAGTGGAGATGCCACACCAAGCGAGCAAGATATAGTATTTACCAATCATTTATACGATGTTACCACTTTATTAGGAATGCAATTATTAGATCATTTAGTAATTGGAAATAAAACATATACCAGTATTTTTTCAAAAATAGTACAAGACCTAAAAGATTGAAAAAAGATAATAACAGGTTTATAGGTAAAACCTCTGAAAAAAACCTAAATATAAGAACAAGGAAAAGAAAAAATGAAATTTTTTACATTTGGATCTAAGGATATAGGAATTGACTTAGGAACAGCCAATATTTTAGTAACCTTAAAAGGAAAAGGAATTGTATTAAAAGAGCCATCTGTTGTTGCTATAGATCGAAAAACAGGAACCATTAAAGCAACAGGAAGTGAAGCCAAAGAAATGTTGCGGAAGAACACCAGAACAAATAAAAGCAGTAAGGCCATTAAAAGATGGCGTAATTGCAGACTTTACAGCAACGCAATTAATGCTTAAAAATCTAATTGAAAAAGTAGGAAGAAGATATAATGTAGGAAGACCAAGAGTAGTTGTGGGGGTACCATCTGGTATTACTGAAGTAGAAGAAAGAGCAGTAGAAGAAGCAGTTATGCAAGCAGGAGCCAAAGAAGTGTATCTAATAGAAGAACCAATGGCAGCAGCAATTGGAGCATCTTTAGACGTAGGAGAACCAACAGGAAATATCATTGTAGACATTGGAGGAGGAACTACAGAAGTAGCGGTTATATCATTAGGGGGTATCGTAGTAAGCCATTCTTTGCGAGTAGCAGGAGACGAATTAGATGAAGATATTGTAAATTACATTAAAAGAGAAATGAATTTAGCCATTGGAGAAACAACAGCAGAACAAATAAAAATGAAAATAGGATGTGCCATGCCACTTATGACAGACACACCCATGCAGATAAGAGGAAGAGATTTAACCAATGGATTACCTAAAAATGTAATGATAACATCTACACAAATCCAAGAAGCGATCCAAGAATCCATTGGAAAGATTGTAGAAATTGTAAAAGTAACATTAGAAAAAACGCCACCAGAATTAGCTTCTGACATTATGGAAAAAGGGATTATATTAGCAGGGGGAGGAGCCCTAATTCAAAATTTAGATAAATTGTTAAGTGAACAGACAGGTATGCCAGTTTATATTGCAGAAGAACCATTAGATTGTGTTGTTAGAGGGACTGGAAAAACATTAGAAGATTTAGAAAGATTAAAAACGGTATTAATCAATAGTAGAAGGCGAAGATAAAAGAGTAATAAGGAGTAATATATGCAAAGAAATAAAAAAGCGGGAATGATTGGTATTATTATAACCATTATTATTTTGATATTAATTGTTGTTTTTTCAAATGGGGAATCTGACAATTCCTTTTTTGAAAATGCAGCAAGTAATTTAGTTATGCCAATTCAAAATGGATTAACCTATTTAAAAAATAAATTGAGTGGAAATAGCACATTCTTTGTAGACATCAACAATTTAAAGGAAGAGAATCAACAATTAAAAGAAAAAAATAGTGAGCTAGAGCAATCTTTAAGAGAATTAGAAAATATCAAAACACAAAATGAAATCTTACAAGAGTATGTAAATTTAACAGAAAAATATGGAGAATACAAAACCATACCAGGTTATGTTATTAATAAAGATATTAGTAATTATGCTAAAACAATTGTTATCAACTTAGGAAAAAAAGATGGCGTGGAAGAAAATATGACAGTCATTGGCGATCAAGGACTGGTAGGACATGTTGTTTCTGTTACGAATACGACAGCCAAAGTACAAACCATTATTGATACCGCAAGCTCTGTTAGTTGTTCTATGAGCACAACAAAGGATAGTATTGTGTGCAAAGGAACTTTAGATGATAAATCTTCTTTAAAGGCCATGTATATACCAACAGAAGCCAATATTATTCAAGGAGATAGCATAGAAACATCAGGATTAGGAGGCATTTATCCAAAAGGAATTCACATAGGAACGGTTAAAAAAGTTACCAATACGCAAAATATGACAGATCGCTATGCTATCGTGGAAACCGCAGTAGACTTTGATAAATTAGATACCATATTAGTTATTACGAATCAATAAAAAAGGAGGAGACCAATTGAAGAAAACAATCATAAATGTTAGTTTAATTTTAACAGCTCTTTTAATTTATATTTTACAGGCAAATTTTTTCAGTTGGTTTAATATAGCAGGAATTATGCCAAACTTATTTGTTATATTAATCCTATTCATAGGATTATTTGCCAATAGGATAATGGGAGGCATGTATGGATTAGTGGTAGGATTATTCTTAGATTTTATTATAGGAAGTAAAATTGGTATTTATAGTGTTGGATTAGGACTAATAGGATTTTTATCGGCAATATTTGATAAGAATTTTTCGAAAGATAGTAGAATGACTGTTATGCTTATGGTAGTAGTGGCAACTGCTATTTTTGAAGTTTTGTCTTATCTATTAAATTATGTTTTTGCTTCGATTCATGTAGAGATCTTAAATTTTATTAAGATTTTGGTAATTGAAATTATTTTTAATTTAATTTTAACCATTATTCTCTATCCATTGATACAAAAATTTGGATATTATATAGAGAATGAATATAAAGGGAATAAGATTTTGACGAGATACTTTTAATGAATTGTTAAAAATAAGAAATAAAATAAAACTTTCCATAAAATATGATAGAAAGAGTAATCGTATTTATAAAGAAAGAGGGTGAAAATTTGGTAAAAAAACGTACAACCAAAAGAGCAAATGTAAATTTGCGATTTAATATTTTAACCATACTAATATATATAGTTGGTATTATTTTAATTGCCAAATTATTCAGTCTTCAAATTATACATGGAGCAGAATACAAAGAGCAATCTAATACACGATTAACCAGAGAAAGTACATTAGAAGCCTCCAGAGGTGCTATTTTAGATAAAACAGGAACACCGTTAGTTACTTCTAAAATGGAATTTTCGTTAGAAATGTATAAAAGTAAAGTAGACACAGAAACTTTGAATACAGCTATATTAAATATGATACAAGTATTGGAAAAATATGAATGTTCTTATGCAGATACATTTCCAATTAGTATCGATCCATTTACCTATACCATTGAAAATGAAGCACTAATTGCTTGGAAAAAAGCGAATAACATACAAGAAGACTTCACTGCTGAACAAGCCTTTTACAAATTCAAAGATAAATATAAAATCCAAAATACAGAAATACAAGAAATAAGAAAAATAATAGGAATTCGTTATTTGATTGCGCAAAAAGGTTATAGTAGTACAAGAGCAGTAACCATTTCAGAAGAAATACCAAGAGAAGCGGTTGCAGAATTTAGTGAGAGTTCTGAAAAGTTTGCAGGAATCAATATTGTAGTACAGCCAGTAAGGGAATATACATCTGGAAACTTAGCTTCTCATATATTGGGATATGCAGGAAAAATTAGTAGTGAAGAATATGAGAGTAGAAAAAATTATTACGATCAAAATGACTTAATTGGAAAAACAGGTATTGAATATGTATTGGAAGAATATCTAAAAGGAAAAAATGGAACCAAACAAATTGATATGGCAGTAGATGGAACCACCACTGCTGAATATATTTCCAAAGAAGCAATAGCAGGTTCAGATGTAGTGCTTACGATAGATGCTAACCTTCAAAAAATAGCAGAAGATGCCTTGTCATCTAATATACAAAAAATAGCAACAGGCGGATTTGGAAAAGTTTATGATGCAAAAGCAGGAGCCGTTGTCGTTATGAATGTGAATTCAGGAGAAGTGTTAGCTATGGCAAGTTATCCAGACTATAATCCAAATGATTTTATAGGAGGAATTAGTACAGAAGCATGGAATAATTATACAAACAATGAAGCCAAACCATTAGTCAATAAAGCAACACAAAATTCTTATTCACCAGGTTCTACCTTTAAAATGGTAACTGCTATAGCAGGATTAGAAACAGGTGTTATCAATTTAACCACTACGATTAATGATACAGGAATTTATAAAAAATATAGAGATTATCAACCACGATGTTGGATTTATACTGATTATCATACAGGACATGGTTATTTGAATGTTTCAGGAGCCATTGAAAAATCATGTAACTATTTCTTCTATGAAACTTCAGATAGAATGGGAATTGATAACTTAGCAAGGATGGCTAAATATTTTGGTTTAGGCTCTAAAACGGGAATCGAATTACAAAGTGAAACAGCAGGAGCATTAGCTAGTAAGGAAACATGGGCTAATTTGCATCCAAATGAAGCTTGGGGACCAGGAAATACTTTGCAAGCGGCTATTGGACAAAGTGACAATGAATTTAGTCCATTGCAAATGGCAAGATATATTAGTATGCTTGCCAATGGTGGAAAAAAAGTAGACGTTAGTATTGTAAAAACAATTAGAAACGCAGATGGTTCAGAGGCTTCTAGGGAAGAAATAAACCAATTTGTCAATAAAAAATTAGGACTAGAGCAAGATAATACAGAAGAAATAGAAATCAATCAAAATTATCTAAATGCTGTATTAGAAGGAATGAAGTCTGTTACCAGTGATACAGGAGGAACCGCCTATGTTAGATTTAAAGATTTTAATATTAGTGTAGGAGGTAAGACGGGATCAGCAGAAGCACCTAATAATAAGGTACATGCTTGGTTTGTTGGATTTGCTCCTTTCGAGAATCCAGAAATTGCCATTGTGGTTATGGTAGAAAATGGTGGTCATGGAAATTATACAGCAGAGGTAGTACGTGATATTATGGCAGAATATTTTGGTATGAACACACAAAACATAGAAGAGGATATGAGTGCTACACCATATATAGAAATTATGAATTAAACATGATAACAGTCTGTCTATAATTTGCTCGTCTACCTGAATTGTTACAAATAAAAAATGGAATAAGACTTATAAAAAAAATTAATAAAGAACAAGTGAAAATTTAAGAAAGAAGGACGTAAAAATGAGGAATTGTGTTAGTATTAATTTGAAGAAAAATGAAATTGTTATTAAGTTAAATGAAGAAGCAACGCAAACAGAACTTGTTACAGCTTTAACAAAGAAATTAACAGAATTAAAAAAATTATATAAAGACGATAAAACGCCAATTGTAGTAACAGGAAAGATATTAAAAAACAAAGAAATAGAGGAAATACAAAAACTAATTAAAAGTAAAATAGAGGTAGAGATTGATTTTGATATGCCGAAGGGCTTAGGCTTACATAGCATAAAGAGGACATTTGAAAAAGAAATTGCTATATCAGAAACCAAATTTCATAGAGGTTCTTTACGTTCTGGACAAAAAATAGAATCAGAAGGAAGTCTAGTTGTTATTGGAGATGTTAATTCTGGGGCAGAGGTGATAGCATCTGATAATATTATTATATTAGGTGCTTTGCGAGGCTTGGCACATGCAGGGGCAAAGGGAAATAAGCAAGCCATTATTGCAGCAGGCCTAGTGGATACAGTGCAAATTAGAATTGCTAATGTGGTAAAAGAGATAGATCGTGATGAAGAGCCTATGCATAAACAGGCTTATGTAAGTGTAATAGATGATAAGATTATCATTGAATAAGTTTTATTAAAATACTATAATAGAAGGTTGTTATATAATTATTTTTCGAAAAAACATAGTTGGAGTCTAACCGATGGTTTCTTCTTAAAAATACTTATATAGCAACCTTTTTATGGAATTTTTAGATTTGAAATTAACTTAATAACAATAGAATTAAAGCAATAAAGAGCATTTCATCTTGTACGCCTTCTTGATACAAGAAAAATAATAAGCCAAGAATAATAATATCATCCAAATATAATTGGATACCTAATATTTCAAAAATAGGTTCTTCAATATCATTAAAAAATGGATTTTTGAAATTAATAGGACCAAAAGAATAAGCGTTAGATGATTTCTGTTCTCGATTAGAAGACTTAGAAGATATTTCAGGGTTTTCTTGTTTGGGAGCTTGTTCCTTATCTTTTAAAGGACAAGTATCCTCAAGGCAAAGCTTGTTTGGCTTAGGATAAGGCTTGCTGACATGAGGAGGATAAGGTCTATAATATCGATAATAATTATTATAAAAACTAGCCATTGTGAGGATTCTCCTTATTATCATCTTTAAAAAGATCAGCGATTTTTGCAACATTTAGCAAATTAGCGTACTGATCTAATTTTCCTTTTTTTTCTTCTCTTAAGTAAGGTTTTAGAGAATATAAAAGATTGGATCTAGGATCATTTGAATTATTCAATTTGTCCATAACAGATTTCATTTTTAAAATAGTATTCATATCAATTTGACTAAAATCGAAATTGTTAGTGTTATTAGAGCTGTTATTGGATGTGCTAGAAGTGTTCTGGGAAGTACCTTGTTTATTATTTTGTGACATCATAGAAGAAAAATTTTGTATCATTTCTGGCGGAATCTGAGAGATTACATCATTTAACTCTCCTTTATTCATCATATCTTTTAATTTGTTCACTGTATTTTCATCAAAATTCATATTATTCAAATCAATCACCTCTGTCATTATTATATGAGAGAATATGAAAAACTTTACTAGATTATCAAAAAATTAAAGATATTGTAAGCTTACCATATAACTATTTTTCGAAAAAACGTAGCTGCTTCAAAATAGTTATATAGCAACCTTTTCAGAATTGTACAATAATTTTATATCAAATATTAATAAAAAGTGACATAAAATTAATTTTTTACTACGGAACCATTGAAAAACCAAGAAAAATATTGTATAATAATAAGTGATTATGTACTAAAATATAAAATGTAACAAAAAAATAATATTTGTTCAAAATTCACACGATCCGTAGAAGGAAAACCTAGAAAAATAGCGAAAGACAAAAAATAAAGATTGATTTATTTCAAGAAAAGTATATAATAAAATTAAAGAATTGGCTATAAATGCCTAAAGCAAGGAGGAAATTATGAAAAATAAGGTTTTCAAAATTAGTGTTATCTTAGTTATGATTTTAAGCATAACAATGACAAATTTTATTTTTGTGGGAAAAAGTTTAATCAGCTATGCAGCAGATGGAACAGCAACCAATCACAAAAATGTAGAATTTGAAGCATACTTTAAAGATGAAGAAGGGAAAGAAGTAACTACATTAGAAAAAGAAGCAAAGAAAGAAGAGACCTTCTTATATTTGCGTATGAATGTAAAAAGAGAAGGATACTTTAACGGAGAAATTACATTAGAAAATAGTAACTTCACTTTAAAGGATACAGACAGTGCCTATGTCAATAAAATAGAAAATAACACCATTTATTTAAACCAAATTAACGTAGGAACAGCAGAAGAAATAAAAGTAAGAATCGAACCTATCGAAGAAGAAAACTTTACAATAGGTTTATTAGACATGACAAGCAAAATTAGTGTAAAAGGTATTTATAGAGATAGTACAGAAAAGGACATAAAAATACAAGCCAATAGAGATGTAACCTTAAAACTAATAGAAAATAATACACCAGAGAACATACAAAATGAAATCAAAGTAATTACCAATAAAATAGTAGAAATAGATGGACAAGAAAAAAGAATTCTTCAATTTGCTTATCATATGGGATTAAAACAAAACAACTATCCAATGCAAGCAATTTATTCTAAAATAGCCATACCAACCATAAATGGAAAACAACCAGAGATAGAAAAAATAGAATACTTAAACAGCATGACAAACCTAGATTATCAATACGATGGAACCAATGTAGAATTAACCTTAAAAAATGAATTAAACGAAAAAGGAAAGGCAATCTGGAAAGCACAAGGGACAGAAGAGGTTATTTTAACATGTGTTTATGATAAAGAAGTAGAAATCAAGAACACTTCCATCCATGCGTATGAAAAAGTCACCTTATATAATGGCAAAGAAGTAGAAGCAGAGAACCGTCTTACATTAGGAGAAGAAGAAATAGATTCTATCTTAGAAATACAAGCAAACAATGCAGAAGAAAAGATTTATAAAGGAAAACTAAATGCAGGAATTGACAGACAATACCAAAGTACCACACAAGTGAGAGTTAATTATGCAAAAGCTTTACCAGAAATTGAATTAACAGAAGAAAATAGCAGATATGTTATGGGAGAAGAGCAAGCGGATGCCAATGTTATTTATAACAAGACATTACTTTCAAAAGAACAATTTGATAAAATTTTTGGAGAAAATGGAAATATAACCATTTATAATCAAGATAAAAATATAATGGATACCATTACAAGTGAAACACCAGTAGATGCAGAAGGAAATATAGTAGTGGATTATGAAGGGAAAAATGTTACAAGTATTTATCTTCAAGCAACAACACCAATAAAAGAAGGAACTTTAACCTTCAAACATACAAAAACAATTTGTACCAATGGAAATAGTGAAATCGTAAAAGCAGCTAGTGAAATAAGAAATACCGTAGTAGCTAATGAAAAAAATGTAGAAACAACCATGCAATTAGAAGATTCCACTACAAAAGCAACATTAGAAGTAAATAAGGAAAGTTTATCTACAGTTGTAAGCAATCATGTGGAAATAAAAGCAGTTTTAACATCCAATAATGAAAAATATGATTTATATAAAAATCCAGAAATACAAATTGAATTACCAGAACAAGTAGAAAATATTGAAATCAATAGTATAGACATTTTATATGAAAACGAATTAAAAGTTAGAGACTATTCTGTCAATGGAAGAACCATATACATAGGATTAGAAGGAGAGCAAACACAATATAAAGAAGGAAGCATAGAAGGTGCTACCATTGTAATGAATACAACCATAGATGTAAATCGTAGAACAGCAACCAGTGAACAAGAAATTTCAATGACATATCGAAATGAAGAAGTTGGAAATATTACAAAACCAATCAAAATTGTAGCGCCAACCGATATAACAACGGTTTATAGTGTACAAGACTTAGGAATTGAGACATTAGGAGAAGAAGAAAATAAACAAGTGCTAATGCAAAGAGGAACCGAAGGAAAACAACTAGAAGCACAAATAGAAGTCATTAATAATAAAGAAGAAACTATTGAAAATGCAAGAATTTTAGGAGATTTCCCAACCAATGATAGCAACAACAATATGGAAATTGAAATATTAGAAGGAATTACTTTACAAGGAATAGAAGGAGCAAAAATTTATTATTCTGAAAATGAGAAGGCAACCGATGAAATAGAAAACCCAGAAAATGGATGGTCAGAAACCATAACAGATAATAGTAAAGTAAGTAAATATTTAATTGCTGTAGATGCATTAGAAAGTGGAAATAGCATACAAGGTGGGTATACCTATGGCATACCAGCTAACTTAGATTATAATCAAACAGCGGCGACAGAATATAAAGTAAAATATGCTAGTAGTAAAACACAAGTAGAAAGTGAATTAGCTTCTACTAACATAGAAATGAAAACAGGTATTGGACCAAAAGTTGAAACTAAATTGATGGCTACATCAGGAGGAAAAGAAATTAGTGGACCTGTAAAAAATGGAGAAGTCATTCAATATAGAATAGAAGTATCTAACACTGGTTCAGAAGATGTTGAAAATATTGAAGTAAGAGGAAAAGTGCCAGAAGGAACAACAAGAGTGGTACCAGAAGAAAATTATGAATACACAGGAGCTTCTTATTATCAAGAATTAGACGATAAAACTTATGAAGATACCATAGATTTAAAAGTAGGAGAAGTTAAATATGTAAGCTATGAAGTAAGAGTGAATAACCAAGTAGCAGAAGGAACTACTTTAAGTAATATGGCACAAATCAAATATGGAGATGTTACCAAACAATCAGATGAGATGAAAACAACAACAGCAAAAGGTAATTTACGACTAAGTGTAAAACGTATAACGGATAGAAATGTAGAATTATATACTAATGGAGTGGTACAATATTTTGCTATTATAGAAAATATTTCTGGTGAAAAACAAGAAAATGTTAAAATACAAACGAATTTACCAGAAAACTTAGAAGTAAAATTATTAACTTTATACACAGGTATGGAAAAAGAAGATGGAAACGTTTATTCACCAAATAATACAGAAGAGAAAACGGGTGAAACAGAAGGAAGTGTGACACCTAGTGAGGACAATCTTAAATCTGAAATAGTATCCTATGCTAAAGAAGTGAATATAGGAACATTAGAAGTAGGAGAAACGAAAGTTTTAAGTTATAACTTGTTTATTAAAGATGCTGAAGAAGGCATTAACTTCTCTGTTACAGCAAAAAATGGACAAGAACAATATCCATCTAATGGTTGGCAAGAAGACGTGAAAAAGATAGATGTTGGAATTTCGATGACAGCCAATACACAAGACCAAAGTTTAAAATCAGGAGATGTAATCGAATATACCATTGCATTGAAAAATAAAACAAATGCGGACACAACCGGAATTCAATTAAAAGATACTATTCCAGCACAATTGACCATTCAAAAAGTAACACAAGATGGGGAAAATGTGGAAAAAATAGAAGGAAACGATCTTATATTACCAATCAAAATTGCTGAAAATGAAACAACAACTGTAAAAATAGAAGCAGTGGTAAATTATTCAGAAGCAAGAGACAGAGCAGAAGCCATTACCAATATTGCTTATGCAGAATTGTATGGTGAAAAAATAGCAACAACAGCAGAAGTTAGCCATATTCTTCAAGCCAATGAAAATAGTCAACCAGAAAAGCCAAATGAAAACGATGAGGATGACGATCCAAACAACCAAGACATAGCAAATGGAGAACATATTATTACTGGTGTGGCATGGTATGATGAAAATGCCAATGGACAAAAAGAACAAGGGGAAAAACTACTAAAAGATATTAAAGTACGTTTATTGAATACACAAACCAATCGTTTTGTAAAAGAAGCAAATGGACAAATTTTAGAGGCAACAACCAATGAAAACGGAATTTATGTATTAGATCAAATAGGAAATGGTAAATATATTGTTGTATTTGATTATGATGATACACAATATGCCTTAACTAAATATAAAGTAGATGGCGTATCAGAAACAGAAAATTCAAATGCAGTTGTAAATGAATTGTTAATTGAAAATGAAAGAAAACAAGTTGCTTCTACTGATGTGATAGAACTACAAGATTATGATATTTCTAATATTAATATTGGTTTTATCAAATTAGAAAACTTTGACTTAAAATTAGACAAATATGTAAGCAAAATATTAATTCAAAATGCAAAAGGAACAACTGTTAGAGAATATAACAAGGAAACTATGGCAAAAGTGGAACTAGATGCTAAGACCATCAATGGTTCAACCGTTTTAGTTGAATATCAAATTCAAGTAACAAACAATGGAGAAGTAGATGGCTATGCTAAAAAGATAGCTGACTATGCAACTTCTGATTTGAAATTCAGTTCTGAATTAAACAAAGATTGGTATCAAGTAGGAGATACATTATATACAAACAGTTTAGCCAATGAAAAAATAAAAGCAGGAGAAAGCAAAACAATTACTTTAACATTAACCAAATCAATGACTGAAAATAATACAGGATTAATACCAAACATAGCAGAAATTGCAGAAGATTACAATGAGTTAGGAATAGCCGATAGTAATTCAACACCAGGAAACAGGGTAAAAGGAGAAAATGACATGGGTTCAGCAGAAGTATTATTAAGTATTAGAACTGGTGGCGTAGTTTATGTAACAGTAGGTATTGTAATTGTTGCTTTACTTGGAACAATAGCAGTAGTTATGATAAAAAAGAAAAATAAAGAAGAGAAAGAATAAGAAAGAGAGGAGGTAGAAAAATGAATCAAATAAAAAAGATAATAGTTAGTGTAATTATTGGAATTATGGCATGGATAGGATTGTATACGACAGCAAATGCATATTTTGTAGGACAAGCGTTAAATATACCTTATACTACCTATAGAGATGATGGAAATATTTATTGTGTGGAATATACGCAAAAGTTAACTTATAGTAATGATTATACCATTATTTCAAATGTAAAAATAAAAGGAAATGAATCAACGGATCATACAGGATATGTACAAAATAGTTGGTATAATGCTAAATTAGCTTATATTTTATCAGCTGATAATGGACCAGTTAAAAGTGATGGACCAGTAGCAAATTCTATATGGAATAACATGTATACTTGGATGAACCAAGTGGGACAACATCATGCTGGACTATATCTAGGTTTTGCAAGTGATAAAACAGGTTCAGCAAGTCCATTAGATGCAGAATCAGATAATTATGCAAATAGTTTAACAAGTACAACTGATAAAATTACAGATAATACAGACAAATCAAAAATCAAAATAAGTTCTTATAAAAAAGATAATAAATTTTATGTTAGGGTAGGACCATTTAACTGGACTTTTCCTGGAAATATGAAAAATGTAACAGTAAATGATCAGGATAAGAAAGCAATTACTGGCGTTTTGTATAGTAGTTTTAATGGAAATGATGAATATTGGTATGAAGCTAATGAAATTCAATCAGGAAAAGACTTTTATGTATCTTTGCCAGGAAAGCCAGACCTTAAGGAAATTACTACTATTAATGCAGAGGCTTCTATGAATGTGAAAACAGTTAATCTATGGTTTTTAGAAGCTAAAGCAGGTTATAAGCAAAACCTAATCATAAGAGAACCATCAGAAGAACCCCTAGATATTTCAACACCATTTAATTATAATATAAAAATACCAGTAAATTTAACAATAGTTAAAGTAAATGAGAAAGATGAAAGTATAAAACTAGGTGGAGTAGGTTTCTATATTCAACATAAAGAAACAGGTAAATATGTAAGAAAAGATAGTAAAGGTAACATATCTTATGTGAATTATGTAGATTACAAAAAAGAAGAAAATAAAAACAAAAAAGGACAAACCGAATTTATAACCAAAAGTACAGGAAAAAATAAAGGAAAAATTATTATTAAAGGTTTATTACCAGGAACCTATGTTGCTTATGAGACCAAAAATCCGAATTATGGTTATGAAATAGAAGCAGACAGTTTAGAAATCAAAATTGGTCCTAATAAAAACAATACTTGGAAAATTCCAAATACACTAAAATATGTTAAACTTTCTGGCTATGTATGGGATGATATATCTTATTTGAAAAAAGAAAACAATACAACGAATGAACTTTATAAAGATGACAAAGATGACAAAGGTAATTTAATAGACGTAAATGATAGATTATTTGATGGCATTACAGTACGAGTAAAAGAAATAGAAACAGGAGAAATTGCAAAAAACAAAGATGGTCAACCAATGGAGACAAAAACATCGGCATTAAATAGATATAAAGATGCAGGTAATAATGGACATGGTGAATACTTATTTGAAGATGTATTGATAGACAACTTAGCCGATTATTATATCGAATTTGAATACGATGGATTAACTTATACAAGTGTAACGCCAGCAATTACAAAAAATTCTGGCTCCAAAGCAGCAGAAAAAGCAAAAGAGGAAAAAGATGACAGTGAATTTAGTAGAAAAGACATGAGTCGAGAAGAATTTAACAAGAATTTTAGTAGCGTAGAAGGAAGAACTAGCGATACTGGATTTACGAGAGATGCGGAAGGAAATGTAAAACATAATAATCTAACATATCAAATTAATAAAGAAGAACACACAGCAGAATTTATCAATCATGCACAATATACAGAGACAAAAGATGTAGTAACCTTAACGCCAAAAGGAGAATTCTTTAGTATAACAGCTCAAACAATGGATGCTAAATTTAGTCTTCAAAATGAATATAATCGACTTGGAGAAGGAACAGAAGAAATCAAATACATTAACTTAGGATTAAAGAAAAGAGCACAACCAGACATTGCATTAGACCAAGACATTGAAAATATAAGATTAACGATTAATGGTTATGAGCACACTTATTTATATAGAAACAGATTCTTAAATGCAGGAGAATATGGAGATGGCTTCAATGTAGGAGTTAAATTTGGATTTGAAAATAGATATAATACAATGACTTATTCAAGACCAGTATATAAATCAGACATTGCCTATACTAACGAAGAGGATAGAAGCAAAGAGCTAAAAGCCTATATAACTTATGAAATCAAAATGGGAAATGAAACACCAGCAAGCAGTTTATATACACAAGTTAATAGTTTGGTAGATTATTTTGATAGTAATTATGAAATCGTAAATGTTGGAACCAAATTAGATGAAAAAACAGGAAATCCAAATGGTGATATTGCCCACTTAGAAAAAGAAAAATTGGTAGGAAATGTTAGTGTTAGTGATTATAACAATAATGGTTATAAAAAAGCAATCATAACAAACAACACAGACAACGCCAGAATAGAACAAGGAAAAACAAAAAGTATCTATATACAATTTGCACTAAATAGAGAGGCTATTAGAAAAGCTTTAGATGAGAAGGACAGTTTATTAAACATAACAGAAGTTAATTCTTACTCAACTTATGATAAAAATGGTCAAATTTATGCAGGAATTGACGTAGATTCTAATCCAGGAAATACCGTACCAGGAGATAATAATACCTATGAAGATGATACGTGTAGAGCACCAGGATTGAGATTAGAATTAGCCGCTGAAAGACAAATTACGGGTAAAGTATTTAAAGATGATGTTATTCCAGAAGAGGGACAAAATGCAAACGGTATTATGACAGGAAAAATTCGTAAAGGTAACGGAAGTTATGATGAAGATAAAGATGAAAAAGAAGAAGGTATTTCAGGAGTAAAAGTTACCCTTACAGAACACAAAGAGAACGGAGAAATAGGAGAAGTTTATACAACTACAACAGACGATAAGGAAGCTAGTAAAGGTGAGTTTACTATTACAAACTATATTCCAGGTGAGTATACCTTAACCTATACATGGGGTGATAAAACCTATACGGTACAAGACTATAAATCAACTATCTATCAAGATCCAAACAGACAAAATGACTTAAATTGGCACAAAAAAGAAGGCACTAGATACAGTGATGCGATGGACAATTATAATGAGGATCGTATTGCTCCAAATGGTTCAAGAATTCAAATTGATGAAGAAATAAAAGAAGTTACCCATAAGGAAGCGACCATAACAAGACATGAAATGGATGCTACAACTCCAATGATGAGAATGGGTATTGAAAAAGCTGATGATGCAACTGATGATGAAAACGATAAAAAAGGAACAACACCACCTCTAACAACGATAACAGACGGAGACATTTTCGTACCAGAAGACTATTTTGTTAATAATATAGACTTTGGAATTGTAGAAAGAGCAAAACAAGAGATGACCTTAAATAAAAGAGTTGGAACCTTAAAAGTAACATTAGCAAATGGAAATGTAATTGTAGACTTACAAATTGATGAAGACGGAAATGTAACAGGAGAGCAAAATAGCATTACGTATATGAAACCAGATCCTAATATAACACCAAGTAATGGATTTATTAGACTAGAACTAGATAATGAGCTAATTCAAGGAACCACTTTAGAAGTAGGTTATATCATTACAGCAACCAATAACAGTGAATTAGATTACTTATCTGATAAATTCTATCACTATGGAACTGTTGAAGGAAAACCTATCACCATGACACCAACATCTATTATTGACTACTTAGACAAAGATTGGTCATTCAATAAGAATAATAATCCAGATTGGGAAATTAAAACAAAAGAGCAACTTCAAACAGAAAATTTAGTATCAGCAGAAGTAATAGGATCTGATATAGGGGAAAAATGGATTCTTTATACAGAAAAATTAAAAGGCGAAGCATTAGAACCAGCTATAAAAGATGGACTAAAAATAAAGAATAAAGAAGAAAGTCAAGCAGAAGTAACATTAAATGTTTCTAAAGTATTGTCAACAACAGATGAGATTTCACTAGACAATGAAACAGAAATCATAAAAATAGATAGACCAGGTGGTCGTAAACCAGAACCTATACCAGGTAACTATGTACCTGGATTAGGATCACATGAAGTAGATGATAGTATGGCAGAAACAACCATTGTTACACCAGCAACTGGTGAAAATCAAAATTATATCATCCCTATTGTACTTGGAACAACAGCACTACTTATGTTAGGAGCAGGAGTTGTTATAATCAAAAAGAAAGTACTTTAATAAGTACAAAATCATAACGAAAAAGTAGAGGAGAAATCTTCTACTTTTTTGTTTTGCCAATGTGCGACTGGGGAAGTGTGCCACTGGGGACGGACCTTTTTGGCA
>CAOJRU010000025.1 GCA_948442365.1 uncultured Clostridium sp.
AAAAATAAAGTGCTATTTTTATAACACTCTATTTCCTGTAATCGGCATATTAAATTTCTTATTTTTGCTATGTCAATGGACATATTCCCTACCTACCAGTTAGGCTATGATTTTTTACTATTTTTATAAAATTGGTCGTTTTTTCAAGTTTTTTATAAAATTCTATATTTTTATTGTTTTTGTCGAACTCGCTCATATCAATACTTACAAGTTTTCTATTTCTGATGTTCCTACCTTATATTCAATATCCTCCATATTCGGGTACATTTCCTTCACTCTCTTTAAAGTTAACATCAACATTTTAGGTTGTGGATTTTTCTTATGATCAGAAAGTAATTTTTGTGTATAACAATTTTCCGCTGTCTTAAAAAGTAAATAGCGATTTCCCACATAGGTATAATAAATTTGGTATCCATTCCTTAAATCTTCCCACATTTTTTCAAACGTATAATCTTCCATTGTTCCTCCTTTTTGGTTAATATGAATCAAGTACAAACTTGCCATTTCAATTCATACTATAATGTTATTTTTGACGGTTAGTTTGTAGCTGTCCCAAACTCGCCATCAAAAATCAGTTATCTTCTTAGCGGATCATCTCTTTAAATTCGGCCTCTGTCAAAATGGTAACACCTAAACTTTGAGCTTTAGTTAATTTGCTTCCCGCTTCTTCTCCAGCCAATACATAATCTGTTTTTTTCGATACAGTACTTGAGGTTTTTCCACCAAATTTTTCAATCAAATTACTAGCTTCTCCCCTTGTGTATTCTTCTAATGTTCCTGTCAAGACAAATGTTTTTCCCTCAAAACGATAATCGATATTTTCCTCCTCTTTTGCTTGCCTATTCACGCCTGCTGTTTTTAATTTTTGGATTAAATCTTTAGTTTGTTCCTGACTAAAAAATTCTGTAATACTATTTGCTACAATTGGTCCTATATCATTGATTGCACTCAAATCTTCTAATTCGGCTTCCATTAAGCTATCTATATTTTTATATTTTCTCGCTAATAATTTAGAAGCTTTTGTCCCCACATGACGTATTCCTAAAGCTGTAATCAATCGGTACAAATCATTTTCTTTGCTCTTATTAATACTATCCATTAAATTTTGAGCAAATTTTTTTCCATTCTTTTTTAAGGATGCAATATCTTCTAATTGTAAAGTATAAATATCTGCAATATTTTTTATCAAGCCATTATCTAATAACTGTTGTATAATATTTTCTCCTAATCCATCTATATTCATAGCTTCTCTTGATACAAAATGTACTAAATTTCTAAATAGCTTAGCAGGGCATTCTATTCCTGTGCATCGCACAGCAGCTTCTCCTTCTTCTCTAACTGCTTGTGCTCCACATACTGGACATACTTTTGGCATTTCAAATTCGACTTCTTTTCCTGTTCTTTTGTCTTTTTTCACTTCGACAATTTCTGGTATAACATCCCCTGCTTTTTGTATGACAACTGTATCGCCAATCTTCAATTGTTTTTCTTTGATAAAGTCCTCATTGTGTAAAGTAGTTTTAGAAATCGTTGAACCTGCTACTTTCACTGGCTCTAATATAGCCATTGGCGTAATGACCCCTGTTCTTCCTACTTGACATATGATTTCTTTTAATTTGGTTTCTTTCTTTTCTGGTGGATATTTATAAGCTACTGCCCATCTTGGTGTTTTCGCTGTTGTTCCTAATATTTCTCTAAATTTTAAATCATCTACTTTTACAACTGCTCCATCAATTCCAAAAGATAAGTTTTCTCTTTCTTCTCCAATTTTTACAATCGCTTCTTCTATCTCCTCAATGCTTTTACAATAAATACGGATTGGATTAACATTAAACCCTAACTGACTTAAATATTCTAATTCTTCATAATGAGAATTAAATTTTTTCCCTTCTATTTTTTGTACATTAAAAATATAAATATCCAATGGTCTTTTTTCTGTTATTTTACTATCTAACTGTCTTAAAGATCCAGCCGCTGCATTTCTGCTATTAGCAAATAATTCTTCTTCCTTTTCTTCTCTTTCCTGATTCATTTTTTCAAAATCATCTTTTGCTATAAATACTTCTCCTCTAACAGTTATATCAATTTTATCTTTTAACTTCATTGGAATCGTTTTTATTGTTTTTAGATTTTCTGTGACATCTTCCCCAACCATTCCATTTCCTCTTGTGGCTCCTCTTATGAATTCCCCTTCTTTATATTCTAAAGCTGCTGATAATCCGTCAATTTTAGTCTCAACCACATACATTACTTGCTCTATTTGATTTTCTTCTGCTTTTTGCTCTATTTTCATAATATATTCTTTGACTTCTTCTATACTAAATACATCTTGTAAACTTTGCAATGGTACTTCATGGGTTACTTTTTGAAATCCTTCTTTTACATTTCCACCTACTTTTTGCGTTAAAGAATCTCTGGATTGAAATTCTGGAAATTCTTTTTCTAAATTTCTTAATTCTACCATTAACATATCATATTCAAAATCTGATATTTCAGGTTTATCATCATCATAGTATTTTTTAGCATGATATTCTACTTGTTGCCTTAATTGTTCTATTTTTTCTTTTGCCTGTTTTTTATCCATCTTGTCCACCTCTTATTTTTGTTTTTTATATTCTAGGAAAGTTCGACTAAAAGGAGAAACTTTCCGTAGAAGATAATTATGCGAATGTTACAAATTCTTAAAAACTTTGTTTTTTAGAATTCGTTAATCCGCTTTTTATTATATACAATTTAAATAAAAAAATAAAGGAATTTTAAAAATTCCTTTTATTTTTTGTATTCTACTTATAAAAAGCTTTTGCTTAATTATAAAAATTCAATACTTTTCAAATAATTAAATCTATTCTGCTTTCGCACATATAATTAATCTAGCACTACTATCATCTGTACAAGTTGATAAGGTAACTTCTGGCTTTCCTCCTGTATCTCTTTGATAAAAAGATGTATCTTCTGGTGTTGTTTCAAATTTATTATAAATGGTATATGTCAATTTATTTCCATCATTATCCGTTATAAAAATTTTATCTCCAATGTTTAACTTTTTGTTATTGGAAAAAAATAATCCATTTCTATAATTATGCCCAATAATTACACTGTTTCCTTCTTCGTTTAAACCGGTTCCATATAAAAAGGCTACTGCTGTTTCAATGGATTTTTTGGTTACTTTCTCTAGTACTGGATATTTAAAATTAGTAGCTGGTATTTCCATTGTTCCTAAAACGCCAAATCCTTTATATGTCTTCTTTTGAGATGATGCTCCCCCTGTTTGTGCATCTTTTATTTGATCAAATGGGTTCGTCGTATCTCCATTTTCAGTATCGTTGTCAGCTGTTGCTTCTCCATCTGTTACATCACCTTGAAAATTGTCAACAAAATCCGCTGTGTCTTTTGTGACAATATAATTTTGATAATACTCATAACCTAGAAATCCAAGTAATCCAACAATGGCAACAATTACCATAACTAATATTACTGTTAATACTTTACTATATTTACTATCAAACATATTCTTTACCTCCGTATCTTTCTATTTTTCTTTCCTCTGTATTTATTATAACATATATCTTCCTAAAAGTGTACTTTTTTAGACAATTTTTTCTCCTAATTGTTTTCCACCTAGTATATGGAAATGTAAGTGCATAATCTCTTGTCCCCCATTTTTACCACAATTCACAATCACACGATAACCATCTTTCTTAAAGTCTTTTTCTTCTGCAATTTGGTTAATTACTCCATAGATTTTTCCCACTAATGCTTCATCTTCTTTTTCTAAATGAGCTAAAGAGGTAATATGTTTTTTAGGTATCACTAAAATATGAATCGGTGCCGCTGGGTTGATATCATAAAAAGCTAAAATTTCTTCGTCTTCATAAACTTTGTTAGCTGGTATTTCTCCTTTTATAATTTTACAAAATAAACAATCTTCCATTTTTCTTCCTTTCTCTAGTTGCCAATGGTTTTCTAAATTTAAATGGCAACTCTTGCTATCTTTCTAATTAGATTGTGCCAAAAAGATCCGTCCCCTTTGGCACTTTGACATTTTTGACAACCTTTATTTTATTAAAACCGCCTTGATTCTTCTAATACCAGAAGAACTAGATTCTTCTTTTTTAATTTTGAAAGTTCCTAATTCTTTCGTGTTTTTAACATGTGGTCCACCACATAATTCTTTCGATACTGTCCCAATACTATATACAGTTACAATGTCTGGATATTTTTCAATAAACATACATTCTGCCCCAGATTGTATCGCTTCTTCTTTTTTCATTTCTTGTTTAGTTACTTCTAGTCCTTCTTGTATCCATTGATTGACTAAATCCTCAATTGCTTTTTTCTCTTCATCGGTTAATTTATGGTCACAGTTAAAGTCAAATCTCATTCTATCTACCGTGATATTAGAACCTCTTTGATGGGCGTCTTTTCCTATGATTTGTTTTAATGCGGCATTTAATAAATGGGTAGCTGTATGATAAGCAATCGTTTCTTCTGTTTGCTCTGCTAGTCCACCTTTAAATTTTTGTTCTGCACCCATTCTGGACTTTTCTTGATGTTTTTTAAATAATTCCTCAAATTCTTTGCTATCAACTTCATACCCATGTTCGGTTGCTAATTCTTTGGTTACTTCTGGTGGAAAACCATAGGTATCATATAATTTAAACACAATCTGTCCAGGAATTTTTTTACTTCCTGCTTCCCCTAATTTTTTAATTTCTTTTTCAAATTCTCTTTCTCCATGTGTTAACGTTTTTACAAATTTGTCTTTTTCTTCTAGTATTACAGTTTTTATCATGTCTTTTTTCTTTTCTAAATCTGGATACATTTCTTTTAAGTTTTCCACATTGATTTCTATAAGTGTGGATAGTTCTTCTAAATTAATTTGTAATTTGTTTAGATGTCTTATCATTCTTCTGATCAGTCTTCTTAAAACATATCCTCTATCTAAGTTACTTGGTTTTCCTCCATCTGCTATTATCATCATACTAGAACGTAAATGCTCTGCTATAATTCTTCTACTTTCTATATAGTCTACTTTTTGAAGTTGTTTTAGCTTTTCCATGATTGGTAAAAATAATTCTGTATCAAAAGGTGTTTCTTTTCCTTGTAATAGCATTGTCATTCTTTCTAACCCTAGTCCAGTATCTACATTCTTTTTCGCTAATTTCGAATAACCATTTTTGTCTTTAAAATATTCCATAAATACATTGTTCCAAATTTCAACGTATTTTCCACAATCACAAGATGGCTCACAATTTGGTCCACAAGCTGGCTTTCCTGTATCATAAAACATTTCTGTGTCTGGTCCACAGGGTCCTTCTTCTCCTGCTATCCACCAGTTGTCATCTTTTCCATAAAAATAGATTCTTTCTTCTGGTATCCCAACTTTTTTCCAAATTTCTGCTGATTCCGTATCTTTGGAACAATCTGCATCTCCTCCAAAACAAGTAACCGATAGTTTTTCTGCTGGGATTCCTAATTCTTTGGTCAAAAATTCATAACTCATGCTAATGGATTCTTCTTTGAAATAGTCCCCTAGTGACCAATTTCCTAACATCTCAAAATAAGTTAAGTGACGGTTGTCTCCTACTTCTTCTATATCATTGGTTCTAACACATTTTTGATAATCGGTTAATCTAGTTCCTTCTGGATGTTTTTCTCCTAATAAATATGGCACTAATGGTTGCATACCAGCTGTCGTAAATAATACAGATGGATCATTCTCTGGTATTAATGGTGCTGATGGTATAACGGCATGTCCATGTTTTTTGAAAAAATTTAGGTATTTATTTCTGATTTCAATTGCTTTCATGTTTTGTCTCCTTTTATTTTATTTTCTGCTCAAAATTATATCTCAAAAGCTAGAAAAAATCAAGAAAACATTGCTATTTTCTTGATTTCCCTTATTCTTTTATATCCTATCTACTATGAATTATTCATTCGCTAATTGATATTTACTGTTAAATACTGAAGTATGAATACAAACAACAGGTCTAATAGGGTGAGAACCATAATCACCTGTCAAAATACCATCTCTAAGAAGAATTGCATTGGGTTGCCCTCCTCCATTCATTTGGGGACTTGGAGATGCAAGCCAACAATCACTTGTACCACTTTTATTGTAGATTCCATGATTATCTTCTGTATTAATTTTTCCTCCTGGTTGAGTACATTTATATCCCCCTAAATTATAGGCATTCCACTCTAACTCAAATGTAATTGGGTTAGACTTACCAACTGTACTATTATAAGATGCTGCCAATAATTCTACTGTAGGGCTTCCTATTGCAAAAACAGCTCCATCCCCTACCGCATAATTGCTCCAATAATTAGTATCTGTTAGAAAAGCCGGAAATGTTACGTTTTCTGTAGAAGTGTCACTAAATGCATCCACAACCATCGAATTTAATTTCTTTCCTACTGTACTTACACCTTTTGTTTTATATTCCTCATGATGTTCATTTTTATCATAACTACCTATTGGATCATCTGCTATTAAATACGTATAGTTGTTATCTTGGTAAAATAGTCTCCATACTCCACTTGTAAATTCATCTGTTGTAACATTATATCCGTTTACTTTACGTCCATAGTTACTTGTATTAATAGCCGTTCCTATCGTTAATGTTTCTGGATTAAAAGTTGGTGGATTATTTCCTTGATTTTCTACTGTTCCATCTTTTTGTACTGTAATTTGTTGCCCATCTACTGTCACGGTTATAGGAAATTCATTTCCAGCTACCTCACCTTGAAGACCATCTACCTTTTGTAAATTTTCTTTTAATTCGTCTAAATTCAAATTTCCACTTTTATCAAAGCTTCCCATTACTTCTACTTTCACTTTCTCAACTGCTGCTGCTTTCTCTGTTTCTTCTTTTGCTATTTTTGCCTTTGTCAAAATTCCATTTTCACCCGTTAATGTCGCAATACTTACAGCAGCTAAAATCAATAGAACAATAATTGTAATTACTAAGGCAATCAAAGTGATACCTTGTACATCCTTTAAACTTGTTTTCTTTCTTTTATTCATTTTTCTCCTCCTTTTACAATACATAATTTATTATGTGTTGTTTTGATTATAACTTACCAATGATTGGATTTCAATATAAACTATGGTTTTTCATACAAAAGTAATATTTTCGTAATATTTTTGCAAGAATACATGACTTTTTATGTATTCTTTTAGTATGTTGTAATTTTTTGTTACAATTAAAATGATTAAATAATTTGTACTATTTATACTTATAAGTATCATCTAATAAGTTGAGTTATCTAGTTATATTGAATGGGAGGTTACTATGAAATTTAAAAGAATCAAAGACTTAAGAGAAGATCATGACAAATACCAAAAAGATATTGCTAATCTATTAGGAATCTCCCAACAATACTATTCTGAATATGAAAGTGGAAAAAGAACCATTCCTATTCAACATTTAATCACTTTAGCTAAATATTATAACATTTCTGTTGATTATTTAATTGGATTATCCAATGAAAAAACAATCCTAAAAAATCATAAAAAAACAAGTTAGTTTTTTGAAGTACAACTTAAAAAATTAGCTTGTTTTTTTACTACCTTATATATCCATTTGTGTACCCAAGAATGTTGCGGCGGATTGAGCAACCTTTTTTTCTACATCATTCATCTTACCATTTGGTTCTTTTGCCATCAAGATAAGTGTACCTATAGTATCTCCATTCGAAACAATTGGATAAACTACTTGTGCATTATTTTTTCTTTCTTGATTATCATTTTTTGTAATTGGCATGGCTATATCGCTATTCTCTGTACTTGTATAAATTTCTTTGTCCTCCATTAATTGTTCCAACTCTGTACTAATATCTTGCTCTAAAAATTCTTTTTTAGAACCTCCTGATACAGCTATAATGGTATCTTTATCTGTTATACAAGCAATATGACCTGTTGTTTTAGATAAGGTTTCTGCATAACCTGCTGCAAATTCTGAAAGCTCTCCAATAGGAGAATATTTTTTTAATATCACTTGCCCTTCTCTATCAGTGAATATCTCTAATGGATCTCCTTCTTTAATTCTCAATGTTTTTCTTATTTCTTTTGGAATAACAACTCTTCCCAAATCATCTATTCTTCTTACAACTCCAGTTGCTTTCATAATTTTCCTCCTCGTCATAATTTTGTTTATAATTTTATTATGACAAATAAGGAAAAAATTATACATTCAAAATAAAAAATTACAAATTTTATAAATTTATAGTTAATTCTTTATTCTTCCTCTTCTTCCATTACTTTTTCTTCTCTTTTCGGTAAAAAACTTATTTTATATTTATCTAAAATGTAACCCATATCTTTTGAAAATTCTTTTAACATAACAATTTTGATGGTTGGCTCTTTTCCTTTTAAATAATCATCAATAATTTGTTTTAATTGTTTCATATTTTTCATTTCAGGTTCAATTTGCTTAGTATAACGATTGGCTCTATCTGTCAATTTTTCTTTGATTAACACAATATCTTCATTGCTAGCACAAGAAATTCTTTGGAATAATTGGAATGGGTCATAATATTTGAAAATAGGAAGATCCATACATTCTTTATCAAATTTTTCGTAAAATTGCTCCATCTTCATTGGAATACACTTCATAATTTCATCTGCTTTTTCTTTATACATTTTATCTAGTAATTGTTCATTTAACATATTAAAATGTTTTAAAATATCTTCCATATCTTCTTCTACTTCTTCAATCGCAATTTTACCCAATTCTTCTTTTGGATTTGGACAATATTCAGAAGTTAAGGAAGCAATATTCATACCATTGAAAAACACACTTTTTAGTGTTTTCAAATCATATTCAATTAACCCTTTCCTAGAAAAATAACTAAAATAAGCAAATAATTTAACGGTATCAATTAAAGTTAGTTTTCCTTCTTTTACATCATCTATTACTTCTTGAATCACTCCAACAAATTGATCATCTGAAATTTTCCAATATTCTTCTGTTAATAATCTTTTATATCCTGGCAAGTTTTCTGTATCAACTGTATTTCTAATCGTTTCCATGTTGTCCTTAAATAATTTCATGTCAAAAATACGAGTTCTAATATAATATTCTATAAATTTAAAGAAACGATATTCTGATTTGAAATTGTAATAATAGTTGTTATCAAATTCCTTAATATAAAATTGTCTGTTATCCATTAATATTCTGGAAGATACTAAAATAGATTTGTATTCTTCGTTATCTTTAATGTTTACAAATTTGTCTTTTGTAATTTTACCAGCTTTAATTTCAAATGAAATTGCTATCGTAAATATTAACATCGTTTGCATCACGCGATGATTGGTATTTGGATACGATTTATTTACCATTTCATATATCTTTTTGAAATCATTTAACGCATGTTTTAAAATTCTCAAGTTTCGCGTTCCACTTTTGTGAAAAGTAGAAATAATCAATCCCGTATTTTCTCTTAAAAATCGGATTAAATCTGCATTATTTTCATATCTCATTAAGATTCCATTTATGATATAATCAAACTTTGGCGCATATTCAAAAGTTTCACCAATTAATTTTTCTTTGATTCTTTCATAATCATTGGCTTTATCAAAAACATGCTCTATCTTATCTTGAATTTTTTCAACCATTGGCTTATCTGATTTATTTAATTCATCTTGTTTGTCTAAAAGATAAGTAGCAATAAAAGTTTTCATCTCAAGATTAGAACTTTTTAATTTAGTAGAAAGTTCTTTTTCATTACAAATAATAATAGTTTTAATATGGTCATGTTCTACGAAATTATTAATATATCCCAATATATCGATAACATCTACATTGGCTCTTTCTAAGTCATCAAAACACAAAACTTTATCATCTGTTGAGAAAAATTCGCCATAATCTACTCTGTCTCCATTTTGTGTAACACCAAAAAAGTTAGCCATGTCGATTCCTGTTTTGGCATATTCTGGAATGGTAGTTTGTCCATTGGCATCCATAAATTTTCTTAAGTTTTTGTCCATTAATTGCGTCGTTTCAATAAATATCTTTTTACTGATTTCTTCTAAATTTGATATTCCATATAAAGACATATAAATGGTTGTATATCTTTTTCCATTTAATTGCAATGACTCTATTTTCTTTCTGATTTTATTGTTCCAAAAATGGGTCTTTCCAGAACCCCATTCTCCATTTATCATAATAGCATAATCGGTATAATCGGATCTTACATAGTCTAATATGCTTTCTACTAAATCTTCCATTTTATCTTCTCCTCCTT
Organism: uncultured Clostridium sp.; assembly: GCA_948442365.1. GTDB lineage: Bacteria > Bacillota > Clostridia > TANB77 > CAG-508 > CAG-269. The sequence goes on from CAOJRU010000025.1 coordinate 10,249, forward strand.
GTTTCAAAAAAAGTTGAATTTGGTTGCTATTCATTTTAGGTTTATTTGACAACTAATAGGAGAATTTTATAAGCTACAAATTATAAAAAGGTAATAAGTTGCCAAATAAACTTAGGAAACCAATGGCAACCTCTTCTAATCTTTCGCTATTGTCAACACTCCTATTTTTTTAGGTTTTGCTTGTCCTAAAATTTTACAACATTCATTGACTGTACTTCCTGTTGTATATATGTCATCTACTAATAATATTTTTTTGTTTTCCAATTTTTCTGGGTTTCTTAATTGATAAACTCCTTGTATATTTATTTGTCTGTCTTCTTTCTTTAATTTACTTTGTTCCACTATATTTTTTGTTTTAAAAAGACATTCTTTGGTATACTCAATTTCCAGCCTTTTCGCTATTTCCCTAGCAATTAGCTCACTTTGATTATAACCTCTTTCTCTTCTTCTTTTACTACTGATTGGAACTGGTATTATTGTATCATAAGATTTTATAATTGGAAAGAATTTTTTATTTTTTAATAGAAAATTTACAATTGTTTTGTATAAATAGGCTTTTTCGTTGAATTTATAATTTAAGATAATTTTTCTTATCATTCCCTGATATTCAAAGATATATAAATGTTCTTGAAAATAATTATTGTTATTTTGATTTTTTTCGATTCCAAATTCAGCTTGCTTTTCTAATTGAATATAACATTTTTTGCATATAAAATCTTTTGTAAACTTTCCACATATTCCGCAACTTGGAGGGTAAATTAGATTGAATATTTGATTTAAAATTTTGATTTCTCCTTTTGATTCAATTTTGTAGATTAAATAATTTCACATTAATTATTGTGTTTTACATTATACCTTGCTTCTATTTTTAAGTCAATACTTTATTATTCAAGTTTCAAATTTTTACAAGTGAAAGTTATCATATTAACAGCTAATACACAGACCATGCTGTAAACCAAAGATATTTTCTATCGTTTTCAATTGACAACATGGCCTCTTAAACATTACTTTTTATCTTTTTTAGTTATATTTGATTTATTTTAATATCATTGCTTCTCCTCGACCAGCTTCTTTTCTACTTATAAAACCAAATTTTCTATAAAAACTTTCTTTTCCCTTTACTGCACTTAAATATACTTTTATATTAGGATTAATATTTTTAAATTTATCTACTTTTTCTAAAACTTTTTTCATGATATTGGTTCCTATTCTTTGTGATTGGTATTCTGGAAGAACCATTATATCTTGTATATATAGAAAAATAGTTTTATCTCCTATAATCCTTCCATAGCCAATCATTTTAGAACCATCATAAGCACAAATTGAATATAAAGAATTATTTAAAGCTATTTCTATTATTTCATTTTCTTTAGTCCCCCATCCTACTGCCTTTGTCATATAATTATATTCTTCTGATGTTGGTATTTTTTCTTCATATACATATTTCTTATTATTCATATAATTTCATTCACTTTCTTTATTATTCTATCATCCTCATTTTAAATTCCAAACCAGTATTTCGCTTTTTTATCTCCACATTTTGAATCATAAATTCTACCACTTTTTCCATTCCTACCATAACTAATAGCTTTTTAGCTCTTGTTATTCCTGTATAAAGTAGATTTCTCGTTAGTAGCATTGGTGCAGCTGGTGGAACTACCATGATAACCACATCAAATTCACTTCCGTTGTGACTTGTGAATCGTTATAGCATAGCTATGTTCAATTTGATCCAACTCTGAAAATTCATACCAAGCTACTTTTTCATCATCAAATTGAATCTCCACTTGTTTTTCTCTTTCATTAATTGCAGTAACCGTCCCTATTTCACCATTAAAAATACCACTTCCCATCTCTTTTTTACCAGAAAGCTCTTTTTCCCAATAGATGTCATAATTATTCTTCATTTGCATAACTCTGTCACCTGATCTAAAAATAGAACCCATACTTGCTTTTTCTGGTAAATTATCAATATTTGGATTTAATTGTTCTTGCAGCGCTTTATTTAATTCTTTTGTTCCCAATATTCCTTTTTTAGTTGGAGACAACACTTGTATGTTTTGAAAGAAATCATAATCGCCATAATTTTTCAGTCTTCCTGTGCATAGCGAAATGACTTCCATCAACATTTTCTCTTGACTCATTCCTTTAATAAAAAAGAAATCTTCCTTCGTTTCTTCAGAATCGTCTTCTCCTTTTCTCAAAAAACCTTCTCCTTGATTCACTCTATGTGCATTCAAGATAATTTTACTTTTAGCCGCTTGTCTAAAAATTTTATCTAAATGAATAGTTGGAACTTGTTCTGAATGAATTAAATCTTTTAAAACACTTCCTGGTCCAACAGAAGCCAGCTGGTCTTCATCTCCTACCAATATCAATTTTGTACCTTGATAAATACATTTTAGCAAATAATTCATTAAAAACATGTCCACCATTGACATTTCATCTACTATAATTAAATCACCATCAATTGGTGCCCCTTCATAATCAGATGTGTTTTTGTATAAACTATCCTCATCAATTTTTCCAATTTCCAATAATCGATGTAAAGTAGATGCTTCCTTTCCTGTTGTTTCTGTCATTCTTTTCGCTGCCCTACCTGTTGGAGCACAAAGAACCACCTTTTTCTTTTTTCGTTCATAGATATCAATAATCGTTTTTATAATCGTAGTTTTTCCTGTACCTGGTCCACCCGTAATAATGGTTACATTATAATCATTCACTAATTTTACCGCTTCTTTTTGTTTCTCTGATAATTCGATACTTGAAATTTCTTCTACTTTTTTCAATTCTGTTTCAACCTGTTCTATTTTTTTACTATTTTGGGCCTTTTGTAATTGATTCAATCGAATTGCAATTTCTGCTTCTGTATTAAAAAAAGAATTCAAATAAATATATTCTTCTTCTTTTCTATCTTCTATTACAATCTCATTTTTCATATGTAGATGAATCAATCCATCTTCTACCTTTTCACTTGTTACATCTAAAAGATGAATTACAAATTCTATCAAATTAGCTTTTAATACGCATGTATGACCATTGTATGTACTTCTAATTAATCCATATTTAATACCACTTGTCACTCTTTTTTCATTATCATAATTAATTCCCAAATCAAGTGCCATTCTATCAATCTGTTTAAAATCCACGCCTTTGGCTATATCTATTAATATATAAGGATTTGCTTCAATTTGTTCAATAGCATTCGTTCCCAACAAATCAAATACTTTTTTGGCATGTTCAGCACCAATTCCAAACCTCTCCAAAAATCCTACAATCTGCCATACCTCCCAATTTTGCACAAAATCCTCTGCCATTTCGATAGCTCTATTCTCTGAAATCCCTTTTACTTCTGCTAACCTTTTTGGTTCATATTTAAAAACATGAATCGTTTCATCTCCAAATCTCTTGACAATTCTTTTAGCCAATGCCTCACCAATTCCCTTTATATTTCCATTCGCCAAATATTTCTCTAAAGCTCCCAACGTCTGAGGCATCATCTTTTCAAAAGTATCTATCTTAAACTGTCTTCCATACTCTTTATGTTCTACAAACTTTCCAATCACCTTTAAAGTATCTCCCTCATTAATAAAAGGCAAATAGCCCACCACCGTAATGGGCTCATCATCCGTTTCAAATTCAGCTATCGTATAACTATTTATTTCATTTTTGTATATAATTCCGACTATTTGACCTATAATTTCCATTCATTTCTCCTTTTTGTATCTACAAGTTTATCATAATTAAAAGCTATTTTCAAGTGCTATGTTTTGGTATGTTTTGGGACAGGCACAAGTTATCCATTTTGGTATGTTTTGGGACAGGTACAAGTTATCCATTTTGGTATATTTTGGGACAGGTTAAAATAATGATAGACAAATACTTAGGAATAACTTAACTAGATATTCACAAAACAATTTTAACTTTCATCAACATTATCTATAATGTCCTTACATTCTTTCCAAGTAGTTACTTTTAAACAATCATACTCTATTTCCATTTTCTTTGCTATTTCCTTTGTTCTATCATCAGACTTTAAATCTGCTACTATGATATTTTTTAAGTAATCTTCTTTTCCATATAGTATCTTAAATAAACTAGAACGTAAAAAACCTTCTATTTTTTCTTCTTGATTTTTTACTGCTATAATGATATAAATTCCATCTGATTGAAAATTAGTATAAGTAAATATGTTTACAATACTTTTTATAATTTCAAAAAAACCATAAATGGCAAGTGTCCAAAAGATAGTATTTAAAATAAATTCCATCACTTCTCTAGCCTCCTATGGTCTTATTATATGTTCTTTTTATCGAATTGTGCTTACACTTTATACCTGTCCCAAAAAGTACCAAAATGGATAAGTTGTGCCTGTCCCAAAACACACCATGCCCACAAAAAAACCACCTCATCGGTGGATTTTTTCTTCATTTTCATTTATTAATTATATAAGTTGTAAGATTGCAACTTCTGCTCCGTCTCCTCTTCTAGGTCCAGCTTTGATTATACGTGTGTATCCTCCTACGTTTTTACCAGCATATTTTGGAGCTATTTCGTTGAATAATTTTGATGGTAAATCAATGTTCTTTCCTTCGCTGTCTTTTACTTTATTTACTTTTCTCATGATTTTTCTTCTAGCATTTAGTCTGCTTGGCATGTCTTTTTGTCTTTTTTCAGTAGTTTCTTCTTTTACTACTTTCAAATATTCTTTACCATTTTTGCTTTTTACTAATTCTGTTTCTTTGTTTCCTTTTGCATCTAATTTGGCTTTTATTACTTTAACATCTACCATTTCAAAGTTGTCTTTTTCTTTGATTGCTAATGAAATAATACTGTCTACGATGGATTTTACTTCTTTTGCTCTAGCTAATGTGGTTTCTACTTTTCCATGCATGATTAAGTCGGTTGTTAAAGTTTTTAACATTGCCATTCTTATGTCTGTAGTTCTTCCTAACTTTCTATTTGTAGCCAATTTTTTCACCTTCCTTTATAACTTGTTTGTTTACTCATCTTCTGAAGCAAAGTCTAATCCTAATGAACGCAATTTGGCTGTTACTTCATCAAATGATTTTTTACCTAGATTTCTTACTTTCATCATATCGGTTTCAGATTTATTTGTTAAGTCTTCAACAGTAGCAATTCCTGCTCTTTTTAAACAGTTAAAAGATCTAACAGATAATTCTAATTCTTCTATTGACATTTCTAATACTTTTTCTTTCTTTGATTCTTCCTTTTCAATCATAACTTGCGTATTTTTGGTAGCTTCTGATAAATCAATAAATAATTCTAAATGTCCTGTCATTACTTTTGCTGCTAAACTTAAAGCTTCATGTGCTTTTAAACTTCCATCTGTCCATACTTCAATTACTAATTTATCATAATCTACCATTTGCCCTACTCTAGTATTTTCTACTTGATAGTTAACTTTTTTTACTGGTGTGTAGATAGAATCAATTGGAAGTACTGATATATCTTGATTTGGTTTTTTATTTTTTTCAGCAGAATTGTATCCTCTTCCTTTATCTGCTGTCATTTCCATTTTTAAGCTTCCACCTTCAGAAATGGTAGCTATATGTAATTCTGGGTTTAAGACTTCAACAGTTCCATCTGTGATGATATCTGCTGCTGTAACTTCTCCTTCACCCTTAACATCAATTCTTAAAACTTTTTCTTCGTTTTCATCAAATTTTAGTCTAACATTTTTTAGATTGACAATAATTTCAGGTACATCTTCTACAATGTTTGGTATGGTAGAAAATTCATGTAGTACACCATCTATTTTTACTCCTGTTATACTACATCCTGGAAGTGATGAAAGTAAAATTCTTCTTAAAGAATTTCCTATTGTTACTCCATAACCTCTCTCTAATGGTTCACACACAAATTTTGCATAATTATTTGTATCATCGACCTCTAGACATTCAATATTTGGCTTTTCAAATTCTATCATTATTACCTCCTAAATTTTAGGAATATTTTTCCCAAACTTTTTAAAACCTTCCCAGGTTTACTAAGTAAAATTTTAAAAGTTTTGATTAAATCTTTTTCTTTACTTTTTACCATTATTATTTTGAGTAAAGCTCTACTATTAAATGTTCTTCGATTGGAATATCAACATCTTCTCTAGCTGCTAATCTAATAACTTTACCAGTTAGCTTTTCGGTATTTTTTTCTAACCATGCTGGTACTGGTCTTTTACTTGATTCTTCTACATTTATTTTGATAGTAGCATTATCTTTTTTACTTTCTCTTACTGTGATAACATCTCCTGCTTTTACTAAATAAGATGGAATATCAACTTTCTTACCATTTACTTCAAATTGTGCATGATTTACAAATTGTCTAGCTTGTGCTCTTGAAGTTCCAAATCCTAATCTATAAACAACATTGTCTAATCTGCTTTCTAATATTTGTAATAGATTTTCACCTGTTACTCCTTTTTTATTAGAAGCCATTTCAAAGTATTTTCTAAATTGTTTTTCTCCGACTCCATAATATGCTTTTGTTTTTTGTTTTTCTCTTAATTGTGTTCCGTATTCAGAAAGTTTTGCTCTTTTTTGTCCATGTTGTCCTGGTGCATAATTTCTTCTTGAAATACTACATTTATCTGTATAACATCTTTCACCTTTTAAGAACAATTTTTGCCCTTCTCTACGGCATCTACGACATTGTTCGTCTTTATATCTTGCCATTTTTTTACTCCTTTCTCTTTAATGACAAGGGACTTAAACACTTTGTTTTCATTCTTTATTCACATTAGCTCCAAAACACTTTCTTTACTTTTGTGAATTCGTGTTGACCCTTTTTTATCTTTTCAAATTTAAACTCTTCTTCTTTTTGGTGGTCTACAACCATTATGTGGGATTGGTGTTACATCTTTAATACTGCTTAATTCAAGACCTGCTGTTTGAAGTGCACGAATGGCAGCTTCTCTACCTGAACCTGGTCCTTTTACAAATACTTCTACTGATTTTAATCCATGTTCCATAGCAGCTTTAGCAGCTGTTTCTGCAACTTGACCTGCTGCATATGGTGTACTTTTTCTGGAACCTTTGAATCCTAGTTCTCCAGCACTTCCCCATGCAATTGCATTTCCTTGTGTATCTGTAATTGTAACGATTGTATTATTAAAACTAGAATGAATATGTGCCGCACCTTTTTCGATGTTTTTTCTATTTCTTCTAGCTACTTTTTTTGTTGTTACATTTTTAGCCATTTTGCTTTTTTCCTCCTTATTCAAAATTTTATTCTGAATTTCTATTATCTTAGCATTTTTGTTTTCATTACTTGTTATTACTTTTATTTTCTCTCAACCTAAAATTGATTGAAATATTCTTTTTGCTGTTTTTAATCGTTTTTAATTATTTTTTACTCTTACTAACTAACTTTCTAGGACCTTTTCTGGTTCTAGCATTTGTCTTAGTTCTTTGACCTCTAACGGGAAGACCTCTTCTATGTCTTAAACCTCTGTAGCATCCAATTTCAGTAAGTCTTTTGATATTAAGAGCAACTTCTCTTCTTAAATCACCTTCAACGGTATAAGCTTCATCGATTACTTTTCTAATATCGTTTACTTGGTCATCTGTTAAATCTTTAATTCTAGTATCTGGATTAATACCAGCTTTTGCAAGAATTTTTTTAGAACTTGATACGCCTATTCCATATATGTAAGTAAGTCCTATTTCTACTCTTTTTTCCTTTGGTAAATCTACTCCTGCTATACGAGCCATATTTTTTTGCACCTCCAAATTTTTTAATGATTGCAAATTCGCTTTGCGCATTTGCATAAGCTATCTGTAATTCGCTTCCGCTTCATACAGCTAACTCAATTTGTTTGTCCTAAATATTTTAAAGGTGAAATGCTACTGGTGTTTACCCCAGTCTCTTTAAAACTTTAAGACATATATATAAACACAAATTTGATATGTAACTCCTTTTTACAGGTTTCACAGCCGCTACCTAATTTGTGTTATTAACATGTTAAGGTCTAACCTTGTCTTTGTTTGTGTTTAGGGTTTTCGCAAATAACTCTAATTACACCTTTTCTTTTTATGATTTTACATTTGTCACATATTTTTTTTACAGATGGTCTTACTTTCATTTTTGCACCTCTCTTTCTGATGACAGGAGACTTTTTATTAATATGTCTTTAATAATTAATTTCGGTTATTGTCCTCTGTCTTATATATATTGGGTTAATTTTTAACTTTTTGTATAAATATTTCTAATTGCTAAAACAATGAGATAATCATTTATTTTGCTCTCCAAGTGATTCTTCCTCTTGTTAAGTCATAAGGTGATAGTTCAACCTTTACCTTATCTCCTGGTAAAATTTTAATATAATTCATTCTTAATTTTCCAGATATATGAGCTAATATTTGATGTCCATTTTCAAGTTCTACTTTGAAATTTGTATTTGGTAAGGCTTCCACAACCGTTCCTTCTACTTCTATAACATCTTCTTTTGCCAATTTTTCTCCCTCCTTAAAGAGCTTTCCATTGATTTTAGGGCAAAATATCGCTATTTTGCTTTATAACTATTGTATTATACATCAATTTTAAAGTATTGTCAATATTTCTGGCTCTTTTTCTGTAATTAAAATTGTATTTTCATAATGAGCTGCCAAACTGCCATCTTCTGTAACAATTGTCCAGCCGTCCTCTAACTCTAAAATATCAGGTTTTCCGGCTATTACCATAGGTTCAATTGCTAATGTCATACCTGGTTCTAATCGTATGCCTCTACCTGCTTTTCCATAGTTAGGAATTCCCGGATCTTCATGCATTTCTTTTCCAATGCCATGACCTTGAAATTCTTTTATAACAGAATAGCCTTGCGAATGTACATATTCGCCAATAGCATGGCATACATCACCAATTCGATTTCCTGCTTTGGCATATTGAATTCCTGTAAAAAATGCTTGTTTTGTGACTTGTACTAATCTTTCCGCATCCTTTGACGCTTTTCCTACAATAAAAGTTCTGGCTGCATCTCCATGATATCCATCTTTTAAAGCAACCGTATCTATACTTACCACATCGCCTTCTTTTAAAATCCTACTTTTGGATGGTATTCCATGAATGACCTCATCATTAATGGATACACAGATAGAAGCAGGAAAAGGCGGTACTCCTCTAACACCAATATCGTACCCCTTTTCTGCTGGAATCGCTCCTAAACTTCTCATTTTATGTTCTGCCATTTGGTCTAATTCCCATGTTGACATACCTGGTTTTATTTTTTGTTCTATTTCTTGATAGACCATAGCAACTACTTTGCATGCTTCTTTCATGAATGCAATCTCTTTTTTTGACTTAATGGTTACCACTTTAATTCGTCTCCTCTAATTCTTTCATTCTTATTTCTCTTAATTTTTGTTATCGATTAATAGTTAGCTGTCAAAGACCCGTAGGTAGACCCCAGCTATGTTTTTGGCAATAAATTAATAGATAACAAATTAAGTAAAACAAGCAATTATTTCTTTATATCTTTTATAATATCTTCTGCCACATCTTTTCCCATTCTATTAATTGCTGCACTCACTACTTCTGTTCTAAGAACACCTTTATTATTATAATATTCCACTAATGGGCTAGTTTGTTTATCATATATCTCTAATCTTTTATGAATAGCATCTGGATTGGAATCATCTTCTCTTTGTTTCAAAGTAGAACCACATTTATCGCATATTCCTTCTACCTTTGGTGGATTTAACTTAATGTTATAAGTTGTTTTGCAATCTTGGTTACTACATACTCTTCTTGTTAACATTCTATCAATCAATTCTTCTTTTGGTGTTGATAAATTGATAACTAAATCTACCTTTTTTCCTAATCCTGCTAAAATCTCATCCAATTTTTCTGCTTGCTCTGTTGTTCTTGGAAATCCATCTAAAATGCTTCCTTTTTGTGCATCTTCTTGATTTAATCTATCGACTACCATTGGCACTGTTATTTCATCTGGTACTAATTCTCCTTTTGAAATATATTCTTCTGCTTTTTTTCCTAATTCTGTTTTTTCACTAATATTTTTTCTAAAAATATCTCCTGTTGAAATTTGTGGCCATCCTGTTCTTTCACTTATAATTCCTGCAATCGTTCCTTTTCCGGTTCCTTGTGCTCCTAACATTATAATTACCATAACATTCTCTCCTCTACTTTATAATAAATCAGATTATTTTATCAATTGCCCCAAAACGCAGTTAATAATCTTTATCCTATCTATTAATACTGGGTACTAATAAACATGATAAAAATTATTGTAAAATATTATCATAGACAAAGAGTTTTTTATTAGCCAAAAAAGCAGATTAACAAATTCTAAATGATAAGAATTTATAACATTCGCATGTTTATCTAGTACAGAAATTTCTCCTACTAGGAGAAATTTCCTACTATCTAAAAAACTCAGAATCATGACAACTTTTATTCTAAAAATCCTTTATAATGTCTCATTGCTAATTGAGATTCTAATTGTTGTACGGTTTCTAATGCAACACCTACAACGATTAAGATTGATGTACCACCAAATGCAATATTTAAGTTAGTAAATCTTAATAACATTGGTAGAATAGCAATGATAGATAAGAATATTCCTCCAAACATTGTTAATTTTGATATGATAGAAGATAAATATTCTGTTGTTGGTTTACCAGCTCTAATTCCTGGTATGAATCCACCATTTTTCTTAATATTATTGGATACTTCTGCTGGATTAAAGGTAGCATAAGTATAGAAAAATGTAAATCCTACGATTAATAGTAAATAAACGATGGCATTAGCAATGGAATAGCCAATTCCTACATTTGATGTAGAGGTAGCAATTGAAAAGTTGTATAATCCTGCTAAAAATCCTGTTTGATTTGCTATATCTGGTACAAATATTTGAATAATCATAGCTGGAAATGTCATAAAGGAAGAAGCAAAGATAACTGGCATTACACCTGCCATAGCAAGTTTTAATGGAATGTGTGTACTTTGTGCTCCTACCATTTTTCTTCCTACTACTTTTTTAGAATATTGTACTGGTACTCTTCTTTCGGCTTGTTGCACAAATACAACTCCTGCCACTAGAATTAAAGCACCGACTACAATACCAATTGCTGTTAATAGTCCTGTTGTACTAAATCCAGCTTCTGGCATCATAAAATTCCATAAGGTTGTTACACCACTTGGTAATCTTGAAACAATACCAATGAAAATTAATAGTGAAATTCCATTTCCAATTCCTTTATTCGTAATTTGGTCCCCTAACCACATAAGCACAGAAGTACCAGCTACTAATCCTGTTACGACTAATGCTCCTGTTAGGAAAGTTTGGTCTACGAATATGCCAGAAGATTTATAAGATAAATATACGCCAATTGCTTCTACTAATGCTAATACAATGGTTAACATTTTGGTATATTTATTAATTTTTTGTCTTCCTGCTTCTCCTCCTTCTTTGGTAAGTCTTTCCAAAGATGGAATAATCATAGCTAATAATTGAATTACGATAGAAGCTGTGATGTATGGGCTAATTGACATAGCAAAAACAGAAAATCTTGAAAAGGCCCCTCCTGAAATCATATCAATTAATCCTGCCAATCCATTGTTATTATTCATTGCTTCATTTAATGCTATATTATTTACGCCTGGTACTGTAATATAACATCCTAATCGAAATACTATTATTAATACTAATGTGTATAATAATCTTTTTCTTACCTCAGGTGTCTTTAATGCATTTTTGATTGTTTTAAACAATTAAATCACCTCAGCCTTTCCGCCTAAAGCTTCAATTT
>CAOJRU010000026.1 GCA_948442365.1 uncultured Clostridium sp.
AATTTGCATATTCTACTAAATAAAGTAATTGTATTATAAAATAATGCCAATCCATTAAACTAAAGCCTTCTTCTTTAGCATTATTTCTGAGATTTATTATAGTATCATTATATACACTACTACCACTTGAAGAATGTAATTGATTGTTACTATCACTAGAAGCAATATATCTACCAACACTAAATTGTTCCGATTTAATAAATCCTTCAGCTGGATAATCAGCAATATAAACATATTCATAAGTATTTCCATCGCTTTCTGTTTTTTGTTCCCTCTTGTACCAAAATTCTGGAAACCTTGTCATCACTTCGCCATTTGAACCATCAAATTTAAACGTTGGCTCTCCATAGTACGCTGTAACTCTTTGTGCTTGTGTATCATAGTTATAAGATATAATATCACTATATGGATAAATATTATCAAAATCGTTTTGTACCTCTGTACCATCATGTGTAGCATTTGCTACTAATCCGATACTATCTCCAATTCGTTCCCATGCTGGATCCGAGCTCTCTATATTTCTTTTTACGCCATATATGTGCTTTTTCTGCATTGTGTCAATAACTTCTTTTACTAATTCATCAGTTGTAGCTGGTGTATTATTTGAATATTCCACCCATTCTGTTCCATTCCAAATATAATTTTTATTTTCTTCTTTTACTACGTAAATATCGCCGTTTTTATTATCTGTAATTAATTGCAAATCAGCTAATGTCAACACACTTCCTTTAAAATTTAATGGATTTCCGAATTTATCTACTTGTGTTTTTATAGCTTCCGCCATTTTTTCTGAATATTCTTTTAAGTCTGCTAAGTCTTCATCTTCATAGACTGGAATATTGTACTTTGTCTGCCTCATTTTTTCCTCCTTTCACGTCTAACACTGTATGTTCCTTTAAATTTTTAACTTGTATGTTTTTTAATTCACCATACGTTAGATGTTTAATTGCTTTTATTTTTAATTTAAAAGTAGAGCCACAAACTATTCTGCTTGGCTCTACTATTATTTCTTTTATTTTAGACATTATTTTGTATTTCTCCATTTCCCGTTTACTTTATAAAATAACTTTGTTAATTTCCAATTGCTATTTTTTTTATATAGTTTTGATTTTACCCATTTGCTATTTTTCTTTTTGTATATATTAGCTTTTAACGTAATAATTGCTTTTGTGCTAGCTGTATATTTATTGTTTGTTGTTACTATGTATGTAATTTCAGTTGTTTCATCTTTCAAAAGTTTTATCATTTTTGATAGTTCTACTTGTGTAAAAGATAATGTATAATTACTTGTTAAATTTTCTCTTGTACATATTTCTGTGTTAGCAATTTTTACTGTTAATTTTGCAATTCCATTTGTTAAATTAGAAAAAGTAATATTAACATTTTCACCGAAATTACTATTAGTAACTCTTGTTATTCTAGCTATATCTTTTGTAGAAAAAGTTAATTGACCGCTATATTTCCATAATCCCGCTACATGTGCAATTCTTGTTTCTACTCTATACTGTGTGTTTGGATTTAATCCGTTTAATGTATATATAACAGTATTATTTGCTACGCTCCATTGACCCGATTTTATTGTTAGCGGTTGCCAGCTTCCACCATTCAAAGAAGATTCTGCGGCAACTAAATTTTTATTAGAATTATATGCAACTTCTACACTTTCTAAATCTGTTGCATTAATTCTATGTCCGTTAAAATCCGCATAGCGTGGAATTGTGCTTAAATCCATATATCCGCTTGGGCTAAAGTCTCCTGGACTATATGTATGATTTTGAAAATCTAAACTAGCCCAACAACCAATATTTTTTGTTCCGTCTGCGTTATGATATATTGTAGTAGTTCCTTCGCAAATTGTTTGAGCTGAATTATAACTTTGTGAACTATATCTTCCACTACTTTGAGCCACATATTGCGGACTTCCTTGGCTGTCCAAACAAACTGTATAATTTGCTGTTAAATCGCTAAATCTTCCACTACTTCCGCTTATCAATTCTAATCTATAACCAACATTACTACTATTACTATTTATATCGTAACTATTTTCCCATACGCTTAATTTACATGAGAAGTGAGAAGCATAAGTTCCTCCGTTATTTCCTCCATATTGATAAAATTCCGCCATTTTGAACCTCCGTTATTCTAAATATTGTATATATAAATCTCCATCTTTTCCTAAACTGCTAGTTGGCTCATTTGTTCCACTTAAAATAGAAGTTTTCAAAACATAAGCACTACCGTTTTCTACTGTTGCTAATTCTTCTTTTAAATCTTGTAAAACACTTCTAAACTCTGTTTTAATTTCTCCATAGATACTATTAAAATCTAAATATGTTCGTTTATCAACAAAGTCTGTAATACCATTGCTTGTAGTTCTAAATTGTGCTAATTGAAATTGATAAATTCCGCTATTATTTGCTACTATATCTGTTTGAGTTAAGATCGGGTATCTATCTGTACCTTTTAAGATTTTATAATCTGCTTGTAATAAGTGTTCGTCTGTATTTTCTTTTGACAAATCAATTTCTAAAACTAATCTACAATAAGCAGAATCAGTCCCAGCCGCTAATGTTGTAGAAGTATCTTCTTCTACAAATCTACCTCGTATACACACACAGCCGCTTAGTATCGTAACTGTATTTCCGTTTTTTACAACTTCCATTTTTTCTTTATAATTTTTTGCAATTCCGCATTTTTGAGCTAAAAAAGTATCTATAAATAAAGCAAATATTTCATTTCCAAATCTCTGCTTTTTAAAAACATGACCTTTTAACATTTTATTCCCTTCTTTCTTTTAATAACTTATCTATAAACTTAACTCTCATGTTCCCGCACGTATATTCATATAGTTTTTTTTGTGTTAATTTTATAGCACTAATATAAGTATCTAATATTGTACTTTCTTTTGTTTTTATTGCAATCGGCGTCCCCACTTTCATGTATTTATCAATCATATAAAATGTAATATTATGATTGTATCTATTTGCTTGTATCGTATCTAATGCTTTCTGCTCTGCTTCATCATAATTTGCTGTATATACTCTTTCTGTTATTCCTTCTGCTCGATTTTCATTTGTTGCGTCTGTTGTTGTCGTTCTGTCGTTTAACAAATACAAATAATATGTTTGTGTATCTGTTGCAACTTCAACTTTACTTACTACATTTGTTTCAAAAACTTCAGTATAATTAGAAATTGCTTGTGCTTTCACATCTATTAATTCTTTGTCTAAAGATTTATTTTCTATTTCTATAATTAACTTTTTATCTTCTATAAAGAAATTATAATTAATGTTATATAATTGAGTACAGTTTGTCATCCATGTATGCAAATTATAAATATTATCTTGCACATTACTTACACTTGTTTGTAATTTAGTATGTGTCTTTACTCTTACTTCTAAATATTCTCTGTTTATATATGTATCTTTATTATTGATGAAGTTATCTTTAATTACTTTTGCTATATAATCTTCTATTCCTTGCGTTTTTATTATCTGCTCTTCTAATTTCTCTAATACAAATCTTTGATTTGTAGCATCGCCAGTTGCATCATATATTTGTATATTAGTTCCATTGTCAGTTTTTGCATAAGCTACATCAATTGCAAAATTATTAAGTTTTGTTTTTATTTTGTAATATGCACCACTCATGCGTTCTATTTTCCACTTTTGAGCATCGTTGTTGTTTTCGTTATATTGTTGTATATTTGTTTCATTTGCATAGTTAGCACCAGCCACATCAAGAACTTTATTAGACATAATACATTTAATTGTGTAAAATCCATCTGTATTTTTTGTTATTTGCCATTTTTGTGCATCTGAATTATTGTTTTCCCACAATTGTACATTAGCCATTGCTTCCATGCTTGCATTCGTTACGTCTAACACTTTTTTGGTATCTAAAGCACTTTTTATTCTGTAAATTCCATCTTCAACTACATTATTATCAACATTATTAGAAAGCATAACTTTTTCATCAAACATATTAGTAATATATTTTAATATATATTCATATAATTTTTTTCCGTTTTCATTTTGAATGTTGTCTATGATACCCCAAAAAACAATTTGATTATTTTGTTTTATTGCTACTATATCTTTTGCTTTTGCACTTGTCTTTTTTAAAACTTTGATTGTAGAATTAGCATTTGTTTCTTCATCTATGTTAATATCATAATCGGCTATTTCTATAATATCTTTTACTTTAAAATCTTTGTAATCAAATATCCACATAAACACTTTGTTTGTATCTATTTTTATCTTTTCTTTTACAAATACTTGTATGTCAACATTTTCTTGTGTTGTAACGCCCAACAAATCTGTAAATAGTACATCTGTGTTGTATATTCCGCCCTTGCTTGGAGCTGTAATCTCTACTTCATAATATCCCGTTTGTTCGTTATAAGTAGCTAAATACTGTTGATTGTTAAAGTTTACTTGTACTTCATTCATTCTTGCTACCTCCTATACCGTTATATACTGCGGTAATATTGTTATTTCTGCCGATAAGATTTCATTTTCTGCTGTTAATTTAAGTTGACATGAGCGATTTTTTGGTATTCTAATTACATTGTCATTTTCAAAATCAATATAGTCTAAAGAAAAAAGACTTGTTAAAGTCCCATCTGTGTTTTCTTTATTTATATAAAAATTATTTTCTCTTGTTCCATATAGTATTTTTTCATATTTTTTTATTGTCGTTTTGATTGGAACTTCTTGTACTAATTCACCTTCTACAAGTAATAATATTTTTAAATTTACAATTGGACCATTTACAACTATTTCGACTGGAGCTTCTACATGTCCTTTATTAATACATTCTCTACTTCTAACGTTGTAATCAGAAAATTTGCTATCCCATTCAAAGTCCCAAACTATCTCTCCTTCTTCGCTTTTTGTCGTGTAAATTACTTTGTTTTCTTCATACCATAAACTTTTGCATTTAATATCAATCGGACAAGTTAAAGTTTTATACTCATCTTCTTCCGTTTTTTCTATTTTACATACGTCTATATCTCTATAATATTCAATTCTATTGCTTTTTTTAGGCACATATATTAATCTTAAAGAATTAGCAGTTAAAATAAAATCTACAAAATTGCAATATTCATCATAACTCATATTGTAAAATTCCAAATCACCAGTTATTGTATTTTGAACTAACTGTTTATTAGTTTGTACAAATGTATTTCCTATTCGCTCGTATTCTATATTTTCTTCATATCCTAGCCCCGAAACATTGTATAAAAAAAGACCGCCATCAACTTTTTGGCAGTCTATTCTTTTACCTGTTTCGTTTTCAAAATAGAAATTTCTTATATCTTTATAATCATAATTATCCATTCTTTATATCTCCATATTATTCTATCTCACATGAAATTTTAGTCCAGCTTTCATCGCTATTTCTTTCCAATGTTATATAATAATTTGTTCTTATTTTTGCCCCAAAACTATTTTCACTATCAACATAAGCTTTTACTTTATATCTGTTGTCTGTTTGTACTACGCTAATTTTATGATAACTTGGAAATTCAGCTGTAGCAGGTGCTTTTAATTCTTTTTCTATAAATTCTTGCGACATGATATAAGCTTCTAATTTATAATCTGTTGAACTATTCTTACTGCTTGTTTTGCTACTATTATTTGCAAATATACTTACCATACAATATATTATAAATATAATACATGCTAAAACAAATAATAACTTTATTGTTACATATTTATCTCCTTGATTTGTTTCTTCTTTCTTTTGCGTAGTCTGATTTAATGTCTCTTTTGATTCTTCATTATCGTTCATATGTAATTCCTCCTTTTTATAATTACAAGAAGAGTTTATCACACTTTATTATTTTTTTATGTCGAAATTTGTCGCTTTTAACATAGTTTTCCGTATTTTTTATCAATAAAGTTAAAAGCTCTTTCCATTTCTACTTCTGACATGTGTTGAGGAAAAAATTGAACTGTAACATTATTAGCTGCTAGTTTATTGTTTATATTACCATTCGTATATCTTTTATTTTCTTCTGCTGTTAATACTCTTTCTCCTTTATGTAATCTTGCAACATAATTGTCATATGGTACATAGTCTAATCCGTCCTTATGACCTGGTAATACTACTGCCTGTGCTGCATTTGAAACAGTCTTTCCAAGAATAGCAGGAACATTAATAGATAATGCTCCTGCTATTCTTGATGCTACATTTCTAGCTTGACTTATAGCCTCTATTACTAAACCATTATTTTGAAGCCCTGTTTTCAAACCTTTTAATATTTCGACCCCTTGTTCTTCCGATAATTGTTTTCCATCATTTAGTCCCTCCATAACTTTGTCAACATCTTGAACCCCTGCTTGCTTCAAAAATTCTCTTTTTTCTTCATCTGATAATCCTAATAAGTATCCGTTCAATGAGTCTACTGCTTTTTTTCTAAACTCTTCGTCTTTGTCCAAGCTATTCATTACTGAATTTATATAATTTTCTGCTGCTTGTTTAGCGTATGGTGTTTCTGCTACAACTACTCCTGTTGCTTTTTGTATTTCATCTTGCATTGTTGGTCCTACTTTTGATATTGCTTTCTGATATTCATCATATGAGTTAATAGCTAATGTTCTCCATGCTGATTTTTCCTCTTCTCCTAATGTTCCTATCGTTTTTGTTCTACTTACTAATTCATTTGCTAAATTCTGCAGATTTTGTTGTGCTTGTTTTTGTTGTTGTAGTACCATCTCATTTCCTGTATTTTCATACATTTCTTTGTAATTGTTTAAGTTGTTCTTTTCAGTTTTTATTTTATCTTCTATTTCTTTAAGAGAAGAGTCTGTCCATTTTTCTGTTGTATTGATTATTGTGTTCCCTATTTCATTGTATTTTCCTTCTACAAATAAAGCATAATTACTTTCATAATCTTTTTTATTTTCTGAACATTGTTTTATAATGTTCTCTGCTTCCTCATAAGCAGTTATTGAGTTTTTCAAATTCTCCATTTCTTTATTTTGTGAAAGTGCGTCATCAGCTGATATTGTTCCTTTTCTCACAGCCTCAATATAATCATTATATTTCTTTTTAGCATTATCATAAGATGTTCCCATTTTATCTAATGCATCTTTTGCTTTTTCCATTGCTACTGTTTCTTCTTCATTGGCTTTTGTCCATTTTTGTTTTTTTCCTTCTAGTATAATTTCAGCTCTTTTCTTTTCTATTGTTTCATCTATCTCTCCTTGTAGTTCTTGATAACTCTGTATTACTCCATCATTTAATTCATACTCTTTCCCCAATGCTTCATTTAGTTGATTTAATATGAAATCTACTCTACTTTCGTATCCCTTTTTAACTTTTCCGTTTTCATCAACTAATGTTTTTAATTCGTCTTTTAGCCTGCTTGCTGAATCTATTTGAGCTAAATTTGCATTTGTTGTTTTATCTATACTTTGATTGTATTCTTCATATGCTTGTTTTTGATTTGACATCTCTTCTGCAAGCTCTCTTGTTTCTTTTGTTGCTTCTTTCTGCTTGTATATAGCATATGTCAATCCTGCTGCTAAAGCTGTTATACCTATTGTAACTAATCCTGTTGGGGAAACCAAGTTTGTTATTCCTTTTGCCAAACTATCTACTTCTTTTATTCCAGAATTTGTTCCTGTTTTTAATACTCCAATAGCTTTAGATAGTGTTCCTAATGATTTCACGCTACTTCCAATCGTAGATATCACCTTTCCTCCAATTTTAGTCACGGGACCTAGTGCTACAACAAAAGCTCCTATGTTTACAATACTTTCAACTTGCTCATCACTTAATTTTGAAAAACTTGTTGCTAATTCACTTATTTTCTCTACTGCCTTTTTGGCTGTTGGCATCAACTTTTTTCCAGTAGATATAGCAATAGATTCTATTTGTGATTTTAGTAATGTTGTTTGTCCCTCAAAACTACTATTCATCGTATCTGCCATTTCTTGAGCTGCATTACCACAATTAGTAATTTCTTGTTTTAAATTTGAAAATTCTTCGCCCGAACCTTTTATAAGTGCATTAACTGCTGAAATATCTGTTTTATTAAAGATTGTAGATATGATATTTGTTTTCTTTTCATCACTTAATCCATTTAATTTGGTATTGAAATCTGTCATAATATCGTTTAAATCTCTAATATTACCTTTGTTGTCTGCTACTTTAATTCCTAAATTTTTCAATGCTGTTGCAGCTGCATCGGTTGGAGAAGTAAGTGACAAAATAATATTCCTTAAATGCGTTCCCCCTTCTGCTCCTTTTATACCATTATTAGCTAAAATACCTAGCTCAGTATTCATTGTTTCTAAACTCATATTAGCTAATTTTGCTGTTCCTGCTACTGTTAAAGTTCCTTCTCCTAGCTGTGCGACGCTAGTGTTTGATTTTTGAGAAGTTTTAGCCATTTCATTAATATATTTATCTAAATCTTTAGTTTCTAAATTTAATGCTGCCATTGCGTCTGTTACCATGTCTGAGGCTGTTGCTAATTCTAAATCCCCTGCTGCTGCTAGATTTAAAACTCTTGGTAATACTTCCGCTGATTTTTTTGCATCATACCCCGCTAAAGCTAAATAATTAAGAGCATCTGCCGCTTCACTCGCCGAATATTTTGTTGTTTCACCACATTTTTGAGCTGCTTCTTCAAGTATTTTATATGACTCGCTTCCATTTTCAATTTCCTTAACAGTTATACCCATTGTTGCTGCTACTTTTACCATAGAACTTTCAAAAGAAGCAGATGTCTTTACTGCTGCTATGCCTAATGTTGCCACGCTTGCACTTGCGATTGATAATCCATTTCCTATATTGTTTATTTTTTCTCCTGCTTTTGTTGTGCTATCTCCAAAATTTTGCATTTTTGTTCCAGCATTAATTAATTTGTCAGTTTGTAGCATTAGTTGATTATTTGTTTCTTTTATTGCATTTGCTATAGACTGTTGTTTTGTTTCTGCTTGTATTAATTTATTTTTTAAGTTCTCAGCTTCTTTTGAGTTTTCTCCATATACTTCAACTGCTTTTTCATATTCCTTTGTTGTATTTTCTACTATTGTTGTTTGTTCCTTATATTTTTCTTTCAATTGTTCAAGTCTCTGACCTAACAGCTCAGTTGAATTACCATTTCCTTTTAGTTGTGCTTGATTAAGCTTAAGCTGATTATTTAGTGTTTTTATACTATTTTCTGCAGTTTGTATGTTCTTTTTAAACCCTGATATATCCGCTTCATATTTTATCGTTTTTTTATCTTTAGCCATGCTTAAGCCTCCTTTGGATTATTTATATAGTTTTCATATGCTGTTATATTTTGATGAATATTATCCAAGAAAGATATGTCACTATCCCAAAATGTTTTTTCGTCTATTCCATCTATATAAACGTAATAAACATACATATCTGCTAAAGTTTCAATATGTATGTCTGGTTTTTTATAAGATCTTTCTTTCTTTTTTTTGCTAGTGGCTTTTTTTAATCCTTCTTGGAATTTTAGTTTTTTCTTTTTGCTAACAATTCAACTCCTATATTTGTTATCTCGTATAAATCATAATTTTCTATTGAATCTAAAAAATCCTCGTAATTTATTTCTTCCTTTGTTGCTCCTAAGAAACCCGCATAAATAATTTTATAATAGTCACTTAGTCGTGGTTCATTTTCTCCTACTTCTCTTAATATCTTTAAAATATCAAAATCTTTGTATTTTTCTTCTATTGTTTGCATTGCTCTTGGTGTTATTTTTAAATTTACTTCCTTATCTTTTATTTTCATTTTATACCTCCAAAAAAATATTTTTAAAACATTACATCTTATAATGCTTTAAAAATATTTCTTAATTACACATAAGTCCCTTGCAATTTTTGCAAGGGACAACTAAATTATTCTGCTGTTTTAACTAAATCTGGCGTAAAGTTTGTTAGCCATTTTTCTTTAACATCTGCATCGGTCAAATCTTTTTCTAATGCTTCATAGTAGAACATATTGTTACTATCTTTTAACGCTGCAAATTCAAAATCTTTCATTTCTATTTCTGTAACATCGTTATCGATTTTAATATTTAGACCTTTTACATCGTCCATGTTTGGAAATGCGATATATTTTATATTTCCATCCATGTCTTGTACTTTAGCAGTAAGTACGATTTTCTTAGATTTAACATTGTCACCATATCCGTAAATTCCTTCTTTTAATCCTTCATTTGTCATTCCTGCTACATTTCTTAATACAGCCGTGTATGGATGTCCTGTTAATGTTACTGCTATTTTAGTTACCTTTTTAATGCTTTTTACAACAGACCCTTCACATTTCTTTTCTACTGTTTCTGTTTCAGATGTTCCCTCTAAAGTCCCTATACAACCAAAGCTTGTAGCAACTTCATTATCAATAGCTATTGTTCCTTCAATAATTTTATAATCTTCAAAATCCATATTATATTTCCTCCTCTATTTTTTTATCTAAATGATTTAGTAAACCATTTGTTATTTCATCAGATTTACTTTCTAATGTTTTTTCAAAAAATTCTTGACTTCCTTTATTCTTTTGTCTAATTCCTCTTCCCTCGTTTGGAAAAATTAAATAACCAAAATCTTTCGACTTTGGTTTTACTTTTGTTTGTATTTTTACACCTAGATTGTATCTAATTATTTCTAATGATTCGGTATCTTTTGCGTGGCTCTTAGGCATACTTTCACTGTGTCTATATTTTGAACGTGGCATGCGTTCATAAACCCCTTTTTCAAGTATATTTCCTGCTTTACTCCACAAATAATTATTTGTTTCGTATTCAGCTCTATTTGGTAAAGCTTTTAGTTTATTTTCTAATTCTATTGATTTTGAATAATCCAATCTTATGTAGTCTGACATGATTCTTTGTTCCTTTCAGCTCTTTCAAAAACATATGTATTAACATCAAGCCATTTATTTGTGTTTCCCACTTGTACATCATCCGTTTCCATTCGTTTAAATACTAATCCAATTTTTTTGAATGCATTTATAATCTGAAAATCATTGATTTTTTGTTCACCATCAAATACATATATAATATTTATTGTTCGTGAATAAGAAGCACAATTATTTTCAATTAAAGTTCCTTTTCTTATGATTATATAGTTGTAGTCTTCTATTTCGTTTTCATATATTCTTTTATCTTGAACAGGTATATTAAAGCTTTTTGCTACTTCTACTATTTTTTCATCAGTCATTATATTCCTCCTTTGCATTTGTCACAAGTTGTAGATACAAATATAAATTTCTTCTATCTGAACTATCTTTTTTTACTATGTCAAATACTTCTTTTCCATTGTTTATTGTTATTTTAATGTTTTTTGGCAACTCTCTGTATGGTACTTTTATTTTCTCATTTATTGTATATCCCAAAGAATCAGCAACGATATTATCATTATCTCTTATTGTCATTTTTGAAAATGGAAGTATTCCTATTTCTTTTATTCTTTCGCCTGTTTTTACCATCTTCTCATTTCTTATTATTTCAATAGTTCCATACTGAATAAATCCATCGTTGTATGTATCATGTTTAATCTTCACTTTCTCCATCTTTCAAATCCTCACTTGCATATTTTAATTGTAAAAATACAATGTCATTGATGAAATTTTGCTCAAAGTATTCTTTTGAATAATTTCTAACATATCTACAATATTCTTTTAGTAATCGTCTTGCTGAAAAATCTTTTGAATAATCAATTTCAGCACCTATCTTTTCAGATAAGTGCTGTTTTGCTTCAATTACTAAATTGCTAATATTTGCATCTTCATTATTCCATGTTATGCTTAAATGACTTTTTACTTCTTCAAGTAAATCAATATCTTTTTCATCTTTCATGAAAGACCTCCGTTTATACCCCTGTTTCTGTTGTTAATTCTGTTGTTGGTATACCTGAAATATCAACATTTATAAATGCTTTATTGTCTGTTGGGAAACCATTTCCATACATTTTTCCTAAATAAACTGCTTCATCTTCTAAAAAATGATATTCGTCTGATTTTTCTATTTTTTGTGATGAACCTAGTCCCATAAAATATTTAGAAGCTAATCCTACAATAGCCTTTCCTTCTTCTACTGAAGCACTTTGAACTACATCAGTTGGAAATGGTAATACATTTGTTGCATACGTTCCATTTGCTGTTAATACTGTTGTTGCTGGAAAAATTCTTCTTAAATAGTCAATTGGATTTACTACCATTAATATTTTTGTAACTGCTCTTTTTCCTCCATTTGTTAATGGTGCAATTAATGCTCCTATTGTAGATGGTTTTAAATCATTAATAGCTACTGTTTTCTTTTCTGGATATACTCCCTCTACAACTGCTCCCTCTAAATCTCTATTCATTCCGATTGGTTGGTCTTTACCCGTTCCAGCAACAATTGCATCTTCTAATCCTAGTGAAAGTGCTTCTACGAAAAATCTTCTTATGAAAGAGTCTAACCAAGTTGCCCCTAAGTCTAAATGTGCCTTACAAACTGGTAAAAACGCACTTAACTTGTATAGATTTACAGATTTTTTATCAAATCCACTCGCTAATTCTTTTTCTATTGTGTCAGTTAATTTACCCCACCAAGCTGGTGCAACATCTCCTGTTCTAACAATAGTTTCAATCATACCTGTTACATTTTGAAAATTGATTACTGACAATAAAGGATGTTGTGCTTCTAAATCTTCAAATACTCTATCTATAATAGTAATTGGCATTGTAACGTCAATATTAGTTATAGAAGAGTTTGTTTTCATAGCCTCAATTACTTTACTATAATAATTAACTTCTTCACTTGTTAATAATTTTACTCCTCTTGCTGTCATAATAGCATTATCGTTGTTTAATGCTTTCATACTTTCTTTTGCTTCTTTCGTAGCTTCTTGTGCTACATATTGCATTAATTCTGTCATAGCTTCAACTTGTTTTTCATTGTCTCCACTTTCAACTGCTTCCTTCATTTTTGTTTTTAATTCCTCATTTGATAATTTTAAGTCTAAATTTTTCATTTTTATTTCCTCCCTATTTTAAAAAATTATTTAAAAAAGACACCATCAAAGTGTCTTGTTTTACATTGTTTAATTTAATTTGTTTTTGAAATTCTTCTTCAAATATTTTACTTGTATATTCTCGAAGATTTTGTTTTGTTTTATCGTCTAATTCTTGAGTTGTTATTGTTATTTTTTCTTCTTTTTTAGAGTTTGCTTTTTTAACTAAATTTAAGATACATTTGTTAACATGTTGATTTACTGTATTTTCTTGTTCATCTTCAATTGTTTCATCTGCAAATCCCATTTCAATACATTCTTCTGCTGTTAGCCATGTTTCTTCATCTAGTAATTCTTTTAGTCTGTCTTCTGTAATATTAACTTTAGACATATATGCGGATATATAAGCAACAGATATTTTATCCATATCATCTGCTTGTTTTCTTAATTCTTTTGCATTTCCGCTTGTACAAGTCCAGCAATTATGTATCATCATTAACGAAGATTTCGGCATATATACTTTGTTTCCAGCCATAGCAATTATTGAAGCAGATGAACAAGCTGCACCATCTACATATACATTTATAGTTGCACTGTGTTGTTTTAATAGATTGTAAATAGCTAGTCCTTGCACTGTTTCTCCTCCATAAGAATTAATATGTACATTAATTTCCGATACATTTTTTAATTCTTCTAATTCTTCTTTAAAACTATAAGCTGAGACATCAGATTCATCCCAACCATACGAAGTTATCTCTCCATAAATGTATAAATCAGCACTTTGTTCAGTTATATTTGCAAAATTATAAAACTTTTTATTATTCTTCATTCTTACTATTACCTCCTTCCTGCTTTTGATAATTCTTAGTCATATAATGTTCATTAGCCCATTTTTCGTTGATAGCTTCTTCTCCAATAAGTCTTAGTAAGTTATTGTGAGAGAAACCGATTCTTGTTAATACATCTAAACTACTTGCAACATCAAAAATATTAATATGTTCGACTCTGCTAGTATCTATTTTGACTTTTGAACCTTCTATATAAGCATTTTCGCCATACATTTTTCGATTAATTTCATCTTCATATAATTTTGCGATTGGGTCTACGCAAAAAGTTAAGAGATTTCTTCTTTGTTCTTCTACTTCTGCTAAATCACCTTTTATAATTCCTTCTGGAATGTTAAAAGCAATTCCAACAATAGTAAATATTTCATTAATCATCTCTCTCACTTCTGTTGACGTTGTGGCTCCTTTTCTTTCTGACTCTATGAAATCAAATCCTTCCTCAATTGGCATTACTGAATTGTCTGACGAAAAATAAGAACGGAATTTTTCTTGTATTAGCTTTTGTAATTGTATTTGATTTTCATGTTTTTGTGCAAAGCTTGTAGTTAACTTTATTTTCCCTCGCACACCTTTTGATTTTTTATAATCATTCATACATTGTGAGATCAACATTCCATATGAACTATATACATCATCAATTAGTTTTTTTATCTTTGAATTGTTTAACTTCAAATAAAAAACATCTTCCATAAAATATGTCTTTTGAAAATTTAGATTTTTAACAGACACATTTGTGAAAAATGTTTGATATAATGTTCTATCATTAATTGTATAACCATCTGCAATATAAAGCTTCTCATTTTCTTGTACTACTAAAACTTCGTTATCATATATTAGTTTTCTGATTAATTCTAAGTTAAACTCAGTTGCATTTTGATTTTGATTCGGCTCTATATTAAATAAATAATAATTGTGTTTTTTGATTTCTTTCCCTTGTTTAAATGTTCGAAACTCTGCATTTGCAATACACTTAGCTATTATATTGATAGCACTATTAATTGCTAATTCCTTGTAAAATATTTCTAATGCTACTGTCGTTGAATAACAATTATATATTGTGTCATTTTTGTTCCAAAATCTTCCGAATATATCTTTAATACTCATGTTTCTTCCTTTCTAAAAACTTATTGAGTCCCATATTTGTGTGTTTTCATTTACTTCTTTCAATTCATTTTGTATACTTGTTGCATGTACCAAAGCCATGAAACCATCGTTTTTTCTACTTTGTTGTTCTATTTTTACAAAAACTTTATTACCATTTTTTCGTGGTTCAACTGCTGTATTGTTTGCATACCACCTCATCATTGAATCGTCGCCCCAAATTAAACTATGATTTGCAAACCAATCTTCAAAAATAGAATATACCATTGTATCAGTATATTCTCCACTTCTAACAATAACTATCTGTCCATTTGGATTACTTCGATTTCTTACTTTAAACCCAACCTTTTCAAACGCATCTAAAAAAGCATTTGCTTTTACTTTATCAATAGCAATTGCTTTAATATCATATTTATTCATCTTATCTATAAACCATTGTGCAACCATTTCTGTGTCTATTGTCGGCGTACTTACAAATGTGCATAAACCTGACTTTTCTGCTAATTTCAAATCATACTTAATTAACTTCAGATGTGGACTATTTGAATTTATAAATGTATGATGTAACCAATATTTTTTTCCATCTTTTTTAAATAGTAATCCCACTCCACAAAAATCTCTCATACTTGCATAGTCAATTCCACCTATACACGGTTTTCCAGTCATATCTGGAATTTCTTTATTTGTTTCAAGTATATCTTCCCATTTTGCTACAACTCTTGTTTCGTCTTGATGTGGTAAATTCATTCGTTTTGTCATAAATTCATGATATAAAGACGGTCTATTTAAAGCATTTTGATATTCTTTTATCATTCTATTTTTTAATTCTGGAAAATGCTCAATGCTTGGATTTGCTTTTTCCCAATTTTCTATTTTATTGACTTCATCTTCATTGTCTAATTTGCAAATAAAAAATAATGTTCTTGAATTTTTTATTGTTCCTTCAAAAACTTGCTGAGCTTCTTTTTTATAGTCATCAATCACACCATCTCTAACATCTCCATCAGTAGTAATATATGTGATACGTGGTCTTGGTTTTTTACCTAGTCCTGATGTATGCACTTTAATATTATCATAGTTTATATATGCATGTATTTCATCAAAATAGATATGACCTGGTCTTCTTCCGTCTTTAGTTTTAGCATTTGCGGTATTGTATTCTATTGTAGAATTAGTAGTCCTATTTCTTATTGTTTCTAATGTATTTTTATAAGCTTTATTTAATTTTGGATTTAATTCTATTGTTGAGTGAACATCCATAAAACTTGTTTTTGCTTGGTCTTCTGCTGTTGCCACAATATCTATATCATAATCTCTAATTCCATGTTGTTTTGTTGTTTGATAAAAAGCGTCTGTACTTATATGTCCATTTTTTCCAGCTCCTCTTCCTATCATAATAAAAAATTCATCAAACACTAATGAGCCATCTTTATAATATAATCCATACTCACAAGCATCAATGAATTTTTCCCAATCTAATAATTTAAAATTAAAATATTTTTCTTTTGTTATAATTGCTTTTTCAATTTCCTCATGCTTAATTATTATATCCTCATTATCTAATTTGTTCTTTAGCCATTTAATTAACATTTTTTGTTCTTTGCATGACTTTATTTCTTCTGATTCAATTAAGTATATCCATCTGTCTATGTATTTATTATACTTCATATTCTTCTTGACTTTCTTTAACTTCTTGTGCTTTTATTCCTAAAGAGTTTAATAATTTTAGTTTTTGAGCGTTAATTTTTGCTAACTCGGATATACTATCATTTTTTTTATAACCTTCTTGTCCTCCGCCGTTACACCAACGTACACTTACGCCTCGTTTTGCTATATCTTTATTTAATTCATCTTCTATATTAGTAAACTGAATATATCTTTGCAAAAGTTCTTCTGTGTATGCTGTATAATTGTTGTTAGTTATTAATTGTTCCTTTAATGCTGTGTATATAGAATTTTCTTCTTTCTTTTTTTTTGGCATGTCCCCACCCCCATTATGTGTAAAATCTATAATTCTAAAGATATGACTACCCTCCCCGTTCGACTACTTTTGTTTTATAGTCAAAACTTTTTTGAGGGGGGCTATTGGTTTTATACTTTTAGATATTTTTCTGCAAATTGTATTACCGTATCAACAGTATCTCTATTAAATCTAATATTATTTCTACTACATCTTATATCTATTGTGTTATATATGTCTTTCTCTGTTAACTTCTTTTTAAAATCTTCTATTGTGTATTTATTTCCACAACATGTTCTTAATATTGCGTGCATTATACCGTCGTAATAATTCTGCATTAATAATTTAAACTTCTTTACTAATTCTATTTCAAAGTGGTTTTTATTCTTTTTATCTATTAGTCTTATTAATTCTGTTGCTTTATATTCTTTATCCCAAATTATGAATGTTACATTCTTTATTGTTTCTGCTTCTTCATTAATTTCATTTACATCAATTTCTTCTTTTATTTGCTTTGTTTTATTTTCTGAATCTTTTATTTCTTCTTCTAGTTTCTTTTTAGTCATTACCATCTCTCCTCATTTATAAATTTCTTTTTTGGTTTATTAACAAATATCTTTCGATTATCTAATATGTTATGATGATGTACGCATACTGTTTCAAGATTACTTTCTTCGTATGCAAACTCTGGATATTCTTCTAGCTCTTTTATATGATGTATGTCTAATTTCTTTCCTTGCTGTTTTATGGAAAGCTTTCCTTCCTTCTTACATTCTTGGCATTCATAATTATCTCTTTTTAATATCTTCTTACTTATATAGTTTCTCCAATATGGGTCATCATAGAATTTCTTTTTGTTTCCTAACTTGATTAATTCTTTTATTTGTTCTACTGTGTACATATTATTCCTCTATTATTTCAAAAAATCCTGCTCTAAACCAAAAGTCATCTATACCTTTAAATTTCAAACAATCCATTCGTTCGTCGTCGCAAGGACAATCTACTATATCTTCTACAATTAATTCTTTATCTTTCAGTCTTTCTTCATAATTAAATATCTTTGTTATATTATATTCTGCCCCTGTAAACTTAACTTTATCTCCTATTTTCTTTTTCATTTTTCTTTGTTCCTTTCTTTGTAGTTTTTGTTTTATTTTCTGTAACTTCTTCCACTTTCTTTACAAACACTGTATTAAATTTATTAGTTTGTGTTAATACTTTGTATCTTTCTTTTGTTACTTCAAATATTTCCCCCATTTCTGGTATTCTTCCTAATTCATTATCTTTTAGATTTAATTCTTTGTATTTGTTTGTTGCTTTAACTAACATAATTAATTCCTCCTTTTTCTTACATTCTCATAATTGGCTTTTGCTTTTTAGCTGTTATCTTTTCTTCTTTCTTATAGCCTTCTACCTCTTTGTCTTTTTCATAATAACAACATTGTAAATTATTTCTTATGTTTCTTCTTATTTCACATAGATTTGATTCTTTGTTTTTACAATTCGAACATAGTGTTCGTATGTATGTTTGGTATATTGTTTCCATAGGCTTACACCTCGTCAGTTTTCTTATTTTTCCATTTCTTCTTTATCTTCATTTATAATTTTTTCATATTCTTTGAACCACTCTTGATACATATTATCTACCTCTTTCTTGCCATTTTCTCTAGCTTTTTATATGTTTCTATATCTTTCTTTTTTATTATTTCGCCAATTGTATTTGTGTTTTTGTCTTTTTGATTTTCTTTTATTTGTTTTTCCATTTTCTATTTCCCTTTCTTAATAAAAATAGAACTTACTAGGAAAGTTCTAATGCCCTCTGTTTTCTTCTCCAATTCCTTCCGTCAAAGGGGATTATTACATATTACATATCATTAAACTTGCATTGTTCATATATATTAGCACTTACCTAGTATCGTGTTAATAACTAAATAAAAACTAGCTATATTTCTATAACTAGCTTCGGATTGCATATGCTTGTCGCTAGGGCTTTGAGCTGGTTTCTCTCCAACTGCGACAATTCTACTATTATTATTATACCATATGCATTTGTATAAATCTACGTACTATACTACGAACTTTTTATGAACTTCATATATTTACCATTCTTTTTGTAGCTTTATCTATTATTTTTTGTATATATCTTGCTGAACATGTCCTGTTATACATTTGAAAATATAATTTATCTCCAATATTTTGTGCTGTTCTTCCATCAATATAATATGCTGTCAATATCTCTCTTTCTTTATATTTTAAACCAATCAATCTATCTTCAACTGCTTCTACTTTAGCTCTTAATTCTCTAACTATTTTTTCTAGTTCTTCTATTTCTTCTTGTAATTCTAATCGCTTTATTTCATTTTCTTCTATTTTACTTAATACTTTATTGCTTATCTTATTTTTACTATGTATATCTTGATTTTGTCCATATGTACTTGTTGTATTTGTTTCTATATCATCACACGCTTTTAACTTTATTCTTGCGTTTTTTAATTCTTTTAGCTTTATATTTAATTTAGCTTTATTCTGTTTGTACTCTTTCAGTAGTTGTATTAGTTCTTCTTTTGTCATAAACTACCTCCTTACTTACTATGTGTATTTGCATAATGTCTTATATCTTGCTCTATTTCAGATTCTGTTATGTCGTTTCTATAGAATTTACAATCTTTACAGTCTAATAGTGATAAAGCTTTACAGCCCATATGTCCGTTTCTTTCTTTAAATGCGAAACAATCTTTATTTATGTTTTTATTTATCATTTGCTATCACTCCATTCTTTTCTTTTTCTTTCAGATAATCGCATATTTTTTCTACAATAGCATAGATTGTAAAACACGTAATACTTAATCCTATTATTATATACATTCTACTTTCCCTCGCTTTCTTCTACTTTGTTTGTATATTCTAAATTTATAAGTTTTAACTCATTCCAGTTTGCTCCTTCTGCCCAATATTTTCTTATTGTTCTTGTCATGTCATTCTGTTTTTTTATAACATATTCATTGTATTCTTCTATTTTTCTCAACATTTCTGTACTTTCTAAGATACTATTTGACTTGTCCGATTTTATGTACTGAGTTATTGTTATGTATTCTTGTTGCTTTTTATTAAATTCTTCTCTATTGTTTGCTTTTATTCCTACTAAACTTAGACATGCTATTCCGCTTATAGTAGCAATCGTTGCAAAAAAAGCAATTAACAACTCTCCTAATGCTTCTGTTTCATAGCTTTTATCATATATTATTTTTCCTAATACTACTCCTAGCAAGCTTATAATAAATATTATTAAAATCATCATTTACTTTTCCTCTCTTTCTTTTAAATATTTATACTTTTTCTATTAATTTTGCTTGGATTAGATCATAGAGCGTATCTATGTCAAAATAATGTATAAATGGAAAACCTCCATTCTTCATTTCTATAGTTTTAAAAATTCTTATTATTCCATTTTCATATATAGTAATATTTAATTCTATGTCATCATCTTCTGCATTTTTTTCATATGCTTCAATCTCACTTGTGTTTTTGTTATATCTTGCTTTGAATCCAAATTTCTCTAATTCTTTTAAATCTACATTGTCTTTTATTTTTAACATCTTCTCACTTCCTCTTTAAGTATTTATATATTATCTTTTCTACATAAGCTAAAGCCTCATATTGAGTAATAAATCGTCCACTATGTCTGTTTCTTACGCTGCTTCTTATTATCTTAATTTCTTGATTGTATTGTCTTTTATATATTTTAGCTAATTGCTCTTTACTTAAGCCTGCATTTAACACTTTAAATTTTTTATTCGGCTTTACTCATTTGCTTTCTCCTTTCCCACATTTCAAATCTTTTAAAATGCGTGGTTTATATTTTCCGTATTTTTGTATATTATTAACTTTCTTCAACTCATGTAACAAAGTTGCTATTTCACCATTCAGATTTTTTGCATTTTGTCTTTCAGTAAATCTTCTTAAAAGTCTTATTTTTTCTAAGTCATTTTTTATTTTTCTTCTCTCTTTTCTTACTTGTATTAGTCTTTTTGTTATATATGCCATCTCGCAAGCGTTTAATTTACTAATTTCTAATTCATGTAATAAATCTTGTTGTTCTAACTCTTTAATTCTTAATTCTTCTGTTACTTTTTCTTCTTCGCTTTTTGTGTTTTTCAAAAAACTTAATATGTAATTTAATAGTTCTTCCGCTGTCATATTATTCTCTCCTATTTTTATATTTGCGGTATATGATTCATATTTTCTGCTACCATATCTGCTAAATAATATCTTTTAA
>CAOJRU010000027.1 GCA_948442365.1 uncultured Clostridium sp.
CATAAGTCTTATATAGTAGACTTTAAATACTATAAATATATAATACGAGGAGAGTGTAATAGATGAAAAATAGACAAATTATGAGAGCCAAAAAATATTTATTTCGATTTGATGAAATTTTAAATCAAATGGCAGAAAAAATGTTATCACAAGAGGTAAGTGGTAGTATAACAATTAATTTTATACAATGTATGATTCCACATCACCAAGCAGCTATTTATATGTCTGAAAATTTATTAGAGTATACAACTTATCAACCCTTACAAGAAATAGCTAAAAATATTATTAAAATGCAAACAGAAGGAATTGAGCAAATGAAAGAAATTGCAAGAACTACCTATGGATTTCAGAATATGCCACAAGATATAAAATGTTATGAAGAAAAATACTTAGAGATTACAAGAAACATGATCGAAAGAATGAAAAAAGCTCCTAAATGCGTTTATATTAATTTGAATTTCACCAATGAAATGATACCACATCATGAAGGTGCCCTTGCTATGTGTAAAAATTTATTATCCTATCGTATCGATCCAAGATTAAAAGTTGTTGCGGATTCTATTATAAAAGAACAGAGTAGAGGAATTGAAGAATTGAAAGAAATCCAAAGAAGATTATGTGGTAAATCGCAAATCTAGTAAATCATGTAACCAAAACAAACTTTTCTCATATGATATAAAAAATGAGAGGAGTTTGTTTTTTATGGATTATGAATTAATGATGAATGGAAATGTTAAAATCGGACAAAAAGCTCCAGAGTTTGAAGCAAACACAACATTTGGAGAAATTAAACTAGGAAATTATCAAGGAAAATGGTTAGTACTATTTTCACATCCAGGCGATTTTACTCCTGTTTGTACAACAGAAATGATAGCTTTTACAAGAGCACAAAAATATTTTCAAGAACTAAATACAGAATTATTGGGGTTAAGTGTAGACAGTAACAGTTCACATTTAGCTTGGATGTATGACATTTATTGTAAAACAGGAATAAAAATATCATTTCCTATTATTGCAGACAGAAACGGTCAAATTGCTAGAAAATATGGAATGATTGCTAATGATATAAGTAATACGGAAACAGTAAGAAATGTATTTATTATAGATGATAAGGGAATTGTAAGAACTATATTAATTTATCCATTAAATGTAGGACGATTTATTCCAGAAATTATAAGAACTGTGCAAGCATTGCAAATGGCAGATTGTAGCAAAGGTTCTACAGCCGCTAACTGGATGCCAGGTCAACCAGTTATTGTTCCACCACCTAAAACTTTTTCAGAATTACAAACAAGAAATGAAGAAATTGAACAAAATGGAAATGGAATTAGTTGGTATTTGAGTTTCAAAGAACCACCTAAAAAATGTCTTGAAAATAAAAAGGAATGCAATAGATTAGATGAAACAAAATAATTTTGAAAAAATTGTACATACTAAAATATGTAAAATAAAATTTTCATCTTTAGGATTGGAAAATTTTAAATATAAAATTTTGGGGGTACAAAATGGAAGTAAATCAAAAAATTAACTGTACAGTAGCAAGTTGTAAATATAATAATCGTGAAAAGGAAAAATGTACATTAGAAGCAATACATGTAGCACCAATTGAAAATATGAATACAGAGTTAGCCGATGAATCTATGTGTGCAAGTTACAAACATGAACAAGAATAGAAAAACATGAAAAGGTTGGTATATAAGTATTTTTTGAAAAAACATAATTGGGGTCACCATAATAAGTCTTTTCTTTAAATAGTTATTACCAACCTTTACAGTTTTCTTTCACTATTTGCAAAAAGTTGAAATTTGAATAGATAGAACACTTGACAGATAAAAAAAATAGAAATACAATAACTTTATAAAACAAAAAGTTGTCAGATATTTATTGTATAATGAAAAAGGAGGAAAAAGTATGTTAGTAACAACAAAAGAAATGTTTGAAAAATCAAAGAAAGAAGGATATGCCATAGGAGCTTTTAATGTAAACAATATGGAAATCATACAAGCCATTGTAGATGCTGCACATGAGAGCCAATCACCAGTTATCTTGCAAGCTTCTGCTAGTGCTATTAAGTATGCTAGAGTTAACTATTTAATGAAAATGGTAGAAGCAGCAGTAGAACAATATCCAGAAGTTCCTATTGCCATTCATTTAGATCATGGGCCAGATTTTGAAACAGCAAAAATGTGTATTGATAATGGCTTTACATCAGTTATGATAGATGGTTCTAAATATGATTTTGAAGAAAACATAGCGTTAACCAAAAAAGTAGTTGAATATGCACATAGTAAAGGAGTAGTCGTAGAAGCGGAACTTGGAAAATTGGCGGGAATAGAAGATGAAGTGAATGTAGATGCATCAGATGCTATGTATACAGACCCAGCACAAGCACAAGAGTTTGTAGAAAGAACAGGATGTGATTCTTTAGCCATTGCTATTGGGACAAGTCACGGCGCTTACAAATTTAAAGGAGAAGCCAAATTACGATTTGATATTTTAAAAGAAATCAAAGAAAGAATACCAAATACGCCAATTGTATTACATGGTGCTTCAACCGTCATTCCAGAATTAGTAGAAATGTGTAATCAATACGGGGGAGACATACCAGGAGCAAAAGGAGTACCAGATGAAATATTGCACGAAGCTAGCATCTCTGGAGTATCTAAAATAAATGTTGATACTGATTTACGTTTAGCTATGACAGGGGGAATTAGAAAAGTATTGGCAGAAGAACCAAGTGCTTTTGATCCTAGAAAATATCTAACACCTGCCAGAGAATTAATTAAAGAAACCGTAAAACACAAAATGACAAATGTTTTTGGTTCAAGTAATAGGATTTAAGAAAAGAAAAAGGACATATCTTTAAAAGCAAAGGTAGAGCCTTTTTCTTTTTTTAACCTGTCCCAAAAAATACCAAAATGGATAACTTGTGCCTGTCCCAAAACATACCAAAACATACAAAAAAATAGATCATTGTTTGTTTTTTAAGTTAATGGCAATCTGCTTTTGTGCATCTTTTTTTGCTAAATCTTGACGCTTATCATAAAGTTTTTTTCCTTTACCAATGCCTAATTCGATTTTGACATGGCTTCCCTTAAAATAAAGACTAATAGGAATTAAATTATAACCTTTTTGTTTGGTTAAACCAATTAATTTGGCTATCTCTTTTTTATGTAATAATAATTTTCTGTCACGTAAAGGATCTTTGTTAAAGATATTACCATGTTCATAAGGGCTAATATGCATTCCACAAATAAAAACTTCATTATTTTTTAGGTAAGCATAACAATCTTTTAAGTTGACTTTTCCTTTTCGAATGGATTTGATTTCTGTACCTGTTAAGACAATTCCACTTTCTATTTTGTCTTCAATTGTATAGTTATGATAGGCAGTTGGATTTTTAGCTATTAATTTTGTGTTCATTAATTTTATACCTCAATTTTAATTTTTTTTATTATAACATATATTTTATAAGAACAAAAGAGGTATTATACATATAATACAACAAAAAAGTTGTTAAGAGGAAATACCTATTAACAACTTTTAAAATTAATCTCTTCCATTATAATCAGAAGAACGAACTTGCATAGAATAATACCAAACTAAAGCTACTATAGCAATGGCTGCAATACCAATAATTAACCAAGTCCAAGCAGTAGCATTCATCCCCATAAAAGTATTGTCTGTGGTTCCTGTTCTAGTAGCAGTATAATTGTTGTTTCCAGTAACTGTTCTAGTATTCATGTTATGGTTGTCGTTATTCATAATAGCGTTTCCTATATTGTTAGCACCTTGTTCCATTTTTCCTGTGGCATCTTTAGATGCATTTGAAATATCTCTTGCAGCACCTTCTACAGCATTTTCGGCATCACCAACTACGTTTCTAACACCATCTGCAGCTTCTTGTAATCCATTGTTAGCAAAACAAACAGAAAAAGAGAAAATTCCGATAATTAATACAGCAATACTTAATAATAATTTTTTGTACATAAAATTATCCTCCTATTTTTAATTTAATAAGCTTATTAGTTTTCATATAAAATATGAAAATTAAATACTATAAATAGTATTTAAGAAAAAGAGAAAATTTATACCTACAAAAATTAAAAAAAACTCTCATTTTTGAGAGTTTTTGACAATTTATTTTTTTAATCGAATTAAAATCGCTATGGCTAATAAGATTAAAAGGATACCAATTACAATTAAAAGTATGTTAAGAACAGCAGATAAATTTAAAACTGAATTAGATGTTGAATTCAATTCACTTACTGTAGTTGGAGTGCTTGTCATGCTGGTATTAGTTGTATTTGAGCTAGTGTTGCTCGTATTCATTTTATCTGATTCATTGCTTTCAGATGCTGTATTATTAGTATTATCTGTGTTAGTATTAGTAGTATTTGTATCATTAGTTGTATTAGAACTTCTATTTGTGTTTGTTGAAGAATTTGTTAAATTTATATCATCAGCTAAATCGTCGGTCATATTTAAATCAACAGCATAACAAATGTTAAATCCTAATAAAATAACTATGATTGTTAAAATTAAAAATATTTTTGTTTTCATGTTCTTTTCCCTCCCTATAAACCAATTTGGTTAATTCTTTTGTTTCTTTACTATGATAACACAAAAAGTTAAAAATTGTCTAGTAAAATTTACAAATTTTTATAAAATCCTATAAATATGTGTAATTTTGAAAAATTTGTATATAATATAAATAACAATTAGAAAGGATTGGTGATTTTATGATACAAATTAGACCCATACCAGATTTACAAAATGATTATAATTCCATTGAAAAATCAATCTTGGAAAATAATCAAACCATATACTTAACAAAAAATGGATATGGTTCGATGGTTATGATGAGTTTAGAAAAATATTCTCAATTGT
Source organism: uncultured Clostridium sp. (assembly GCA_948442365.1). Lineage (GTDB taxonomy): Bacteria > Bacillota > Clostridia > TANB77 > CAG-508 > CAG-269. The sequence goes on from CAOJRU010000027.1 coordinate 4,891, forward strand.
CAGATAAGTCTAGTCTGATTACATCTCAACCAGAGAATACAAAAAGAGAACATGTTGAAATTATCTCAAGACCAAAAAAAGTGGTTGATGATGATGATGAATAAATTTTAAATTTAGGGAAAAAAGAGGTAGATAAGTTTTATCTATTTCTTTTTTTAGTCTTACTAGGAGGTTTCTATACAAGATAATTATAGAGAAACCTTAGATTTTTTAGTATGAAAATGAAAAAATAGGAATTGCAAATGAATAAGAAAAGAGTTAAAATAGAATCATAATATGAAAAAGAAGAAGGAGAAAATAAAAATGAATGATTTTAAAGTTGCTCTATTGCAAATTAATGCAACTAGCAATATAGAAGAAAATCTAGAAAAAGGAATAGCATATTGTAAAAAAGCAAAGGAAATGGGAGCAGATATTGCGGTATTTCCTGAAATGTTTAGTAATGGCTATGAACATATTTTTTATCGGATATAAGATAGAACAGGCAGAAATTCACCAAGATAAAATAAAAAAATGGCAGGATAAGGCAATTGATAAAAATAGTGATTATATAAAAAAATTTAGGAATGCAGCTAAAGAACTAAACATGGCAATAGCGGTTACCTATTTAGAAAAACACCAACCACAACCAAGAAATACAGTTTCTATTATTGATGAAAAGGGAGAAATTATATTAGATTATTCAAAGGTACATACAGTAGATTTTAAAATGGAAGCTTTTACAGATTATGGAACAGATTTTAAGGTGTGTGAGTTAAAATATGGAAAGCAAAGTGTGAAAATAGGAACTATGATTTGTTATGATAGGGATTTTCCTGAAAGTGCTAGAATCTTGATGCTAAAAGGGGCTGAAATAATATTAGTACCCAATGCTTGCTATATGAGAAATATTATATTGCACGAACAAAGAGTCAGAGCTTATGAGAATATGGTAGGAATGGTTACCGTTAATTATCCCAACGAAAGAAATAAAGGAAAATCGTCAGCTTATAGTCCGATTATAAAAGATGAACATGAAAATGAAGTGGACAATGAACTTTTAGTAATGGGAGAACATGAGGACATCCAAATAGTAGCATTTGATATGGAAAAAATTAGAAAATATAGAGAAACTCAGTATTTAGGAGATGCTTTTAGAAAACCATTTGCTTATAAAGATTTAATTTTAAATCGTCCGATTTCACCTTTTGTAAGAAATGAGGCAAGGAGATTATATAGATGACAATATTTATGTATAGAAAAACACCTGATAGAGAAGCATAATTAAGAAGCTAAATAATTTAGATAAGAGTTAAAATTTACTCAACTTCACAAAACAGATGTTTTAGAATAATATCAAATATAAAAAGGAGTGAATAAAAATGGTATATTTGAAAAAATTTGAATTACTCGATAATGAAGACTGGAGTGGCTATCCTTTTCATATATTTTTGAAAAAAGAATTTTTTGAAATAGAATTTGCTCCTATTACAATTTTTTATGGTGATAATGGTTCTGGAAAGTCAACATTACTTAATATTATAACTGAAACAATTAATAAGGACAAAAAAGTCATTAGTTAAATCCGATTACTTTGATATGTATACAACTAAATGTAATTATTATTTAGAAAATAATAAATTAGAAACAATATCAAATCTTTTTAAAGACAGTGAGATAAGAAGTGCTTGGGATAGGGAAAAGGAAGAATATTATTTTAGTGTTGTAGATGTTATTGGAGCATTAACTAACAGCCATAAGTTGAGGGTCAGTCGTAGAGTGTCAGTAAATGGTATGTGCGGAAAAAACTGAAAAATAAACATTTTGTAAAAGTATAATTACCTATTAAAAAAAGTAGTAAAAAAGTGATAAAATATATGGCGAATTTTTATTAAAAATGCATTGACTTTAAAGAACAAATGTTTTAAAATGATCTCACAATAGTATCATATAAATTAGTAAAATAAATATACCAATAAACGAACTAAAAAATAATCTTAATATGCTATTATGAGTATTTATATGGAAGTGATATTCATGGAATTTGAAAAAACAAAACTAATAGAATTAAAAGAAAAATTTGATTCTATTATTAATACAGAAGAAAAAGAAAATGTAGAATTTTGGTATGCTAGAGATTTACAGACTCAACTTGGTTATAAAAGATGGGAAAATTTTATTGAAGTAATAAAAAAGGCAATTCAATCATGTGAAAATGCTGAAATACCAAAGGAAAATCATTTTCGTGAGGTTACGAAAATGATAAGTTTAGCTAAAGGAGCTAAAAGACAAGTAGAAGATTACATGCTTACAAGATATGCTTGTTATTTAATTGCTCAAAATGGTGATGCTAAAAAAGAAGAAATAGCATTTGCACAAACGTATTTTGCAGTTCAAACAAGGAAACAAGAAATAATAGAAGATAGAATAAAATTAATGAATCGATTAGAAGCAAGGGAAAAGCTAAAAGAATCAGAAAAACAATTATCTAAAAATATATATGAACGTGGAGTAGATGATTTAGGATTTGCGAGAATTTGTTCAAAAGGGGATTCAGCTTTATTTGGTGGGTTAAATACTATGCAAATGAAAGCAAAATATGGAGTAAAAGAAAATCGTCCACTTGCAGATTTTTTACCAACACTTACAATAGCAGCAAAAAATTTAGCAAATGAAATGACAAATTACAATGTAACTGAAAAAGATATGTATGGAGAAGAAAGTATAACAGATGAACACATAGATAATAACTTAAGTGTAAGAAAAATGCTAAATAAAAGAGGAATAAAGCCAGAAAATTTAAAACCAGCAGAGGATTTGAAAAAACTAGAAAGAAGAGTAAAATCAGAAAATAAAAGAATGGCAAATAATAATAAATTGCCAAAAAGAAATAAATAAAAATATCAAGAAGGAAGAAATGGAAAGATTTAAATTAGTAACAGCAGTACATCTAATATTAATAGAAGATGAAAAGATATTATTACAAAGAAGATATAATACAGGATATGAAGATGGAAATTATAGTGTTGTAGCAGGTCATATAGATGGCAATGAAAGTGTAATAAAAGCGATGAAAAGAGAAGCATTAGAAGAAGCAGGAATAAAAATAAAGGAAGAAGATTTAGAAATTGTTCATGTTATGCATAGGAAAACACCTGATAGAGAAAGTATAGATTATTTTCTGACCTGTAAAAAGTATGAAGGTAAAATTACAATTATGGAAAAGAATAAGTGTGATGAATTAAAATTTTTTAAATTAGATGAATTACCTATTAATGTGATTCCATATGTAAGAAAGGGAATAGAAAATTATCTAAGTAATGAACCATTTTCGACATACGGGTGGTAGGCAACTAAAAAGAAAATTTTTGCTTTCAGTTAACAGATATTGAACAGAAAAACTTAAGGTTGCAATTTGCAACCTCAAGTTTAATAATTATAATTCAATTTTAGGCTGATACTTTTCCAGCCACATATTAACCTGACAAAGATAGGCCATGAGTTGAGGACCGTGTCGTAGAGTGTCAGTAAACAGTACATATGGAAAGTACTGAAAAATAAGCATTTTTTAAAAGTGTAATTACATGTTTTTAAAAAAGTACTAAAAAAGTGATAAAATATATAGGGAATTATATAAGAAATTTATTAACTTAAGAAGAACAAATCGGAAAGCCTTAATATTAGCATAATTTTAACTTTATTCTTTGGCACTTTCCGTGAATTTGTTCATGTGCCAAATTTATGTAATAAATTTGTGTACAGTGTGTTTTATATATTAGAAAGTCAGTATGACTTTCCTAATATATAAAATAGTTTTCTGTGAAATGCTTGATAAATTAGCAAAAAAAGTATAAAATATCTATAAGAATTATTGGAGGAAAATTATGATTAAAGATAATTTAATAGAAGTAATTCATGAAATGGAAGAAGTAACAAAATTATTTAAACTTGAGCCATTTGATATTTACATTATTGGTGGAGGAGCATGCATATTAGGTGAATACACAACAAGAGCAACACTAGATATAGATTTTGTTGATTTAGGATATCCAGCAAAATACGGAAAAGTATTTGTACTATTAAGAGATTATGATATGTTAGAATATCAAAGTACAATATTATCTCCAACTTATAAAGAAAGAGCAGTAAAATTAGAAGCATTCAAATATATCAATGTATATATTCTTTCAAAAGAAGATATTGCAGTAAGTAAAATTATAAGACTTGCGGAGAAAGATATAGAAGATTTGAATCAAATAATACCTAACTGTAATAAGGAACTGTTAAATAGTATTATAGAAGAAATTTTAAATAGAGAGGACTTGTTTGAAAGTAAAAAGACGGAGTTTGAGAAAAAGTTAAAAATATTTAAGGAGAAATATAATGTATAGAGTTTTTTGTGAAAGTTATCAAAATTTTATAAATTCATTTGATGAAAACAATTATAGGCTAGAAATATCTAAGCCACTAGAATTAATAACTGATATTAATAAATATACACAAGAGGAAAATAAACAGAGTGAATTATATAAAAAAGTATGTGATTTGATTTATTTTATGAAAGAAAATGTTGAGAGATTTCCAAAATTAAAAGCATTTTTATGGACTTTAAGTTCAAGAAATATGAATGGCAAAAAGTATAATATAGTAAAAGTAGAAGAACTAGAAGAACAGACTAAATTAATAAATTCGTTTTTGAAATTAGCTTATTGGTATTAGAGGAGAATTAAGGATATGAATAGTAAAATTTGTGCAGTAATATTTGATATGGATGGAACTATGATAGATACAGAGAAAATAAAAGAAAACGGATGGAAGTATGCAGGAGAGTGTCAAAATATCATAATAGATGATAAGATATTATCTGAAATGAGAGGAACCAATAAAGAATATTGTAAAGAATTTATAAATAAAAAATTTAAAAACATTAATTTTGAAAAGTTATATAATGATAGAAATGAATTTATAGAGAAATATATAAATATTAATGGAATAAAAATGAAAAAAGGATTAATGGAAATACTTCAATTTTTAAAAAGTAATAATTACAAAATAGCTGTAGCAAGTTCTTCAGAAAAAGAAACTATTAGAAAATACTTAGCAAAAATTAATGTATTAGACTTTTTTAATGTTATAGTTGCAGGAGATATGATAGAGAATGGAAAGCCAAATCCGGAAATTTATTTAAAAGCTGTAGAAAAATTAAATCTCTCTACAGAACAATGTATTGGTATAGAAGATAGCAATAGTGGTATATTATCTGTTTATCGAGCAGGATTAAAGCCTATCATGATACCAGATCTAGAACAACCAAAAGAAGAAGTAAAAAATATATTATATGCAAAATTAAATTCATTAGAAGAGATAATAGAAATATTACAAAAATAGAAAACTTGAAATCACAATTTGTGATTTCAAGTTTTACTAATACTAAAGTTTTATAGTTCAATCTTAGGCTGATATTTTTCAAGCCACATATTCACCTGACAAAGGTAAGCCATAAGTTGAGGTCCTGTCCTTGACTGTCAGAAAAAAACACATATCAATTTTACTAGAGGCTGTGAGGATTACTCGAAAATGGCAAATCACGAATTTTAATAAAAATAAAATTAAGCAACAGAAAAATAAATTTATCAATGTAATTATCTATATAAAATACTAATGAAAGGAAAAATAAAATGGAAGAGAGTTCAAAAGATAATAAATATAAAAAACAAAAGAATGAATATACAGTTATAAGAAAATTTAATAACGATGGATTAAGTTTTCAAAAAGCGATGGAACAATTATTAATTATGAAGCTAAATAATTTAGATAAAAGTTAAAATTTGCTTGACATCACAAAACAAATGTTTTAAAATAATATCAAATCTAAAATAGGATGTGATATTAATGGAAAAAGAAAACAATAATATCGTACCAATAAATGAAGAATTAAATGTAGTAACAAATAAAATAGAAAATATTAAAAACTTAATTTATACAATAAGAGGAAAGCAAGTAATGTTAGATAGTGATGTTGCAAAGCTATATAATTGTGAAACAAAGTATGTAAATCGTGTAGTAAAAAGAAATATTGAAAGATTTCCAGAAGAATTTTGTTTTCAATTAGAGCAAAAGGAATTTCAAAACTTGAGGTGCCAATTTGTCACCTCAAGTTTTGAAAAACAAAACTATGGTGGTAGACGATATATGCCATATGTATTTACAGAACAAGGAATAGCAATGCTTTCAGCATTATTAAAAAGTGATATTGCAGTTAATGTAAGTATTCAAATTATGAAAGCATTTATTGAAATGAGAAATTTTCTATTTTACAATGGACGAGTATTTCAAGAAATAAATACTATGAAAAGCAAATTATTAGAATATGATGAAAAATTTGATATAGTCTTTGATGAATTGCAAAACAAAAAGGAAGAAGAATTTAAACAAAAGATATTTTTTAATGGACAAATTTACGATAGCTATAGTTTAATAATTGATATTATCAAAACTGCTAAAAACAAAATTTTAATTATAGACAATTATATAGATGATAGTATTTTAAAAATCTTATCTAAAAAAAATAAAGATGTAGAAGTTGTTATATTAACATCACAAAATAGTAATATAAACAAATTAGATATTAATAAATTTAACAAACAATATCCAACATTAAAAGTAGCAATAACAAATAAATTTCATGACAGATTTATAGTAATAGATAACAAAGAATTGTATCACTGTGGAGCATCATTAAAAGATTTAGGGAAGAAATGTTTTGCCATTTCTAAAATAGAAGATGGGGAATATATAGAAAAAATGAGTAAAGTTACTTGAAATATAAAAAATATATTATAATATAATAAAAAATGTAAAGAGGATTAATATCAGTTTACCAATTTTTATGTTAATAACGTTAAGAAATTTCCAATTTTGTATTGATTTGGTGCTTTTATATATGATATACTATAGAAGTAAACATAATGAAAATGGTAATTAAAATTTAAAATAGGAGTTGAAATAAATGGAACAAGTAAAAGAGGAAAGATTAGGAATTGTAGATGAACTTGGTGAAATTATAGATGATATAGACAATATAGAAAACACAGAACTACCAGAAGAATACATAAATAGGAATGACTTTTATTCAGGAAAAGCTACAGATAGGCATATTTGTGGTGTTGTATTTTGGATATTTGACAAACAAGGAAATTTGCTTCTTGCCGAAAGAGGAGCAGGGAAAGAGCAAGGTGCTGGAAAAATATCACCTCCTAGTGGACATATGCAATATAAAAGAGCAGATGATGAAAGAGAAACACCAATACAAGCATGCTTTAATGAAGTAGAAGAAGAACTAGGTCTGTCTTGTGATTATGAAAATTTTCCATTTATAGATGGTTATTTTCCTGTTGGGGCTATAGATAGACCAGGAGGAAGTGCAGAAAATTGTATGATGATAGTAAAACACTATGCTTTTATGATAAGAGATGGAGTAAAAAGTAAAATAAGAAATAATGAGGCAAAAAGAATATTTTTTGAGTCATGGGATACAGCTAAAGAAAAATTTGGTATTGATGACAATACATCAGGGGCGTATAAATTTTTTGGAACAAATAAAATGGAAATAATTAATGAATTAGATAGGTTTGTTCACAAAATTGCTCTTTTAGATAAGTTAGGACCAAATGCAACTTGGGATACGATAGCACTAAATGACTGTGAATCAGTAGAACAATATGGAAGAAAAATGCCTAAGTTTGGAGATGGATATGTGAATTGGGAAATTATATCAACGAGAGAAGATCTACCCCATGAAATTGCAGGAGAAAATACAATTTTGGAAACTATAAGAGCAAGAGAAAATTTAAGTTATGAAGATATAGAAGATATAATAGCTATGACTGGCAAAGTTATAACAATAAGAAAAGAAGATATAATAGCTATAGGTGAACAACATACAAGTCATGACTTTTCAGAGATAATTGCTCCTCAATCAGAGATAAACAATATTGTAAAAATGACTAGAATGTTTAGAAAAACGAAAGAGGAACCATATAAATAACAAAAAAGAATTACACACAAATCGACTAATTAAAGTGGGGGATTACTATGGAGCAAAGCTATGAAGAAGCAGTGACAGAAGTATTAGATATTTTAAATCATACTAGAATGGAGGATATAAAAAAGATATCTCCTAAATTTATAGTGTATTTAAAGCAACATTCTTCAAAAACATATATACCTAATTTAGACCATACACAAAAGTTAAAAGATATGGATTTGAAACCAAAAACAAAAGCTTTGATGTGTTTAATATATAGGGACTATTTTTGTTGTGATGAAAATCAAAAGAAAGAATATGATAAAAAAATTTTTGAAGCTGAATTAGAGTATCAAAAGGAATTACAAGAAAAATACAATTCAGATAATTTATTTAAAAATAAAACATTAAAAGAACCAAAATTAATGCAAACAACAACACTTATGGAAAATAAAAAGCAAAATGTTTTTCAAAAAATATTACATATATTTTTTAAATTATAAAAAGAAGAATTTATTATAAAATTGCAACAAATATTAATTAGAAGACTTAATGAATTAAATAAAAAGTGAAAATAATTTTATATAAAACAAGGGGAAAATAGATGTGATTTACAAGAATTTATCCCCTTGTTTTTTCAATAGTTTATTATTGAAAAATGGCTAAAAATACTACTTTAATAAGAAATTTTATTAAAAACGGATTTTGATAAATTATCCAAAATGTGTTATAGTCAAAAATTCATTAAACTATTGATTTTTAGTAAAGTAGAAAGTATAATAACAGTAACAAAAATCAAAGAAAATGTTTTATAATTCAATTTTAGGCTGATATCTCTCCAGCCACATATTCACTTGACAAAGGTAAGCCATAAGTTGAGGACCAGTCATTAATTGACCAAACCAAGGGCGTGAAAAAGACTTTCCTTCTGTATTTAAAATATCTGAAATAAAATCACGATTAAGTAAACTATAAATAGGAGCATTTTTATCCTTCATAATATCGGTCAACATTGACTTAACTTTATATAGATAAGTAGGATTATGAGTTTTAGGATAAGGAGATTTTTTTCGATCAATAATTTCATCTGGTAGAAAATCTCTTGCCACATAACGAAGTAGTCCTTTTTCTCTTCCATTCAAAGCTTTGATTTCCCAAGGAATATTCCATACATATTGAGCTAGTCGGTAATCACAAAAAGGAACACGAAGCTCAAAACCATTATACATGGCCATTCGATCAGAACGATCTAATAAGGTTTGCATAAACCAATTTAAAGTCAAGTGAGAAATTTTTCTTTTTTCAGCAGTTTCTTCAGAATCGGAATCTAGGATTTCAACTTCTGCCAAACTTTCCTGATAACGGAAATCAACATATTCTTTCAAATTAATCTTTTTACTAATAGTAGGATTTAATAATTCTTGTCTTTCTTTCAAAGCAATCGACCAAGGGAACGTGTTGCTGCTTAAAGCATCCTCACGGAAAAACCAAGGATACCCACCAAAGATTTCATCAGCACATTCACCAGTTAAAGAGACCGTCATTTCTTTTTTTACATTTTTACAAAACAATAACAAGGAAGAGTCAATATCAGCCATACCTGGCATATCTCTAGCAATCATAGCATCTTCTAAATAAGAAGCAAGCTCTGGCGTATCAATTACAATTTTATGATGATTGGTGTGCAAATTTTCATTCATTAAATCAATATAGTAATTATCAGAATTTGGTTGAAAATCGCTTTTAACAAAGTTTTTATCATTATCTACGTAATCAATAGAATAGGTATCTAAAGGTGGTAATCCTTGCTTTTTGCAATAATCAGCGGCAAATTTTGTAATAATACTAGAATCTAATCCACCAGAAAGAAAGGTACATAAGGGAACATCAGAAACTAATTGTCTTGTAATAGCATCCTCTAATAAAAATTTTAATTTTTCACAAGTTTGTGCAAAATTATCAGTATGAACTTTTGAGGTCAATTTCCAATATCTTTCCAAATGTAAACCAGAAGAATTAAAGATTCCGAAATGTGATGGTTTTATTTCATAAATATTTTTAAAAATAGTGGTTCCAGGCGTATGAGCTGGACCAATTCCAAACATTTCAGAAATACCTTGTTGATCTATTTCTTTATCAATATTAGGATATTTAAAAATTGCCTTTAATTCAGACGAAAAAATCAAAGTATTATCTTTTATAGTATAAAATAGTGGTTTTACACCAAAATGATCACGTGCTAAAAATAATTCTTGTTTTTTACTATCCCAAACAGCAAAAGCAAAAATACCATTTAAGTGATGAATCACATCATTTCCATAATGAATATAACTTTTTAATAAAACTTCTGTATCACAATGACCTTGAAAGGTAAATCCATTTTCTTCTAATGTTTTTCTAAGTTCTTTTGTGTTATAAATCTGTCCATTATAACAAATTACAAAATCTCCATAAGAGTAGCTTTCTAACATTGGTTGTTTACCACCTTTTAGATCAATCACAATTAATCGTTTATGTCCCATTGCAATATGTTCTTTTATATAATAGCCATCTTCATCAGGTCCTCTTTTTGTAAGGGTTTCATTCATTTTCTCTAGCACAGTTCTATTTTGTGAAATTTTTTCTTTTATGTTGGCAAAGCCTACAAAACCACACATATTTACCTCCCATTTATAAATCAACTATTTATATAATATATGCAAGAAATAAAATAAAATTTATTGATTTTCTAAAAAAGTTATAGTAAACTTAATCTTGAAGGAGAAAGAAATGAAATTTAAAAATGTAATAAAACATTTCAAATTGATTACACATCATAAATGGGTTGTTTTAAAATTATGTTGTAAGATAGGAGAGCCTTGGAGGGGTCTTGTACATGATTTATCAAAATATTCTCCAACAGAATTTTGGGAAAGTGCTAATTATTATGTAGGAGATCATTCTCCTATTACAGAAGCAAAAAAAGATAAAGGTTATTCAGAGGCGTGGTTACACCATAGGGGAAGAAATAAACATCATACACATTATTGGGTGGATCATGATGCACCAGAGACTACTCCTGTTATGCCATATCCATATGCTGCTGAAATGATATGTGATAAATTAGCAGCAGGTATGATTTATCAAGGAAAAGAATGGACGAAAGAGTTTGAACTGTCTTATTGGGAGGAAAGAGAAAAAGATAAATTAGAGATGAATCCTAAAGTAAGGGATTTTATAACCGCTGTTTTTATACAGGTGGCAGAACAAGGAATTGATGCAACATTAACGAAGAAAAATATAAGAGGTTTGTATGAAAAATATTGTAAATCCTAGAAAGCAACTATTGACAAAATGAAAAAATACTTGTATAATCTTATAGTGACTAAAAATAACGAAAAAATAGAAAAAGATATATAGCTATATCGAAAAGCAAGGGAGGGATTAGAATGGCACAACCAAAAAGAAGATGGTCAAAAGCAAGAACACATTCAAAAAGATCAACATGGAAAAAAGAAAACCCAACACTTTCAAGCTGCCCACATTGTCATGAACCAGTAATGCCACATAGAGTTTGTAAAAACTGTGGATATTACGATGGAAAAGAAGTAGTAGCTAAAAAAGAAACTGAAAATGTATAAAAATTAAGAATAACGCTTATGTCATTTGTGATATGAGTGTTGTTTTGTATTTAATATAAAAAAGAACAAAAAAGTGATGGTAAAGAATTAATAAAAGATAAAAGAAAGAAGGAAAATTAAATGGAGAAATTTTTGAAGAAATCAAGTTGGACAGATATTATCATGTCGTTTCTATTTATTTTATTTGGAATATTATTAATGGTAAGACCAGAATTCTTTATGTCTATGGTTTCTATTTTCTTAGGAGCTATATGTATCATAAAGGGATTTTTAAAAGGAATCGATTATTTAGCGTCTGGTAAAAAAGACAATTATCTACTGTCTATTGCTATAGTAGTAATGATAGCTGGCATTATTATTATGTTTTGTTCTGATATGATAGTATCTATTTTTAGAATAATAATAGCATTATGGATTATTTATAGTGGAATTATGAATTTGCAAACCAGTATTATATGGAAAGATTATCAATCTAGATTGTGGTTATTAACGGTATTATTAGCCATTGCAACAGTAATAGCAGGAATTTATATTTTAATGAATTCTGGAGCTATGTTGCAAATTGTTGGTGGGATTATAACCGCTTATGGTGTCATAGATATCTTGGAAAGTATGATATTTATTAAAAAGATAGATCATTATTTGGATTGACATATAAAAAAACAGTGCTATAATTAAAATACGACTAGGGCAGATAAAAAAGCATAGATTTTATCACTAGTATTTTGTTGAATCATAACCACCTGTAAAAAGGGTGGTTATAATTGTTTAAATTTGTAGTAGAAAATTATTCTGTATCATATTGCAAAGAAGAAACATATTATGTTAATAGAAGGAGGAAGGAAAATGTTTAGAAGAAAATGTTATTGTATGAATAATAGTTATCATAATGATTCATGTGAAATGCAAAATGATATAATAGAAAAACAATGTAATGATGTAGTTTCTTATGAAGAATATTCTAATAGTTGTGACTGTGGATTTGACGAAGAATATAATGTGTTCCCAGAAAACCCAATGTTAGCTCAAAGTTATGTACCAATTCAATATATGGACAAAACTTTTAAACCATGTGTTGGTCTAAAAATGGGAACCATTTTTCCAGAATTAGTTAGCCCTTATGTACCTGGTCAATCTATGGAGGAAATAAACTATATAAGAGAAACCAATAAAATCGGAAAGGGGTGTAATAAATGTCAATAGAAGAAAATAGAAATTGTGGTTGCGGTTGTAACAACCATATGGATGATACGATGATGGTATCTAATATGTCTAATAATTGTACTTGTGAAGTAGAAAGAACGGTTGATTGTGAAGAAAGAAGAGAAATGATTGAACAAATTAGATGTTATGATTTTGCTATTACTGAGTTGGCATTGTATTTAGATACCCATCCAGAAGATGAAAAGGCACTTTGTTTGCATAGAAAATATTGCAAATATGTGAAAGATTTAAAAGATAAATACCAAAAAGTATATGGACCTCTTACCATTCATTACCCTTGCAATAAGTGGAGATGGTTGGAAGAACCATGGCCATGGGAAAGGGGGAATTATTAATGTGGACTTATAACAAAACATTACAATATCCAATCAATATTAAATGTCCAGATCCAAAACTTGCTAAAGTGATTATATCTCAATATGGTGGACCTGATGGGGAACTTGCTGCTTCTTTAAGATATCTTTCTCAAAGATTTGGTATGCCAGACCAAAAAGCAAAAGCTATTTTAAATGATATTGGTACAGAAGAATGAGTACCTTGATGATGTCAATAGCTAAAGACATTGATTACAACTTTGGCTATTGACTGTAAAATACGATGTTAACAAATTTGTAATTTTATTTAAAATATGTTATACTTTAAATAGCAACTGAAAATTTTTTATTTCAAATCTTGCCAATTAGCAAGTAGAAAGTGTGACAGCATGAAATTATTATACTATGTACCTACAATAACAAGCGAAAAATATGTACCTACACCAGTAGAAGGTGTAACAGCTCCTAAAACAAATTTTCATGTAGATATATATGAAAACAAGAAAAATGCTGATAAAGAACTAATTGGAACGGCTTCTGTTGTATTAGGTCCTCCAAATGATGACAGTGTACTCTATATTAGAGTAGCGACCAAGTATGAACATACCACCCATACTGGGTCTGTATGTCGCAATATGACTTTAGAAGAACTTAAAGTAGAGCATGATGAGATTGTAGAGGCATGTAAAGAACTTAAGAAGGCTTGGGGATAATTTTATCCCCATTTTTTTGTGTATTTATTTAAATTTAGGTATCTTTGGATATATATGTAATTCAAAATTGGTAGGGTCCGAATCACTTTTTATAGCTTTTTGGGTTTTTAGATATGTAACTTTTGCAATAATGCTTTTCAGTAAAATGTTTTTATCCTCAGCAGTTTCTAGCTTATCATATAAGTCAATTATATTTTCTAATTTTGGTATCATCATTTCTTTTTCATTTTGCATTTCATTATTTTTATTTAAAAGTTCAGTATATTCTGTTAGTTTATTTTCTAAACTCTCAATATTATTTTTTATAGTTTTTGAACGATTAATAAATTCATCTTTACTATAAATTCCATTTTCTAAAAAGTCATAAATTTTATCAAGTTTAGCATTTTCCTTTTCTAATTCCTTTTTGGCAGAAACAATAGACTTTTCAATTAGTTTGTTATTGTCAGTATTTGTATTATCTTTAACTTCATAATTTACTTTATAATTTTCAAGCCACATTTTTAAAGCTTCGATTATTTTGTTCTCTACAATATAAAGTTTAGAACTTACATTATCACATTTTGCATTAGAACATATAAGAGTTGCAGGTTTATTAGCTTTATTATAAGGCCTCCTTTGCATTGGTTTGCCACATTTCTCACAAAATACTAATCCAACTAATGGATTTTGAATTTGATGGCTGTGTTTTACTTTTGGGGTGTTTTGCTTTCTTTTTTCTTGCACTAATTCCCAAGTTTTATTATCAATAATTGGTTCATGTAATCCATCATAAATTAAATAATCTTGATTACGAGGTCTACTAATGATAAGATGTCCATTTTTAGTTTTCTTTTTTTGTTTCCTTCTATTCCAAACAATTTTACCAATATAAGTAGGATTAGAAAGAATATCCTTCACAGAAGAAATAGTCCATTCATTAGAAATTCTAGGTTTCAAATTCATATCATTTAACTGTTTTACAACTGAATTTATAGTGTTACTTTCAAAGGTATATAATCTAAAGATTTCTTTAACAATAGGTGTTTCATCTTGATTGATAAACAAGGTATAACCTTTAGTATCTTTTAATTTAACCCTATCATAGCCAAAAGGAGCAATATTTCCAACAAATTTACCTTCAGAAACAGAAATCTCACGACCTCTTTGCAAACGCCTATTGATTGTCTTATATTCTCTCCTAGACATAAACAAGCCAAACTCAAAATATTCTTCATCAAATTCATTATCTGGGTCATAAGTTTTAACAGGTGTAATAATTTTTGTATGAGAATATTTAAAAGCTTTAGAAACTCTACCTTGATCTGCAGTATCACCACGAGCAAGTCTTTCTACTTCAACAACTAAAACACCAGTCCATTTTTCATTTTCAACATCTTTTAGAAGTTTTTGCATTTCTTTTCTTTCGCTAATCGTTTCACCACTTACTACTTCTCTATAAATTTTACCAATAGTTAAGTTTCGCTTTTCTGCTAAATTGGTCAATATTTTCTCATGCCTTGCTAAAGTTTCGCCTTCGCCATATTTTTCAGATTCTATATCTTCTCTTGATTTTCTTAAATATATTGCATATGT
>CAOJRU010000028.1 GCA_948442365.1 uncultured Clostridium sp.
TTATTCTTTTCTTCTCTATTTTTTCTATTGTTTATCAATATTTTTTCCTCCTCTTGTGTCGATTTTATGTGTAGTTATTGTATCCTATCTTTCTTATTTATACTACAAGCTTTTTTTCTAAAAAACAAGAGGAAATTTTTTCATATTTACTTATATTACAAGCTTTTTGTTGTTCTTATATTACGGAAATTCGACCTTTTTTGCCTTTTCTTACTATTATTAAAATTTCTTTTCTTTTTTATGACATTTTCAAACAATGTATAAAATTTTAATAGGACTATTTTTATCAGATATTTTTTCGTCTATACATAAAAGTATTACTTATTTGTAAGTTCGCTAAATCAAACCTGTCCCAAAACATACCAAAATGGCTAACTTGTGCCTGTCCCAAAATATACCAAAACGGATATGTTGTGCCTGTCCCAAAACATACCAAAACATACTAAAAGGGACAAGTCATACTTGCCCCATACATACCTCTTTTATTTAATATTAATCCATAATCTCTAAATTAGCAAATCTTGCCATTAATCTTTTATGTCCTGCTTTATCAAAACTTATGTCTACTTTTAAATCTTCTCCTTCTGGCTCTACAATGTTGATTATACCTTCTCCAAATTTCTTATGAAAAACTTTGACACCTGCTTTGAATTGCGATAAGTCAACTTCTTTGGTAGAAGTTGCTTTTTTACCTAAATTGTTTAAGAAGCTTTCTGCTGTTCTAAACGCAAAATTGTTACTTTTGGCTGCCATTGCAGGTTGTTTTTCGTTTATTTGATAGGTTTTTATGTTACTATTTTCTTTTCTTCCATATGTCCAGGTATAAGAAGAATCTTTAAACATTCCCTCTTTATTGGAGGTTTGTCCAAATGCTTCTTCATATCCCTCTAATAATTCTTCTGGAATTTCCTCTAAAAATCTGGATATTGGATTATAACTGGTAGAACCAAATATGGTTCTTTGCTTGCTACATGTTAAGAATAGATTTTCTTTCGCTCTCGTAATTCCTACATAGCATAATCTTCTTTCTTCTTCTAACTCTTTCGGTTCCATCATGGATTGATGGCCTGGAAAAATTCCTTCTTCCATTCCTACTAAAAATACAACTGGAAATTCAAGTCCTTTTGCACTGTGAAGTGTCATTAAAGTTACCATTTCTTCTCCTTCTTCCATATTGTCTAAATCACTGGATAGGGTAATTCCTTCTAAAAATTCACTTAAGGAATTTTCTGCGAACTCTTCTTCAAATTCAATGGCAACTGTTAAAAATTCTTCTAAGTTTGCTATTCTATTTTCTGCTTCTATTGTATTTTCCGCTTCTAACGCTTTTGTATAACCAGATTTTTTTAATGTTAATTTTATTAACTCTGAAATCGTTATGTTATCTTTTTTTACTTTTAATTCTTCTATGCTATTAATGAATTCTCTGGAATTTAAGAAAACTCTATTTAATCCATATTCATCTGATTTTTTTATAATTTCATACATAGAAACTTCATTCGCTATTGCTAATTGTTCTATTTTATCTAAACTGGTTTTTCCAATTCCTCTTTTGGGTTCATTAATAATTCTCCTTAAACTTAGGTTGTCATTACTATTTTGAATTAATCTTAAATAAGCTACTATGTCTTTGATTTCTTTTCTTTCATAGAATTTTAAACCACCAATAATTTTGTAGGGTATATTTTCTCGTCTTAAAATATCTTCAATCGCTCTGGATTGCGTATTCATTCGATATAATATCGTAAAGTCTGAATATTTATAATATTCTTCTCTTTTTAAATGCTCTATTTGTTCTACAATATAAGCTCCTTCATCATATTCGTTATCTGCTTGGTAGACATGTGGTAGATTTCCTTCCTCATTTTGCGTCCAAAGCTCTTTTTTATATTTTACTTCATTATTTTTGATAACAGCATTTGCTGCTTTTAAAATATTTCCTGTACAACGATAGTTTTGCTCTAATTTAATAATTTTGGTTCCTGGAAAGTCTCTTTCAAAGTTTAATATATTGGAAATATCAGCTCCTCTGAAGCTATAAATTCCTTGATCATTATCCCCAACTACTGTTATGTTACCATTCTTAGAGGCAAACAGCGTAATTAAGGTGAATTGTGCTTTGTTGGTATCTTGGTATTCGTCTACTAAAACATATTGAAATTTATTGGTATAGTATTCTAGTATGTCTGGATTTTCCATCATAATTTTTATGGTATAGTTTATGATATCATCAAAGTCTATGGCATTATTTTCTCTTAATCTTTTTTGATATAATTCATATACGGTTGCTATTTTTTCTTTTCTAAAATCACCATTCGCTCTTAATGTATATTGATCTGGCTCTAACATCTCGTTTTTGGCATTACTGATTTCAGATAATATACTTCTATCGGTAAATAGTTTGTCATCTATTGCCAAATCTTTCATACAATTTTTTACTAGGGTTCTTTGATCGCTCGTATCAAAGATGATAAAAGAAGTGTCAAATCCGATTCGATCAATGAATCTTCTTAAAATGCGTACACAAATAGAATGGAAGGTTCCCATCCATATGTCTTTGGCTACTTCTCCTACTAAGTTTGCAATTCTTTCTTTCATTTCATTGGCTGCTTTATTGGTAAAGGTTATGGCTATAATGTCCCATGGTTTTACTCCTTTTTCTCCAATTAAATAGGCTATCTTATGTGTTAATACTTTTGTTTTTCCACTTCCTGCCCCTGCTATAACTAAACATGGACCTTGTGTATGGATTACTGCTTCGTACTGTTTTTCATTTAATCCTTTTAATATATCTTGCATTGATTCTTCCTTTCTTTTTTCATTATGTTGACTTTATTTGGTTTTATGTTTCCTTTTGTTGCTTATAAAAACTATTACTATCAAACTGATTCCTATTATGATTCCATAAGTAATGAAAGAGTTTTCTCCTGTAAATGGTAATATTTTATTAGCAAAATTAGCAAAATCGGATGTCGCAGGCTTACTTACTGTTACAACAACATCTTCTAATTCATTTTCTGTTTGATTTTCTCCTAATTCTTTTATATTTTTTAATTTTATAGAAGTAGTATCCTTTGTTAATTTGCTTTTTGTTCTCATTTTTATATTCATAATATCTTGAATATCAATTTCTTGATTTTCTAATCCCTCTATAATAAACATTCCATTTTCTTCATTGAATACTAAATCGTGCCAACCATTTAATGGTTCTATATCTTTAGCAGTAACCTTTTCAAAAATATTGGTATCATATTCTAACTGTCCTTGTAAAAAATAGATATTTTCTTCCAATTCTGCAAGATTGACACTCATTTTTATATTTATGTTTACTTTTTCTTTTAATTCTCCTGTCACTTTCAATTCTACTTCGCTCGCATAACAAACCGTTGCTATGATAATAAATAGATAAAACAATATCAATATTCTTTTCCCTCTCATGGCTTGTCTCCTTTCCTATTTTCTAACCGTAGCTTTATTATATTACATTATACCTTTTCTGTAAATAATTTTATTTCAAGTTTCATTTTTTATTGTTATTTTCTTTTGTAACATAAATTTAATATGTTTTCATTTTTACTATATCCGTACTACTGCAAGCATTTTACTTCAGTTCTATCAATTTATTTCTTTGCTTTCTTTCCTATTATAAGGTATAATAGAAGAGAAAAATTAGTAATGTAAGGAAAGGAAAAAATAAATGAAAAAATTAAAATTGCTATCCAAAATTATTCTAATTTTTGTTATTAGCTTTTTTATGCTATTTCTTATGCATACTATTCATCTAGCTCAAGATATCCACTATATTTATGTGGATCCAGGTATTTCTTTGCTAGATGTTAGTTACAAATTAGATTATTTCACCGATATCTTATTTTATGATACTAAAAATAATCCAATTGAAGATTATCATACAATAGCTAAAACAGGAATTAAAGTATCTTGTTCCGACCAAAATGATACTTCTTATCAATATAAATTGGTGGTAAAAGGTGATGTGAACGGTGATGGGAATATTAATGGTGACGATATGTATCTCATTAAATGTAGTATTGTGGGCTTGTGTACATTAGAAAATGATTTTTTAGAAGCTTGTGATAACCGTGTAAACAATGTACCTTCTTTATACGATTTATTATATACCCACCAATCCATAAAAAATCAATCTAAACCAGAAGAAGAACCTGATATTGAAATTTCGAAAATCGAATTAAACACTTCTTCTCTTGCTTTAGAAATAGGAGAATCTTCTACTTTAACTTATACGATTACACCCGAAAACAGTACTGATAAAGAAGTTACTTATTCTTCTATGGATCCTAATATAGCAAGTGTAGATGATAACGGCTTAGTCACTGCCCTACATAATGGATTTACACAAATTTTGGTTAGTTGTGCTAATGGAACCAGTGCCATGTGTGATGTAACTGTCCATACGACACCAGAAGAATTAGAACTAGATAAAAAAGAATTAGAGCTGTTCATCAATGGCAATTCTTCTTATTCGTTACAAGCTTCTTTTCGTCCTAACTCCTCTAATACAATGACCAATCTTGTATGGAATAGTTCTGATTTAGATATAGTATCTGTGGATGAAAATGGTAAATTAACTGCTAAGAAAAATGGTTCTGCTACCATAACTGCTACAAGCGAAAACAATTTGCAAGCTTCTTGTATGGTAACAGTTTACACAATACCTTCTACCTTAACACTTCCTTCTCAGATTTCTTTAGAAAAAGGGACTTCCACGAAAATAGAACCTATTATTGAACCCGTATCAGCTAACTATGACACAGATATTACTTGGTATAATGCCAATGAAAATATGATTCGTGTTTCTGATGATGGTACAATTACGGGAATAGAAGCTGGAACCACTGTTCTTAAGGCTTATACTAAAAATGGTATCGAAGCAACTTGTACGGTTTCTGTTTATACAGAAATAAAAGATATTACATTAAGTGCCGATTGGGCTGTCCTTGACTTATCAAAAAATAATACAGAAAGAATTTTTGCCAATAGTGAAACTGGTACTGATATAACCAATTTAGTTTCTTGGGAAAGTGAAAATTCAAATGTTGCAACTGTTGACGAAACTGGTAAAATTACTGCAATTTCTAATGGAACCACGACCATTACAGCCAGTTTAAATGAAAATCTAAAAAGAACGGTTTCTTTGATGGTATGCACTTCTCCAAAAGAACTATCATTCAACAAAAATACTACTTCTTTAACTTTAGGAGAAACAGAACAATTAAGTTATACAATTAATCCAGATACCACTAATATACAAAATGAGGTTACTTGGTCAAGTAATAATACTAATATTGTTTCTGTTACAAATACTGGAATGATAGAAGCAAAAGGCATCGGTAAAGCCATGATTACAGCACAGTGCGAAAATGGTATTTCTTCTACTTGTTTAGTAACGGTTACTAAACAACCTAGTAAAATGACATTTGATAAGAGTCAAATTTTAGTAAACAAATCTTCTTCTAGCCAATTATTATTAACATTTGATACAAATTTAGATGAACTTAATTTAGATGACTTATCCATTGAAAATGAAAATGGCGACATCCTATCTTTTACTTATGAAAATTATAGTAACAATCAAATACAAGTGTCTATTACTGGTTTAGAAGATGGTCATTCACAAATTATAGCAAATATGGGAGATACTTCTACTTCTTGTGAAATAATTGTATATTCTGAATTATCTTCTCTTACCTTATATGTAAAAGATATCCTTGTAAGCGATACCTCTTCTAAGCTAGATTTAAGTAATAGTTCTTCGATTGTTAATATACAAGCTAAATTAAATGAAGAAAATTATGATATAAGCAAAATTATAACATGGAATAGTGACAATTCACAAGTGGCCTCTATTGATAATGATGGTAATGTATTAATTCATTCTATTGGATCTACTGTAATTTCAGCACAATTGAATGATACTTTATCTTCTTCCTTTACTTTAGTTATTGAAGCATCGCCAAAATCTATTGATATCGTAAGCTCTAAGAATTTATATGTTAACGGTACAAATACCTTTTCTTTAAAACCTACTTTTGTACCTACAAACTGTAACATACAAAATACAGTTACTTATTCTAGTTCTAATCCAACAGTTGCTACTGTCGATTCAAATGGAATGGTAACTGCTCATAGTTCTGGTAAAACCACTATTACCGCCACTACCCAAAATGGAAAATCTGATTCTTGTTCTGTTACGGTTAGAACAGCCCCTGCCCAAATTAGTTTAAGTACTAATAAAACCTATGTAAAAAAAGGTTCTTCTATCCTTTTAAAACCTACTATTTCTCCATCCAATGCAGATACACAAAACAAAATATCTTGGAGTAGTTCTAATACTAATATCGCCTCTGTAGATAGTAATGGAAATATCCTTGCTAAACAACCTGGTATCGCTACTATTACTGCTAAAACTGAAAATAACAAATCTACAACGGTTCAAATTATTGTTCCAGATTTGTTACTGAAAATAAATAATTCTACTTTAGATTTAAGCACTACTTCAACTACAAATATTATGAATAATAATAGTAAAAATATAGGCAACTTATCTTATAAAAGCAGTAATACTTCCATTGCTACGGTTGATGGTAACGGAAAAGTAACTGCTAAGGCTAATGGTAATACTACTATTATAGTAACAGAATCGAATGCTAACACACAAGTGTCCATTCCTGTAGCTGTAAAAACTTCTGCCAAAAGTCTTACTCTAAACAAAACTTCTGTTAGTTTAGATATTACTAATACTACTTCTCAATTATCTGCTACTTTATCTCCTGCAACCGTTTCGTCAAAAACTGTTACTTGGAGTAGTTCTAATACAAAAGTAGCAACTGTAAATAATGGAAAAATCACACGAGTTGGTACAGGAACAGCAAGTATTACTGCTAAAGCTAATGATGGAAGCAACAAAACTGCTACTTGTACAGTTACCGTAAAACAAGAAAAGATGATTATTGCTGGTGCTTCTACTGTTGTTCAATTGGCTGGTAGGAGTACATGTGGAGATGGTAAGTTTTCTAATATAAACTTTTACAACCAGTATGGTTATACAGTAAGATCCACTACTGATTGGAATAATAAATATTATTCTTCTTTTAAATCACATACTGGACTAAATGATAAAGATGCTGATTTATTCTTTGTTTGTCAAGGAGGAACTGGATATAAATGGCTATCTGGCAAGAAACCACAAGATTATTATGCTGATACCGGTACAGCAGGAGAATGTAGAGATAAAATTGATCGAATTATACAAAACAATCCTAATTGCCATTTTACTGTAGCTTTTATGCATGGTGGAAATGATTTGGTTAAACCAAAATCACAAGCGCAAGTTGAAGCAATTGCTAAGACTTATGCTAATTACTATCGATCACTTGCTAAAGCTTATCCAAACCATAACTTTTATATTTCTCCGCCTACACCAGTGGATGAAAAAAGTGCTAGCGATACTCTAAAAATTAATAAATATGATGTGTATGGTTCTAATAATAAAAAAAGATACTGGTTTGCCCATATTCTAAGTTCTGAAATAAACAATAGTAAAATAAATAATTTGAAATACCCTAATAATTTCTATAGCACTATGAAAAATTCTGATAAATATAAATGCTATGATGGAAAACATTATAGGGGAAAAGGTACAGTTGAATTTGTTTTAGAAGAAATTTTAAAAAATAGTAATGTACTATCTTCGTCTGGTAAAAAGAAATAATCATATATATTCTTAATAAAAATAACAAGATTAAATCTAATCTTGTTATTTTTATTGTTATCTATTTCTTTTACAAAGTAGTTGCAAAAATCCCAATTAGAAATCCTACCATATTTCCTACTGCCGTCATTCTTCCATGATATAAATGATTAGCTTCTGGTACTAATTCTCCAGATACGATATATAACATAGCTCCGGGCTGCAAAACTCAAACAAATGGCTATAATTTGTTCAGATATAGAACCAATGATAGCTCCAAAAAAAGCTCCTATCCCTGTTGTGATACCAGATAATATAACATAAAAAATCACTTTAGATATTTTCATTCCTCCATTTTTCATAGGTACTGCCATAGATATTCCTTCTGGTATATCGTGTAAGCAAATGGCTAAAGCTAAACTTAAACCTAACTTCATGGATGCTTCAAAACCAGAACCGAATAGCTAATCCTTCTGGAAAATTGTGAATGGCTAATCCAATAGATACAATAATTCCCGTTTTTAACAAAGCATTGTTTTCTTTCTTTTGTTCTACTTTTTGATTAAATTTCTTTTCTACTAACAGGTCACAAAATATCATGGCTATAATTCCCACTACAATTCCTATCACTACATTGGGAATGGCGCTTATCCCTAAAGCTTCTGGTATTAAGTCAAAACATATCACTGCCATCATTAATCCAGAGGCAAACGCTAGTATAAAACTTAAAAATTTATTGGAGTGTTTTTTTACAATAACTCCTAAAATGCCTCCTAAGGTAGTTCCAAAAGTTCCAAAAAATAGGCCCAAAATAGTTGTTTTTATAATTCCTTCCATGAAGACTTCTCCTTTTTCTTTTTATTTTAGTTTATTGGGAACATTTCTATTTTATTCGAAAAATACCTCAAATATTAATTTTCATCTAATATTTGAGGTATTTTCTATAAGTTAATACGTTGGTTAAATTAAAACCAAAATTTGACAACGTCAAATGCTAATATTTTTTAATCTTCTTCACCTTTTAATCTTTCTGCTCTATCTGCTGCTATTAAATTATCAATCATTTCATCAATATCTCCATTTAGGAAATTTTCCATTTGATAAATGCTCATTCCAATTCTATGATCGGTAATTCTTCCTTGTGGATAGTTATAAGTTCTTATTTTTTCACTTCTATCTCCTGAACCTACTTGGACTCTTCTGCTATTTGCAATTTCGCTGTCCTGCTTTTCTTTTTCAATTTCATATATTTTAGTTCTAAGCATTTTCATAGCGTTGTCTTTATTTTGAAATTGTGACCTTTCGGTTTGACATTCTACTACAATTCCTGTTGGCTCATGAATTAGTCTTACGGCTGATGAGGTTTTGTTGATATGTTGCCCTCCTGCACCAGAAGCTCTAAATACTTCCATTTTTATGTCAGCTGGATTGATTTCTATTTCCACATCTTCTACAACTGGTAATACAGCAACTGTTGCCGTTGATGTATGGATTCTTCCACTGCTTTCTGTATCAGGAACTCTTTGGACTCTATGGACTCCACTTTCAAATTTTAATCGACTATATACTCCTTTTCCTGTAATCATGAAAGATATTTCTTTATAACCACCTAATCCTGTCTCATTTTCATTTAATACTTCTAATTTCCAATGCTTTTTTTCTGCATACATGGTATACATTCTAAATAGTGTTCCAGCAAATAGTGCTGCTTCTTCTCCTCCTGCTCCTGCTCTTATTTCACACATAATATTTTTCTCATCATCTGGGTCTTTTGGAATTAACAAAATTTTTAATTCTTCTTCGATTTTTGGTAAGCTTTCTTTTGATTCATAGTATTCTGCTTCTGCTAATTCTTTCATTTCTGGATCTTGCATCAATTCTTCTGCTTCTGTCATAGCTTCTTTTACTTTTTTATATTCTCTAAATTTTAATACGATTTCTTCTATGCTTGCATGTTCTTTCATTAATTTCTGCCATTCTACTTGGTTCGCTATTATTTCTGGATCTGCAATTAGTTTTGTTAGCTCCTCATATCTCTTTTCTACAGCTTCTAATTTTTCAAACATAATCATTCTCCTTCTTAGTTTTGCTTTTGGTATTATACTACATTTTTTCCATTAGTTCAATAGAAGAATTCAATAAAATAGTCTCATAAACTCTTATTTTTCAAGTTTATTAGACTATTTCTATTTTTCTTTTTTTATATGCTACATTTCTATTAAATTAAATTTTATATTTAATTCTTCTAATATTTCTTTTTCTCGATTAGTACAAGTAAAAATTATAATTTGGTTATCGCAAAATCGATCTATCATATATTTTAAAATATTTTTTAATCTTTCTGTATCATAATAAGCAAATACCTCATCTAAAATAATTGGCATTTTTTCTTCTGATAATTCTTCTACCATCGCTAATCTTAATGAAAAGTATAATTGATCGATCGTTCCTATACTTAATCTTGAAGCTGGTATGTAATTTCCATTTTCTAATTCCACAACTAATCCTGTGTCATCATTTAGTCTAACTTTTGTATATTTTTCGTTTGTAATTTTGGCTATGGTTTCTGATAGCTTGTCTGTAAACTTAGGGGTTACGGTATTTTTCATTTTATTATAGGAATCCTCTAAAACTGTCTTTGCTATATTCATACTTTTTTCTAACCCCTTCAGGTTTACCATCTTTTCTTTATGGTTAATTAGACTTTCCTCTATCTCAGCCAAATTTTCCAATTTTGGTTCTATGTTTTTGTAATCTAATTGCAAAGTATGTAATTCTATTTTTTTATTTTTTATTTCGTTTTCTAAATTTTGTATTTCCAAATTAATTTTTTCTAAATCATTTTTTTTATTTTTTTCTATTTTATTAGAATTTATTTCCTTTTCTAGTTCATTATTATTTTTCTCTAATAAATTAATTTCAAAATTTAATTGCTTTTTTTCTGAATTTATTTTTTCTATGTTATTTTTTATATGTATTTCTTCCTTTTTTATCTTATTTTTAAAAAATAAAGAAAAAATTAAATCCGTTGGCACTGTAAGAAGAAAAATAAAATTAAAATATTTATTTTTAATAAAAATAAATTGAAAAATATTAATTAAAATAATACTTAAAAAAATAATAATTAATTTTTTATTTAATTTATTTTTTTTCGAATTTATTTTTTTATTTTGTTCAAAAGTATTTTTATTTTTAAAATTTATTTCATTTATTTTATTTTTTATATTATTTATTTTTTCATCATTTTGATTTTTTAAATTTACTTTTAAATTTATTTTTTCATCTTCTATTTTCTCATTTTCTTGCTTTAATTTCTTTTCTTTCAAAATTGTATTTTCGTTTTCTAGCTTCTTTATTTTTTCTGCTAAATTATTCTTTTCTTCTTCTATTCTATACTTTATGTCTACACTTTTTTGTAATTCTTCCTTTTCTTCTTCCAATTCTGCAATTTTTTTACTGATTATATTAATTGGCTTCTCCCTAGATCTTTCCGTCCCTATTTCATCTAATATACGTCTATTAATTCTATCTATCGCCCTTTTATAGGATACATTATCTTCCCCTGTTCCTACTAAATTTGCAACCTTTTGAATTAGCACATTTTGTTCTTGTTTTTCTAATTTTACTGCCTGCTGGTTCATTAATATGGTAGATAAAAATAATGCTTCATCTATTTTGGTTTGTTCATAAAAAAATTCATTTCCTTTATTTTTATCAATATTAAATTCTTTTGAAATGTCCTCCATTTTTTCATTAAATATTTTTGGATTCTTCTTTTTAAAATCTCGAAATATTTCAAATTTTTCTTGATTGTCTAATTCGTATTCTATTTTCCCTGAAAAATCATCTCCTACCCATGGCATATATTTCTCAAAATCGGATATGTCTTTTCCATTTTTATTTTTTGAAATACCATAAAAAGAATTGGTAATAAAATTTAATAAGGTTGATTTTCCTGTTTCATTTTTTCCATAAATAATATTGATATTATTTTTTAATTCCATTTCTTTTTCTTTTAATTTTCCATAAGCATTTACTTTTAATTTGTTAATTTTCAAAGGTTTTCTCCTTTCTTATCATGTTTTTTAATCTTAGCATATTTAAAATATTATTTATCTGTAAGTTCATCTAATACTTGCACAGCTAAGCCATCTAAAAAATCATGATAGTGCTTCTAGTCCTATTTCTATTGCTTTTTCTATGAGTTCTTTTTCTTCAACTTCTTGCGTTTGTTCTAGCTTTTCAAGCATTTCTTCGGCAAATAAACCTTTTAATGTGTTTTCATTTGCTATTTTTGTTAAGTTATATGCTATTTTTGTTTTGTCTTTTATTTTTATAATTCTTTCATTCTGTATATATTTTAATAATTCATATTTATTGATTTCAAAATTTCTGCTTCCTACTAATATTATTTTGATATATTCATTGTTTTGTATTTCTAATTGATTTATTCTTTCAATTAACTCTTCTTTAGCGATTACCTCTGTTACGTCTATTTCTATTTCCTTAAATTTTTCTTCGTCTAGAGCAACAAATTCTAGTTGTAAATTTTCTTTTGTTATTTCTCCTACGATCATTCCGTGTTCTCCTAATTCATCAAATCCTAGAGAAGCTGCTGAGCCCGGATATACCATATTACTACTATAATCTAATTTGTGAATATGCCCTAATGCTATATAATCAAATTTCTTTTCTTGCAACATTTTTCTTGCCATAGAATTGTATTGCTTTTCTTCAATGGATGCTCCATCTAGTGTACCATGAATGACTAATATGTTGATTTTATTTAGATCTTCTATTTCTAATGTGTCTATTCCACAATCAGTACAATAAAAATCGTCAAATCCATAACCATATATGGCTATTTCTTCGTTTTCTATTTTTTCTATTTTGGCTTGAAATATTTTGACGTTTTCGTTCCATTTAAATTTGTTATAATAGGAATCTTTTATATATGGATCGTGGTTTCCCGGACTTATCAATATTTTTGTATTGGGTATTTCTTTAAATAGGTTATTCATATATTCAATGGTTGATAATTTTACGTATTTGTTCTCATATAAGTCTCCTGCTATGAATAAATAATCTATGTCATTTTTCTTACTATATTCTATTACTTTTTTTAATACTTTTCGTTGTTGTAAACGTCTTAAGTCCCCTAGTATGTTTTTGTCCGATAAATTTACAAATGGACTATCAAAATGTATGTCTGCTATATGTACAAATTTCATTTCTTTCTCCTTCTTTTTGTTCTTTCTGTATTTTACTATATTTAGACCTTTTTTGCAATAGTTTTACGAAAAGATTTTCGTATTTAAGTAAAAGAAAATGTTACTTATAATAAGTAATATTTAAGTTTAGACTTTTTCAAAAGGATTGCTCTCACTTCTTGTCATAAAAACAGCAAAATTGCCAAAAAGGTCCGTCCCCTTTGGCAACTTTGGCAACTTTTCTATTCACTACTATCCATTGGTCCAAATAGTTCATCAAATTTGGCTTCCAATTCTTTTTGTAAATCATAAATATCATCTTCATTATCTTGTGGCAACATGGGTGCATCATTTTCTTGGAAATCATTTAAGTCTAACGCAGGCGTTGTATTGCTGTTTTTTACTGGTTGTTGTTTTAATCCCATAGATTCAATACCTACTGAACTTTCACTTTTAATTTCTTCCTTTTTTGGTGAGGATAATTCATCTTCAAATAAATCATCTAGTGATTCTATATTTAAATTTTCTACTGCTTTTTCGTCTTTTTCTTCTACATATGGATTATAAGGATTGTATTTTCTCCATACCCCTCTGTCTTTTTCTCCAATGTCATTATGACTGATCTCAAATGGTGCCATCTTCTTTGCCATTGGATGTTTAAAGTAATAGAATTTCTTCGCTTTTACTGGTTTAATTCCTTTTTCATATATAATACAATCATCATTATCCATTCTACGAAGTTCATCTGGCGTCATCAAAGCTCTCGCCATTACTTGGTCAGATACCGATTTCCCCGTTTTCCAGTTTTGTCTGTCTCTATTAACCGATATACTATCTCTTCCTATGGTTTTTTCTCCTAATGCTTTTGAAAAATATTCTACGGTTTTATAAGAGTTACTTCCTAAAAATACATGTGTGTCACAGTTACCCATGATGGTTTCATAGGATTTTTCATAAACGGCTTCTAATTGATCAAT
The DNA here is from genome assembly GCA_948442365.1 of uncultured Clostridium sp. GTDB lineage: Bacteria > Bacillota > Clostridia > TANB77 > CAG-508 > CAG-269. The sequence continues at coordinate 13,917 of CAOJRU010000028.1, forward strand.
ATTTTGTAAAATAACACTAAATGATATTTTTCTACTTCTTGATGTTGATATTTTTTTATCAAAGTCTGGTATTTTTCCTATGTTAGCAAACTCATCTAATATGAAATATGTTGGCACATTTAGTTGGCCTCCATTGCGATCCGCATGATCATATAGTTGTTGTATCATTTGGGCAAAGAATATGGTTAATAAAAAGTCATATGCTGTGTGTGTGTCTGATGATATAACATATACCGCTGTTTTTTTGTTTCCAATTTCCTCAAAGTCTATGGTATCAGTTGAGGTTAGTTCTGCTATTTCTTTTGAGTCGAATTTTCCTAATTTAGATTGTAAAGAACTTAGGATAGATCCATAGGTTTTTTCTGGTGCAATTTCTATTGATTTATAGTACATTCTAGCTGGATGGTCATATGGCAATTGACTAATTAATTCTGTTAATAAGTTACTTCCACCTTTATTGTTAGCTGCTCTGACTAATTCCGCACAACTTGCTAAGTTTTGCTCTTCTTCCGGTCTTGTGGCAATTAAGTAATAAATTAACGCTTTTAATAACATTTCTGCCATGTCATCCCAATAAGGATCAGATGTTGAACTATTATCAGATTTTTGACCTTTTACTACGGTATTGGCTATTACGTCAACATCTAATTCAGATGAGATGTGCATTAATGGATTGTATCCATCACTATATTGTGGTCTTACTAAGTTTAATACTTTGATTTCATATCCTTGTTCTTTTAAATATCCTGCGGTTCGATCATATAGTTCTCCTTTTGGATCTGTAAAAATATAAGATCCTAAACATTGATACGCATTTGGTATGGAATAAGAAGCAGATTTACCAGAACCTGATCCGTCCTACTACTAATACATTGACATTTCCTCGCTTGTCTACTGGTAAATAATTGTCTTCCGCTAATATAATTCCTTTGTTTCTACTTAATATTTGATATTGTTCTCCTCTTTGACTCCAATCACTGGATCCATGTTCTATGTCTGTATATTCATTTTTTGGCGCTGTACGCACAAATCCTATAAAGAAAAATACAGAATAAAATATGGTAACTATTAGCAAAGTTGAAAAATAGGTTCCACTTGCCCCTTGTGAGAATACATTTCCTAAGGTGGCTAAAGGACTTCCCATAGATTTTCCAAAAGTGTCAAAAAATACTTCTAAATCCATCTTTCCTTCTAGTCCTGCCATATGTGAACTATAGGCGAACGGCGAAACAAATACTATGGCTATAAATACCCATAGTATTCCAAATACGATAAAGTTTTTTCTATTTTTTCTAATGGCTCCTTCTATTTTGTAGTTCATAATTTTCACCTACTCTTTTGTATAATTATCTGTCGTCTCTATCACTTTCTTTTCCTTGTTGTACCATTTCAATACCACCATCTTTGGCTGGTATTACCATACCTTCCTCAAGGCCTATATCATATTTCCCTTGTCTCTGATTTGGACTTTCTATTATCATTTCTGTATTACTTTTTGTAGGTTCTTTATCTTTTTCCTGACAAGCTTCCTTTGTCCAAAATCCATTAATTTCAATTTTATCATTTATTCCTGCTGCCCTTTCTATGGCTTCCTCTGGTATTGGCAAATCTCTCTCATTTGATAACATTTTTACTTCCTCCTACTTTCCTTCTCTTATTTCAAATGCAAAATAAGATTTATATGGTTTTAATTTACATTTTCCCTTTACTTCATTTGTTTTTTCATCAAAATAAAGCATTGGTTTTATCTCTTCTGTTGTTTCTGGATCAATAATTGAAACTGGTCTTTTCAAGTTTGGTGTATATTGAAAATCTTTGTATTCCATTTCTTCTTCTGAATATAAAGTATTAAATTTAAATGGTGTTGGCTTTTTGGTTATTTTTACTTCATCTCCCAACAGAATTCCAGTATTGATAACAACTCTATCTTGCCCAAACGATAAGATAACTAATTGATTCCCATCTTTTTGTGGTTCTTCTACATAAAATGTTTTCTTATTTAGATTTCCTACTAATTCCTCTGTATGCTCTAACCTTTCCACTGTGTATTTAGGATATTCTTCTAAATACTCCTTTTTGGTCTTGTTTACTTGATATATTACTGTTTTTACTCCTTCTGGATCTGTTATACTAAAGTGTTTGCCTTGTATAGTATCCATTTTTTATTCCTCCGTTTCTATGTCTCTTAATCCATAGTTCATCTTTTGTTACAACACTATAATTAATTATAGCGGAAAATCGCCATTTTGTCAATAATTTTTTTATGTAAATTATGATATTTGCTCTTTTCTAGGATTAAATTTAGATATTTCTTTTAATTTTTTATAGATTTCTTTCTCTTGCTTTGTCAATTGCTTTGGTACTACTACTTTAATTTCAGCTATTAAGTCTCCTTTTACCCCATGACTATCTTTATAACCTTTTCCCGGAATTTTAATTCTTTCTCCTGTTTGAATTCCCTGTGGTATATATATTTGTGTTTCATCGTCCATAGATGCCACTTTCGTTTTAACCCCTAATGCCGCTTCCCATGGAGTCAATAATAAGTCAGTATATAAATCATTTCCCTTTAATCGAAATGTTTTACTATCCTCTATTTTGATTTTTATTAATAAATCTCCGTTTTTTCCGCCGTTTTCTCCTGGCTTACCTTGTCCAATTAATCGAATCTTCTCTCCATTACCAATTCCTTGTGGTATGGTAACTACTATATTTTTTATTTTGCCTTCTGCCATTCTCAAGGATATCATTTTTTCCATTCCATAGAAGGCTTCTTGTACGCTAATATTAATTTCTGTTTCAATATTTTCACCTTTTGCTATCTTCTTGGATTGTGTTTGTGTTTCTTTCTCTCCTTCTATATTGCCTAAAAACATGGTAAGAATTGTCCCTTTTTCTCCTTTACCAGAAAGTGCTTTTTCATTTTTACCAAAACGAGAATTCCAAGTTCTATCGTATTTTCTTTTAGTAGATGGAACCGATAATACTTTATAGGCTTCATTGATATCTTTTATTCTTTCTTCTGCTAATTCATCTCCTACATTTAAGTCTGGATGATATTTTTTAGCGGCTGCTCGATACGCATCTTTTATCTCTTCGATTGAAACATGGCTTGTTTCTAAATCTAATATTTTATAATAATTTTTGAAAATCATTTCTAACATCCTCCTATTACGGAACTAAGTAACCCTATTATATCACAAATAGAAAAAAAATCCATAGTTTTATGGATTTTTTTTACCTAATTCAATTAATTTAGTTAATAATTCTTGGTAACAAATTCCACTTGCTTCCCATAACATTGGGTACATACTAATATTGGTGAATCCCGGTAAGGTATTAATTTCATTAATATAAATTTGGTTGGTTTCTTTTTCTATAAAAAAATCGACTCTGGATAATCCTTTTCCATCTATTGCTTTGAAAGCTTTGATAGCTTGCCTTCTAATTTCATTTGTTATTTTTTCTGGAATGTTAGCTGGTATTTCTGTTCTTGATTCCTCATTTTTATATTTGGCATCATAACTATAAAAGTCCTCTGCTGGTTTTATCTCTCCTACGCAAGAAGCTATAACTTCTTCATTTCCAAGTACAGCACATTCTACTTCTTTTCCTTCAATTCCTTCTTCAATCAAAATCTTAGCGTCAAATTCTGCTGCTTGTTCTACATATTTTTTTAATTCTTCTTTGTTTTTTGCTTTATTAACTCCCACACTAGAACCTGAATTAGAAGGTTTAATAAATACTGGGAATTTCAAATTGTTTGCTATTTTTTCTGTTACTTCTTCTAAATTTAATATTTCCTCATTAAAATAATTGTCAACATAAATATAATGTTCTTTATATTTTCTGATATATTCATATTTAGCTTGTTTTAGCCCTGCTTTATCAAAAATAATTTTTGTATATACTTTATCCATTCCAACACTAGATGCTAGAACACCACACCCTACAAATGGCTTTTTGATTAATTTAAAAAGACCTTGTATGCTTCCATCTTCTCCATATAAACCATGTAATACCGGAAATAAAACATCTAAATTATTTAAATATTCCATAACATTTGTTATTTTTTCCTTATTATGTATCTTTTCTCCTAATTCTCTTTTTTCTTGCCTATCTTTACATTGATACCAGATTCCATCTTTTCCAATATAAATTGGATATATTTCGTATTTTTCTGGATCGATATTTCTTAAAACCGAATTGGCAGATACGACTGACACTTCATTTTCTGTTGACATCCCTCCAAAGATAACTCCTAATTTTGTTTTTGACATAATTTCAGCACCTCTCTTTTAATTTTTTTTGTAATTCTTCTGCTAGCTCAAAAAATCTCATTCCATTTGATGCTTTGCATAAAATAACATCTCCTGGTTTTACCATTTGTATTAATTTATGTAGTATTTCTTCTTTGCTTTCAAAATAATAAATTTGATCTGGTAACATCCCTGCCTTTTTGGCTTGCTCTACCATATATTTTGCATTTTTTCCATTACCTATTAGTACATCTATTTTATTTTGATATACCATTTCTCCTACTTGTTCATGTATTTTTTGTGCATATTCTCCTAATTCTAATATGTCCCCTAATACAGCTATTTTTCTGTTGTTTTTAAATTCCATGATATACTTTAAACTAGCTTCTATGGATTCTAGGCTTGCATTATAAGCATCATTTATCACTTTTATGTTGCCTTTTATTTCTGTTATATCCATTCTTTTTTTGGTTAATTCAAATTCATGAATACCTTTTATTATCTTTTGATTTTCTATCTCTAATGCTTTGCCCACACCAATTGCACAAAGAGCATTTAATATAAAATGTTCTCCTCCAACTGGCACCTGTATTTTTATGTTGCCTTTTTGAGAATGGCATATAAATTCACTGCTGTCATCTTTTAATTGAATGTCTTTTGCATTTAATTGACTTGGTTCATGAATGCCATAAGTAATTATTCTTCTCTTGTCTTTGTTTTCTTCTTGCCATTTATGTAATAAATCATTATCATTATTTATAAGAATAGTTGGATTTTCTGTCCCTTCTAATATTTCTAGTTTTGCTTTTAATATGTTTTCTCTTGATCCTAAATTTCCAATGTGTGATGTTCCTATATTGGTAATGATACAAATAGTAGGTCTGGCAATACTGGTTAATAAACTAATTTCTCCTAGATGATTCATTCCCATTTCTAGCACCATAGCTTCCTCGTCTTGTAAGTTTAGTATGGTAAAAGGTAATCCAATATTATTATTATTGTTTCCTATGGTTTTTCGTGTTCTATATTTCTGAGATACGACGTTGGCAACGATGTCTTTTGTGCTTGTTTTTCCTACACTTCCTGTAATAGCTATTACGGGAATTTCATAAAAACTTCTTTTCAATTTTGCTATGCTGTATAAAGCTTCTAAGGTATTTTCTACTTTTATAATGTTTTTATCTTTGTATTTTTCTAAATCTTTTGACTCGTATTCTATATTAGAAGCAATGACACATTCTGCCCCTTTTTCTAAGGCTTGTTGCCAAAATAAGTTTCCATCAAACTTTTCTCCTTTGATGGCTATGTATGTATCTCCTTTTTGAATGGTTCTTGTGTCTTTTGAAAAGCTTTTACAGATGAATTCTGGATTTCCTTGTATTAATTTTCCTTTGGTTACCTCTACTATTTCTTTTAGTTTTAAGTTTTTCATTTTACCTTCTTCCTTTTTGATATGAATTTAAGTAAATGCTATTTTCCTAACATTTTGTTTTTCTTTTGCTAAATTATATGCTAACTTTTTCTTTTTTGCAACATAAGTATAAAAAAAGGGGCTGTAAAAAAAGTCCCATAGAAAAATTAGATTTAAGTTAAAATTTT
>CAOJRU010000029.1 GCA_948442365.1 uncultured Clostridium sp.
ATAATTTTTTTTAATTTTTTTCGAAAAACTATTGACTTTTAATAGTTAGTCTTTCTAAAGGTACAAACATGGTTAAAAAAGATAAAAACTTTGAATTGTAATTATTTTTCAACCTTATTCCCTTTACTTTCTATGCTACCATTATATACGATTTTAACACATAATTCAACATACTAAATCTTTAAGTTTAATTTTTTTCAAATTTAGCTCCTATCTCTTAGGCAAAATATATGGTTATTTTGCGCTAAAAGGTAGGAGCTAAACCAAAACTTAAATATTTTTAATATTTCTCTTTCTAAAAGTGATAAAAGTTGGTACTATCATTACTACAAAATATAAAATGCAAACAATGATTGAAAAGCCGAAGGTCATTCCTTCCATACTTGGTAAATTACCAAATAGATATTCTTCAAAGTTCCAATTCAAACTAACAAACAGTTTCATAAATTGTACTTTATATTGAATCACTAACATATTAATCATATCTGCTGACATATAGCCTAATAATGGGATAGCAATTCCTACTGCACTATTGGTAAACAAAGTACTACAAGTAAAGGCAAGCGTTGCTAATAAAATTAATTTTGGTAATTGAGTCATAAAGGTTATTCCTAAATAAGTAAATATATTGATACTTTCTAAAGTTTGTGTTGTAAAATTGTATTCCAAAATAGGTACAGACAAACTATCATAGCCAAAAATAATGCCACCTATTATTAATTCCATCACCACTACTGCCAAGATAGTAAATAAAATCATAATCAAAACCGTTATGAATTTTGCTAGTAGGATTTTATTTCTACTATATGGTTTTACTAATAATAATTTAATGGTTCCTTTGTTAAATTCTTCACTTACGATGGTTCCTGCTATCATAACAATCATAACTATAATAAATAATCCATATTCATTAAATAAATTTTTTAAAATGCCTCTGATATTATTTTCCTTGTTAATGTCTACATTATTTTCTAAAATATAACGATTCACTTCTCTTTTTTCTAAGCTATCATTATATTCTTTCTTCTGACTATATTCTAATTCTTGTTCTTCATTTTCCATATTTATAATATTTTTTGCTTCACTTTTATACCCATTTAAGGCTCTATTTCTAAAATCATTTCCATATTGAATTTCTTTGCTCAATCGCATTTGCGCTACTTCTTTGTCAATTTTAGCATTTTTAATAGTTATTTCTAATGACTGTAAATCTTGCTTATCTTGTGTTTTAGCTTGTTGTTCTTCTAAATTACTTAATTGTGCTTTGGCTTGTTCTAATTCTTCTTGGGCAAAGTATTTCCAATCTCCTTCATCTAATCTTTTAATGACTTTTTGTATGGTTTCTTCTACTTCTGTTACTTTTTTGGTTTCTTTATTCTCACCATATAAATATGTATTTCTTTCATTGACATAACCAAGTATTTGGGTCGATAGAATATCTCTTTGCCAACTACCTTTTTCATATTTTTGCATCATATCATAAACATCTAAATTGGATTTAAGATCAATATACATTTTGGTGTCACTTGGTTTATTAGGATCTAATTTAGCTATTTCTTCTTTTACATATTGGATATAATTATCACTATATTCATCATAACTTCCTGTGTGTAAGAAAAATTTATAAATACAATTAGTTAAAATTACAAAAGCTAAAATAACCAATAATGTAATATAAATACTTTTCTTTTTAAAGATTTTTGTTAATTCATTTTTAATTAATTTACTCAATGATATTCCCCCCTGTCTTTTCAAAAAATGCTTGTTCTAATGATTTTTCTTCTTCTTTTACTTCATAAATCTTTATTTGATTTTCTACCAATTTTACAATCACTTCTGCTACTTCCTTTTTTGGTATATCTAATTTGAATTGTTTTTGGTTTATTATAACGGCTTTTGGCAATAAGGTTTTTACTTTTTCAATATCATTTACTTCAAATATCTTAAATTGCTTACCTGCTTCTTTTTTAATTCCAGAAATATCACTTGTTTCAATAATTTCTCCATTTTTAATAATACATACCTTATTACACAAATTGTCTAACTCCGCTAAATTATGGCTAGATATTAAAATTGCCATTTTTTCTTGTTTGGCTAATGCTAATAAAAGCTCTCTCATCTCTTTTATTCCCTCTGGATCTAATCCATTAGTTGGTTCATCTAATATAAGCAAATTTGGTTGATGCAAAATGGCTTGTGCAATTCCTAATCTTTGTCTCATACCTAAAGAATATTTAGAGACCTTATCTTTGATCCTATTTTCTAACTTAACCAGTTTTACTACTTCGTCTATTCTATCTTTTGTAATTCCCGGATACAAATTAGCAATTAATTTTAAGTTTTCATAACCTGATAAATACATATATAAATCTGGATTTTCTACAATGGCTCCCACTTTTTCAATTGCTTTTGTAAATTGACTTTCTCGATCATAACCATTGATGGTAACTTTTCCACTGGTTAGACTTTGAAGTCCTAATACTAACTTTATGGTAGTGGTTTTTCCTGCCCCATTTGGTCCAATAAATCCTAGAATGTCTCCCTCTTGCATTTCGAAAGAAACATTATTTAGAATTTGTTTTTTGCCAAATTTTTTGTTTAAGCTTTCACACTTTAATACAATTTTCTCCATTTCTTTCCCCTTTCTTGGGGTTCGAAGGACATTTCTTAAAAGTTGCCAATGGTTCCAGGTTTATTTGGCAACTTTTAAGGATTATCCCTCTATCCCTCTTCTTTTTCTCTATTCTAACACAATTCTATGTAAAATAATATTTATTTTTTCTTAATTTTGCTTAAAACTTTTCTTAAGATAACATAAAAGAAGTTTAGCTCCCTAAGTTCTAAACTTCTTTCATATCTTTATATACTATCTTTTCAATATAATTTTCATTTTCCTTTACTTTCTTTCGGATAGCTGTTCCACTAATTGGATATTTTTCTCTTTTTCGATCTACTTGTACTTCTTTAATTCCTAAATCTCTTGCTACAAATTTTCCATATGCTTCACTATTATAAAAATGGGTTACCTCTATTCCTTTTAATATTTCTTTTAAATAATCCGTCTGTATCTTCACACTTTCTTCGTCTAATCCATATTGATTTGGTGGATTCTTAGCATAAATCAAATTGACGTCTGGATAAATTTGTTTAATCCAATTGGCTCTTGTTTCAATTGGTATTTGTGTTACTGTTGTTTCATAGATAATCACATAAAATTTGTCCATTTCACTTATTCCTTTTTCTATTAGATATTGATGCCCGCTTGTGTAATGGAGCAAATTTTCCAATGGTAAATCCTACTTTCATTATTATCACCTACAAAAATATATTTTCTTTTATATTTATTAATTGGCTTGTTTTATAATTTCTTTTCGAAGCCATATCTCTTCACATTCTAAATAGAATTTATGTATTTTTCCTTTTAATAATTTTTGAATATCTTGCAATATTATATCATTTGAAGTTATAATATAACTTTTCCCTTCTTTCAAACATATTAAATTCAATATCCAATCATTTCCAAATGTATTTAAAGTATCAAATATTAATTCTTTACTATGTAATATCTTACTTTTATTCCATACTGTTAATTGTGAAAATACTTTTGGTACTTTTTTACCTGTTACTCCGATTTTAGTATCATTTTCTAAAGCTGTCTTTAAATCCTTTTCTATTATTCTTTGGCAATCAAAAAAATATTTACTAGCATAATTTTCAGGGTCTCCCGCTATTTTCTCTAACTTTTTATAAGCTATTATATCTCTATTTTTTGTTATTTTAGCCTTAAAATTTAATGTATTATCTAAAATTGCTGACATCATTAGATAAGCAATATCTTTTGTTATTTTATCTTGTAAATTTTCTTTTTCATATAATTCAAAAATTATTGTTGCAACAGAACCTATAAATTCTATTTTTGAATTATTTCCTAATCGCTCTTTCCAATAATCCTCAAATCCAATATGATGATCTATTACTTCTATAATTTTATTTTCTATTACAATATTATCAAAAAAGTTTCTATCTGATACATCAATTATAATAAACTCATCATCTTTTGCTGGTTTATATTTATCCAATTTCACATCTAATTCTAATAATCTTTTGGTAATACTTTCATTTAGTTTAGCTGTACTAATCGCTTTACTTTGTATTCCTTTTAATTTTAATAGATGGCTATATGCTATGCAAGCTGCATAAGCATCAATATCTATATATTTGCTCCCTGACGTTACTATCTTCATCTAAAATGCTCCTTTTTATTATATCCTCTTTCATTAATAGAAGCAACCTTTTATGTTTGTATTTGATTACAAATAAAGTATTAAACGAAAAGTTTCAAAACTGTTAGCATAACTGGTATCATAGTAGTCATGAGAACTCGTGTAATACTGGCTACTATAACTGTATCCACTTCCTCTAATTACGCAAGGACTAGAAGAATCTACATGAGTTTCTGTTGTCCATTCCCACTCATTACTTGCCATATCCCATATATTACATACTTTATCTTGGTGTGCTGTATTTGATAAATTATTAGTTCCTTGTTTTGCAAAAGTAGTATTTAAACTATTTTGTCTTGCATATGGTTTGGTTGTATCATTTCTATTATCAAAAATTTGTACAAATACAATTGCTGTATCCCAAGCATAACCATTGATCAAATCACTTGTAAAACTTTTACTTGTATACATTTTCTTACTTAAATCAGCTGCTTGTGGTTGTGTTACCCAATTATATATATAGTCATTTTCTTTTACTGTTACTCGTGTTAATCCATTATCACCTGTCTTTGCTTTCCTTTCTTCCGCCGTTCTTGCCTCATATCTCCCAATATAATATCCACCGTTATCTCCTACACTTATTTTAAATTCTTCGATATTTTTTGCTATACTATTTCCGTAATTCAATAGATTTTCTGTATCGTTTACATTTTCTTCTTTAAAATCTCCTGAATAATCAGTCGGAGTTCCATCTTCCGCAAAATTATATCTTCCCAGTTTTATTGTTTTCTTATTGGCTTCTGTATGTTCTTGTGCTGTATATATTTCTCCTACTGGAACCCATACAAATTGACTTCCCTTTGTTTCTTCATAACTTATATCTTCTATTACAACACCACTTGTCACATCATCTGCAGAATCGTCTGCTATTTTAAATCCTTCTGGTATTATTATTTTATTTCCATACTGATCTTTTACCTTTGTATTCTTTTCGAATTTTTCTATTTCTCTTGCTTCTTCCATTGTTATAAATGGATCCATTTCTGAAGTTTCAGGACCAGTTATGATTCCTTTATTATCTATTGTATAAATATTTCCAGTTTTACTAAATGTTACTGTAATTGGGTTATTCCCACTTGCTACGGCTTCAACATTCAAATTTTCAAATTCATGATTCAATTCTTCTACCCTAATAATACCGTCATAATCTTTTTTGGTTAACGATGCACTATAAGCTAACTTAATTTGTTCTTTTTCTTCTTCTATTATTGTATTTTTCTTGGCATCCATCGCTTTTGTTAAAATTCCATTATCCCCTGTTAAAGTTGCAATACTTACTGCTGCCAAAATCAATAATACAATAATAGTAATTACTAAAGCTATTAGTGTAATACCTTTGCAATTGTTTCTTTTTTCCTTTATTTTAGTTGCTTTTTTTATATCAATTTTCATTTTTCTTTTGTCCTTTCTACGTCCTTATTTTAATTTTTATTATGGCTATTTTATCAATGTTTTATTTTATTGTCAATCAGTTTACTCTTTTCGTTATATTTTACAAAATCTATTATTTGCTGTATAATATAAGTATTCTAAGAAAGGAATCCTATTATGAATATTTATCAATCTTTAAACCAAATGATAACCTATATTGAACAAAATTTAGACCAAGATATATCCTATACAAAGCTAGCTCAATTTTTAGGAGTCAATGAATATACCATGCAAAGTTTATTTTCTTTACTTTGCAATATTTCTATTTCTGATTACATTCGAAAAAGGAGATTATCAGAAGCTGGATTTTACTTATATAAAACAGATGCCAAAATAATAGATATTGCCTTAAAATACCAATATGAAAACCCAACCTCTTTTTCAAGAGCCTTTGAAAAATTTTATGGCATCAAGCCAAGTCAAATAAAAAATAACCCTGAAAAACTAAAACTTTATCCTAAATTACATTTTAATGAAAGCATAGACGATAGAAATGAAAAATTTGAATATAGCATTATTGAACAAGAAGAACTTATTTTATATGGTAAGGGATTTGAAACCACACATGAAAACATTGGAAAAGAAATCCCTTTATTCTTAAAAGAAATATATGAAAAGTATTTTGATTTATATGGTTACATTGACTATGGCATGATCGTTTATAAAGATACAATAGAAGATCGATATACAACACCACATTTAGAATATTGGGCTTTATATAAAAAGAAGATACCAGAATTCACAAAATATACAATACCAAAAAGTAAATGGCTCTCTCTTTCTATCCCTTCTCTTGAACCTAAAATAATTCAAGAAATGTCACAAAAATTCTACTTATCGTTTTTACCAAGCAGCCAATATAACATTCGACCTCTTCCAGAATTAGAATATTATCATGATGACATTACTGAATTTTTAGTTCCTATTGAAGATTAATGGATAAAACTGACTTTTTTTCATAGTAAAAAGTCAGTTTCTTTTTATATTATTTTGTTATAATGATTTTAAATTAAATTTCCATTTTAGGAAAGGATTGTATGAATATGAAAGAAAAAATTTTGTCAGAAATCATTTTAACAGACGAACACATCGAACCACAAGCTTGGCTTGATTTATTAAATGCCATTTCTAAATTAAATGGTCTTTTTAGAAGTTGGACTATGTATGCCAAAATAGAATTAAATGAAGTTCATTTTTTCTGTCAAACTTCTCGTATCTTACCACCTATTATCAATTCCTTAGGCGACTTTATGATTAAAAAATTGGATATCACAGAAGATGAATTACTAGACTTTACCAGTAGAAAAGGAAAACCTTTTATCCTAACCAATAAAGAAAAAAATGTATTAGATATTTTTGATAAAGTAGAATCTTCTCGTAAACAAGAACTAAAACTAGCTAAAATGTCTATCTTTAGCTATCGAAAAAATCACTTTTTTACCAAAACTCGTTTATTTTTTGAAAAAGCAAATAAAAGAAAAATGATTCAAAGAAAAGCACTTTTCGTTATTCCACATCATTTTTTTAGTATTGATTTTTCTATTTATACACGTTTCTTTTATCTAAAATATGAAAATGAATATTTAGATATTCAAAAAGCTTTACCTTTACTAAGAAGTGAAAAACATAATGCTATTTTGAAAATAGATACTTTTCCATATTTAGCAGATGACTTTTACTTATCCCAAAATACTTTTGATTTTGATAATCATTCTATTATTATAGGATCGAGTGGAACAGGAAAATCAAAATTAGCTAGTTCTATTATCTCTAATATGAATCAGGAAATATCTTTTTCTACCAATTATAAAGTTGTTGTTATCGATCCCCATGCAGCTTTAGAAAAAGAAATTGGTGGACTAGATAATACAAAAGTAATTGATTTTAAAAGTCTTGATAACAGTAGCGACTTATTTATGAATTCGCCTAAAAAAGACATTCTTTCTTCGGTTGAATTAATTTTATCACTATTTCAAACTTTGATGGCTGACCAATTCAATTCCAGATTAGAAAGAGTATTAAGACACAGTGTTCATCTATTAATGGAAACAAATTGTCTAAATTTTACTAACCTAAGAAAATTGATTTTAGAAATGGAATACCGAAATAATCTTATTAACCAATATAAAACAAATCTGCCAGAAAGTATCCTCAATTTCTTTTTAACTGACTTTAATGAGTTAAAGTCAAACTCTTATCAAGAAGCCATTGCACCGATTATCTCTTTTATTGATGAGATGGAGCTACTTCCTGCTTTTCAAAAAGAGGGATTAAAACCACAAGTAAAAGATATGATCGGAGATAATTTTCTTACTATCTTTTCTTTGGATCAAGCAATCTTAGGCCAAAAAGTAACAAAAACCATATCCGGACTTGTTATGCAACAATTACTAGAACTTATCCAATCTTATAGCTATGAAGAACACATTATTTTAGTAATTGATGAAGTAGCCTTAATCGAAAATCCTATTTTAAGTAGATTTTTAGCAGAAGCTAGAAAATATAACCTTTCTTTAATTTTGATACAACAATATTTTACACAAATTACGGAAGAATTACGAAATGCAATTTTTGCTAATGTATCTAACTTCTATGTCTTTCGCGTTTCTAAATCAGATGCTATGTTATTAGAAAATAATATGCATATGAATCTAGCTGTGCGAAATTCTTACAAAATAAAACTAAAAATGCTAACTGAATTAAAAAATCGTGAATGTATTGTACGTGTCAGTAGTAATGGTGTCCCTCTTCCCGCTTTTAAAGCAAAAACTTTAGAATTTGTCCCTTTTCCCAGAAGAAGAATGAATCAAATTTTAAGAACTGACCCATTATTAAAAGAATTTAAATTAAAAGAACCCCCTACTAAAAAATCTTTACCCGAAAAAAATATATCGTTTCAAATTGGGGATTCTGTAGAGTCTCTTATGTCTCTTATGTATTCACAATCCACTGGTAGAAAGGAGGTAGAAATACATGGATAAAAAGCAAGCACTTGAAATTGTTAATCAAACTTTTAAAATGATATTTGAAAAACCAAATCCCGTTCCTTTAGAAACTATCTTTTCTAAGTTTGCTTTTGATATCAAACTTCCTAAAAAAGTAACAGATAGTTTAACTGGGCAAGAAACTTGGACAGAAATTATGCATAGTAATCTCTTTATTACACAAACCAATATGAGAACCTATGATCAGCAAAAAGGCTGGATGCTTCCTAAACAAGATGTAAAAAATCTGAAAGATGTCCTTGATATCTGGAAAAAAATCAATTATACCACAACGGAAAGACAATATGATTGTATTAATGTGGCTCAAAGTGATCCTGTTTACAAATGTGAAAATGTTTTTCACTGTTCGGATTGTCACCGTAGTAAAAATATTGTATTTTGTGATGGAGCAGTTAATTGTGAATCTACAATTGCCTCTCAAAGAACGGCTGATTCTGGATTTTGCTTACGTGTAGATGATTCGAATTCTTGTACTAATAGCTATAATGTAATCTGTTCCAATACGATTAGTAATTCTTTCTTTATACAAGATTGTAGTAATTTACATGAGTGCCTTTTTTGTAGCCATATTGCGAATAAAAAATATTGCATTTCTAATATGCAATTTGAGGAAAAAGAATACTTTATGATTAAAAATGAGGTTATTAATTGGATCTTAAATTCTTTAGAAAAATAAGTATTGTTTGGACAAATTTCGGACAAGCAACACACTTTTATTGCTTTTTCATAAATATGGATAGTATTCAAATTATATTTATTTGGCGGAGTGAGTGGGATTCGAACCCACGGGCCGCTATTCGCGACTACTACAGTTCCAGTGTAGCTCGTTATGACCACTTCGATACCACTCCGTTTCCATTGCTTATTATACACTATTTTCTTTAATAATACAATCCCTTATTTTCAAGTTTGGAATTTTGCGAGCAAAGGTTAAAAACTCCAAACTTGAACGATATAGTGTCATTTGGCATGCTAAATTTGCTTTTTTATGTAAAATGGTATATAATATTTCTATAAAAATTATAGAAAGGGTGAGACACATGGAAAAGAAAATAACTATTTTTATTCTTGTTGGAATCATAGTACTAATAGCAATTGGGGTACGGATAATATTTGTTTGTAATGGATCTGTCCTTAAAAATGTACTTTACGAAAGCAAGAATATCATTATTCAACAGACACAAAAAGGAAATAGAAATTTAATTATATTAGGTTCAGGATATTCATTAAGCATTGATGAACAAAATAAAATTGTAAATCATGATCCACTTATGATATTACCTAATATAGAATTTCAAGAAGAAACCATCCTATCAATATTTTATCCATTTGAATCAAGAGGATTAGAAGAGGCAGGAAAGGAACTAAGTCTTTTTATAAATTCCGTTATGCAAGATTATGATAATATCACACTAATTGGACATTCTAAGTGTGGTGTTTGCTTTGCAAATGCAGCAAAATGGATAAAATGTAAAAATGTAAATATTGTTACAATATCTGCACCATTTCATGGTACAACCATGGCAGACAAAGAAGAAATGTTTAAAAAATTAAACTGGTTTGAAGAACGGATCTACCTGCTGATTTTCAGTAATCATAATGTAGATAAAGACATCATTCCAAATTCTAACTTTCTTCAAAATGCTGACTATTCTGGTTTAGAAAACTATACACATATCAATATTGTATCAGAATGTCCAGAGAAAAGCAGTAATCCCTTAGATGTAGTATTAAAATATCTTGACAAAAGGGGAGAAATAAATGGTGATGGTATCGTATCAAAAACAAGTCAACAATCTTTATCCTATTCTAATACTATGGAAAAAGATATAAAAGCAACTCATGCTACCTCTTTAGAATTAGGCACAGAAATATTAAAAGAGTTATCCATATTTAAAGCAGGGGATTCATAATTTGAATCCCTTGAAGGGCTTTTTTATATGTTTTTCTTTTTACTTCACATTTTATTACGAAAAGGCACAAAAGCACCTGGTATTGGATATTTCTTTATAATATCCTTTTTGTTTACCCACATAAACTCTTCATTGACACAATCCACTTGAATTTTATATCCTATCATATCCCATTCAAGGTGAGAAAAAACATGATGATGTGTTCCTATTTCTTCTATTTGTCTTACTTTCAACTTCCACTTTTGCAATACAGATTCTATTTCTTTTTTATTGATTTTTTTATCTATGCTAGGAAATTGATACATATTAGCTAGTAATCCCGTTTTTTCCCTTTTCTGAATCGCTATTTTTTCTTTAAATTCCAATAAAAATACGGTTTTCCCTTCTTTTTTCCTTTTTACTTTTTGCTTACGTACTGGAATTAATTTTGTTAAATTCTCACATTTAGCCACACAGATTTCCTGTAGAGGACACTTTTCGCACAATGGATTTCCATTTGGAATACAAATGAGTTCTCCTAATTCCATTAATCCCTCATTAAAATCTCCGGCTTGTTCTGGCATAATCTCTTGCAATTTTTGTGTAAATTCCTTTTTTGTTTTACTTTCTAAAACATCTTTTTTACTTCCTACTACTCTACTTACCACACGAAGTACATTTCCATCTACTGCTGGCACTTGTTCATTATAAGCAATCGAGCTAATCGCTCCTGCAGTATACTCTCCAATTCCTGGTAATTGTACCAATTCCTTATAATGTTTTGGCATCTCTCCTTTGTATCTTTCTTGTATGACTTGTGCTGCCTTTTTTAAGTTTCTAGCACGATCATAATACCCCAAACCTTCCCATAATTTTAGTAACTTTTCCTCTTCTATTTCTGCTAAATTTTGAATGGTCGGTATTTGCTTTAAAAATCTATCATAATATTGTTTTACCGCTTCTATTCTTGTTTGCTGTAACATAATTTCAGAAATCCATATATGGTAAGGATTTTTTTCTTTTCGCCATGACAATTCTCTTTTGTTTTTTTGATACCATTTTATAATTGGTTTCCTTATTTCTTTTAGCCTTTCTATTTCTTGCATCTTTTATCCTTCCTTTGCTTTATTAAAATTTATTCTCACAATATTTGACTTTTATGTTGATTTATTGTATAATCAGTTTACAATAAGACCTGAAAGGAGGGAGAACTTATGATGTGTAATATTTTTACGATAACGCCTAGACATACGTTTTTTTTGATGACACCAAATAACTATCGGCTGTACGCTTAAAAAACTAGGTTCTCCGGCTATTAATCAGTAACTCCGGTAAAGGGGGCTTCCTTGAACATTCAGGAAGTCCCCCTTTCTTTTTATGAATAACAGAATCTTTCTATCCAACTCAAAATTTTTTATACTTTATCACTATGTAATAAATCTGTTTTTAAATCAAACAATTTTTGTGATAAATCAACATAGTATTTTTGTGGATTATCCAATCTTTTTACTTCTTCCCAAATAGTTGCCAATTGATTCTTTGCATAAATTGCAATCTCTTTCAAATCTGGACTTCTATAAACCAACTTTCCGTTCTCAAATATCTTTTCTTGTAATTCTTTCACATAGTAATTATCCAACTTTTTTCTTTTCCAAGTATCATGTTCATCAAAAATCTCATATTCGCCCTCTGGTTTTGGTTCATCTCTTAGCATAACCACATCAGCTAAAGCATAATTCGTATCTTTACAATAGAAACGACAAATCTTTTTAAAACTTGGATTCGTAATTTTCTCCACATTTTCACTAATTTTAATTTTAGGAATTATTTTTCCCTCTTTTTCCATAGCCACTAATTTATAAACCCCTCCAAATACGGCATCACTTTTGGCAGTAATTAGATTCTCTCCTACTCCAAATAAATCAATTTGTGCTTCTTGCTCCAGTAAAGAACTAATTAAATTCTCATCCAAAGAATTAGTTGCACATATTTTGCAATCTGTATACCCTGCCTCATCTAATACTTTTCTTATTTTTTTCGATAAATAAGCCAAATCTCCACTATCTAATCTTACGGCTATAGGTCTAATTCCTTGTGGCTTTAAAACTTCATCAAATACTTTGATAGCATTAGGTAATCCACTTTGCAAGGTATGATAAGTATCAATCAAAAAAGTTCCATTATGAGGATACATTTCCGCATAAGCCTTAAATGCCTCATATTCACTATCAAAACTTTGTATCCAACTATGTGCCATTGTTCCACTTGCTGGCACATTAAATTTTTTACTGGTTGCTGTACAAGATGTTCCAACAGCTCCTCCAATCATAGCCGCTCTTGCGCCATAAATGGCAGCAGACACCCCATGTGCTCTTCTTGCTCCAAATTCCATAACTGGCCTTCCTTGTGCTGCTTTTACAATTCTTGCTGTTTTCGTTGCAATCAAACTTTGATGGTTTATGATTAATAATAACATCGTTTCTAAAAGTTGTGCTTCTACTACTGGTGCTCTTACCGTTATTAATGGTTCATTCGGAAATACTACCGTTCCTTCTGGAATTGCCCAAATATCTCCTGTAAATTTAAAGTTTTCTAAATATTTCAAATATTCTTCTGAAAATATATTTTGTGCTCTCAAATAGGCAATATCTTCTTCATCAAATTTTAGATTTTCAATAAACTCAATAATTTGCTCTAATCCTGCCATAATGGCATATCCGCCACCATCTGGTATCTTTCTAAAAAATACATCAAAATAGGCCATGTCATTTTTATTTTTGGTAAAATATCCATTTGACATAGTAAATTCATAAAAATCTGCTATTAATTCTAACTTTTCTGGTTTCATTTATTGCTCTCCCTCTTTTAAAAAATTTTTTCTTTCAAATGTATAAACTGGTACAAGCATTCTTTTATGTTTTGAATTTTGGTATCTTTTAATGATTTCTTGTTTGACTTCTTCTTGTGTAGTTCCTGTTTCTATCATTTCCGCTATTTGACTGTATTTGATTCCCATTTTTTCTTCGTCTGTTAATCCTCCCAATCCATCATTAGGAGCTTTTTTTAATATGTTTTCTGGTACTCCCAACATTCTACCAATTTCTAATACTTCCTCTACTGTAAAATTACCAATCGGATTAAAATCTGAACTATTATCACCCCATTTGGTTGTATATCCTACCATAGCTTCACAAAGATTTCCTGTTCCAATCACTAAATAATCTAAAGTCTGTGCTATACCATATAAAGTTGTCATTCTCAATCTTGGTTTCATATTAATGGTTGCTTCTTTTGACAAATCTTGACCTAACTGAAAGGTAATTTCCTTTTCCATTTGTTGATAACCATTGCTTAAATCTATCATCATGGATTTCACACCAAAAGTTTCTACCACTAATTTGGCATCTTCAAAGTCATTATCATTCGAAAAACATGGCATAGCAACGGCTATTACCTTTTCTTTTCCAATTGCTTTTGTTGCCATCGCCAGAACAGTAGCTGAGTCTTTTCCTCCGCTATTTCCAATTACTACTCCTTTTGCTTTTGCTTTTTGTACATATTCTTTTATCCATTCGATTGCATTTTCAGCCTCTTTTTGTAACCTTTCTTTTGCTAACACTATCATCTCTCCTTTATTGATACAACTTATTTTCCTTTATATAAAATAAGATTTCATCTGGTGTTAAATATCGGATACTTTTATTTTCTTTTAGTTTTTCCCTTACAAAGGTTGAACTTAAATTGGTTGTTATATTATTTTGCGCTTTTATAAATGATGATTCATTTTCTTTCAAAAAGTCGTCTGCTTGTATTATTTCTTCTATATTGTCTCTATCTCTTTGTAATACATATATTTTAAAGCATTTTACCAGCTCTTGTGCTTCTTTCCAGCCATGTAATTCTTTTAAGTTATCACTTCCCATAATAAATGCTATTTCATATTCTGAATATAACTCTTTAAATGTTCTTAAGGTTTCAATGGTATATAGTTGTCTGAAACTATCTATTTCAATTCTTGATACATCTAGTTTCTCATTTTTGTCACATACTAATTTTAACATTTGATATCTATGTTCATTACTAATTAAATCTATTTTTTGATAACTACTATTGACAGGTACAAATATTATTTTTTCTACTTGCCTATATTCATTTAGTATTTGTTCTGCTAGTGAAAAATGTGAGTTTAAAGGCGGATTAAAGGATCCTCCAAATATTACTATCTGCTTCTTTTTCATTGTTTATCACTTTCCTTTCAATCCAAAATAACCATTCTGCCAAATTTGAATTATTTTTCAGTGTTGATCCATTTTAAAATATCTTCAAAAACTGTCTTCTTATCTTTCTCATTTAAAATCTCATGTCTCATGCCCTGATACAATTTCTCTGACACATTTTGATAACCTATCTCTTTTAAGAAATTCTGTGCTTTTTGCCAATCCTTTTGACTAACAATGACGGGGTCATCTTGTCCCGCTATAAAAAATATCGGTAAGTCCTTTTTCTTTAATTCCCAACCCTGTTTTGTATAAATATCTTTCATTAAGGTAAAAAGATTTTGAAAACCATTCAAGGTAAAAATAAATCCATTTAATTTATCCTTATCATATTCTTTTACAGTCTCTTCATTGGCACAAACCCAAGCATTTTCAGAAATAGGATTTTCTATCTTTTTATTGTAAGAAGCAAATGCTAATTTTTGTACTAAATTACTTCTATGATGTTCTCCTTTAAAAATCTTTAATATTTTTACCATTATCAATGCCAAACCTACATAAGGATTTTTACTAGGTGAACCACATACAATTAATTGATCGATGTCTTTATCATATTTTTTTATATATTTTCTTACTACCATAGATCCCATACTATGACCAAATAAAATTAACTTCTTATCTGGATATTGTTCTTTCATCTGTTTTGTGATCTGATACATGTCTTCTACAATATATTCGGCTTTGTCATCATAAAAATACCCTAAATCTTCTTGCGTTTTTACACTTACGCCATGTCCCCTATGGTCATGAATGATGGCAAGATAACCATTACTTACTAAATATTCCATAAAGGAATAATATCTTTCTTTGTGTTCTGCCATTCCATGTGCTATTTGCACAATTCCTTTGATTTCTCCTTCTGGCTTTATGATTGACATTTCTAGTTCTAATCCATCTTGATTAGATTTAATTTTTTTGTTTTCTATTAACATTTTTTTCTCTCTTTCTTTTTATATTCTAAGAAATTACCTAGTAAATTCTTCTCTTTGTCTTTGTAAAAGATTTGAAAGTTCACTTCCTCTCCTATAATCTGTCATACAACAATAATCAACCATTCCTTCAGCATTTAATAGTTGATAAATTTTATTATTATAATCATAATATTTATCATTTTGATTTGATGGTTGCACAAAAATTGCCTTTCCTCCATGATTATGTACAAATCGCATCGCCATTGCATCACTGTAACCGTCACCAATATAACATACATTTTGACAATCATTTTCTTTTCTATTATTCTTTTTTAATATATCTTGAATGGCTAATATTTTTTTATCATTTGTCATAATCTCTCCAATTCCACTAATTAGCCCTTTTTCATTATGCTGCATAGTAGTTCCATAAATACCATCAAAACATTTCGCTATTTTTAAATTTTCTAGAAATTCTTTCAATCCACCTGATACTATATAATTTTTTGCCAATGAGTTTTGTATAAATTCCATTACACCAAGATGATATTGAATATATTTTTCTCCTTCCATGAGTTCATCATATATAAGCGTTTCTTCACTTTCAACAAGTAAATCATGGAAAAAAGC
The DNA here is from genome assembly GCA_948442365.1 of uncultured Clostridium sp. GTDB lineage: Bacteria > Bacillota > Clostridia > TANB77 > CAG-508 > CAG-269. The sequence goes on from CAOJRU010000029.1 coordinate 16,430, forward strand.
AAAAAAGCTTTCTAACTCACTACAAGATTTTCTCTTCTTATATTCAGCAATTGCCTCCTCTAATTTATTATTTCTTTTCTCTGCACTATATCCAAATTTTTTAACCCATACCCAAAATTTGGGCCATGTTTCTGTTGTTAATGTTCCATCAAAATCAAAAATATTGATTGGTTGAATATTCAGTTCCATATAATATCTCCTTCTTAACTAAATAATTTAATGATTTCTTTCCCTTTTTCTATGGCAAGCTCTGTTAGTCTCCATGCAGGAGCTTTGTTTTTTTGTGTTTGTTCATACATTAATTTCCTTGCTTTTTCAACTATATCCATTTTTTCTTTCCTTTGTTTCTTCCTATTTAAAACTTTCTTTTATTGTCTCAACTAATCTATTTAATTCTTTAAAGCTATTAGAATTTAAATAAATTCCAAATTCTACTTCGCCTAATCCCATATCATTTTTAACTTCCTTTAAATTAAATTTTTCCCATTCCCAGTCATATAAATACTCTGATGTCACTACACCAACAACCATACCTTCGTTTACCAAACGAACGATAGACCTATAATTACTAAGTTTCAAATTTATATTAGTATTTTTTGTTAATTCCTTTATTCTTTTAGTGGTTTGCTCATATTCTCTGGGAATATAAATCATCTGGTCCTTTAGATTATCTAATGTTAGTGTTTGATTTGCTATCTTCGATTGTTTATTTACAATAAATACTTCATGTAACTGTCCTAATTTAATAAATATAAGGCCATCTGGTACCTCTGCATCATATTTTTTAGCAAACACTATATCAATTTCTTTCTTCTTTAATTTTTTAAGTAATTCTTCTATCTCTTCACATATTAAATTCAAATTGACATTAGGATATTTTAACGTATATTCATTTATTGCCTGTCCAAAAATCAATCCACCCATATGATTATGTGTTCCAATATTAATGAATCTCTCTTTTCCCATTTGTGCATCTATTCTATTAAGTTCTTCTATCGGATTTTTTAATTTCTCATATAAATTTTTTCCCTCCACAGTCAAAGTAACACCTTTGCTTTTTCTTTCAAACAACTTAATTGATAACTGATTTTCTAAATTTTTAATTTGTTTGGTAATGGCTGGTTGTGAAATATTTAAGTTCTCACTTGCCTTCGTTATATTTTCTTCTTTTGCTACTGCGACAAAAATTCTATATAGTTCAAAATCTATCATTTAATATCACTCCAATATTTTTATATCACAAAAGCACGAAATATTCAAGATATTTCATGCTTTCGTAACACTTATATAAATTTATAAGTTAATCGATAAAACTTAATAATTCTTCAAAAGCTTTTTTCATTTGCCTATTATCACATTCATTCAAATCAAAATGAATTGATTTATTTTTGCACCCAGACAAGTGCAATACTAAATTCGTTGATAAAAACAGACTGAACACACCTTCTTGACAATTTCCATTTTTAAAATAGTTACATTCACTACAAAACTCAGAATATTTTGCTCCTCTGGTTGAATCTTTTACTTGTATCCAATTTTCACCTACAAAATATGAACTCATTGGAATACCATGTCCTTTACTTATAAGACTTGTAGTCCATTCTGACTTTGAATTGCTTGCTATATTTCCTAAGAACTTGTAAAAATTTTTCATGGGAACAAAAAGTTTTTTCCATAAATCATATGCCTCTTCCCCAACTACTTTATTACTACCATATCCCAAATACTGTGAAAATTTGTTTAAATCCAGCAATTTAACATTGACTTTTAACTCTATCGCTTTTAATACTAACTCCTTTACCTCCTGCTCATTTAATGAAGTTACAACTATATTATATCTTACTGAAATCCCGCTTTTTTTCAAGATTCGAGTTGTACTTATTACATCCTTTGAAAGGAACTTTGGGAAATGAACGCCATTTAAATTCGCAGATATGCTATCAACACTAAAAACTACATCTAATCTTTCTTTGTATCTTGCAAGAATATCAATATGTTTCAAAATCAAATATCCATTGGTATTAATTCTTATTCTAGTATCATCAAATTTCATAATAAATTCAATCAGTTCAGCAAAATATGCTACCATTGTTGGTTCACCACCGGTAATTCTGAAATTTGTGATTCCTATATCATGTGCAATAAGAATTACTTTTTTTATTTTTGAAAAAGGTATTGTTTCTTTTTTATTGGAAATGCTTTCTCCTCCTTCTTTACAATAAAAACATTGATAGTTACAATACGTTGTTATGGCAATTGCCAAATATATGCTTAACCGTTTTTTCATTTAATCTTCCTCCTACTAATAGTATTAATATCTGTTTAAATACTTGTTATATCTATTATAGTAACATAATATAGTAATTTTGAGAAATACATATAAGTAAGTATGTTATAACTTGTTGGAATATCATTTTTAATTACTCTATTCTTTCTTTAGACCTATTATTACATATTTCCCATATTTTTATCACTTATTTTCACATCCTTTTAATACATTACAACTGATTTAATAATAAAAATATACAAACAAATAAAAAAATAACAGATAATTTTTTATCTGCTATTTATGGCTCCTCGTGTTGGACTCGAACCAACGACCTATCGGTTAACAGCCGAGCGCTCTACCAACTGAGCTAACGAGGAATATATATAAATCTGGCAACAACCTATCTTTCCAGCAGGGTAACCCGCAAGTATTTTCGGCACACTTAGGCTTGACTTCTGTGTTCGGGATGGGAACAGGTATTACCCTAAATGTCATCATCACCAGAAAATTGATAACTTATTTTTATACTTTAGAATTATAACATTATTACGTATAATTTTTCAAGTATTTTTAATATTTTTTCCAACTTTTCTGTTTTTATTCAATTGTTTTAAGTATGTTAAAGCACACTCAAAAATACATAGATGAAATGTTAGGTTCGTTTTAGAATCT
>CAOJRU010000030.1 GCA_948442365.1 uncultured Clostridium sp.
TTTCTAATTTGGATTCTACACCACTTTGATATATTTCATGAAATATATTTTCAGCGAGTTCATGTAAATTATCATTCATTTGATTATTTAATTTAATTTTTTTATCAAGAGAATCTAAAATAGTAACAATTTTCATCTGAATGTCTAAACTTGTTAAGTTTACTTTTATGTTTTTTAATATTACAATTGGTAATTGTGGTTGAGCACTTCCTGTTTTTATTTGTTTTATTTGATTTTGTATATATCTTGATTTTAGTACATAATATAAGTATTTTGGATTTATACAATTGGAATTACATCTTAATATTATCATTCCAGAGTTGATTCGGATATTTTCATAACTTATATCATTGGAATAGTAGGCAACATTTCCAACAGTGCCTCTGGTTGTCAAAACAATATCATTTCTTTTTAACTTTCCTTTTCTTAATAAGTTATCTTTTTCTTTATTTATAAACATGGTTTCTTCAAAATTAAAACCATCTTTTGTAACATTTTTCGCATTTAAAAATAAACAATACTTTTCTTTTTTAAAATCATCACCATTAGGATAATTTTTCCCTCTGTCACCATCTATTATTTCTATTTCCATATCTTCTAATTTTTTATATTTCATTTTTAATAGCTCCCTAATAGATAAAATTATTATTTTAAATTTATAGATTAAAGGTATTTTATCATAATATTTCTATCTTCTCAACGAAAAGTTTAAAAATGTTACAAAAGAGCAATTTTAAGGAATATCCTTAAATCTCCATTTATTTTTGACAATTTCACATGATTTTGCTATAGTACATGTATTAGAGGGTCAAGTATCTAAAGTAACAGCGATTAAAGAAGGAGGAAGATCATATGAATAAAGACGAGTATTCAAATATCGCAAAACAGGTGTTAACAACTGTTAATGAAAAAGACCAACGGAGACTTGAACAAGTTGGGGAGGATTTTCTTAAAGCATTAAGAGAAGAATTAGCCAACTGGAAAGGTCAGGAGAAAGAATGGCAGTTTGGAGAGAAAAACCAATTTAAACTAAATGGTAGATTTGCACCAGAAGATATTAGCAAAGTGTGTGCCAAACTTGGTTTCACATTTTGGGAACGCCAAGAACATAGTATAGTATTAAGTGTTCCAAAAAAGATTAAAGGGTCAAAAGAAACAGAGGCGCAAAGAATTTGCCACGAATATAATGTTGACCTAAAAAAAGCTAGAAAAATTGCTAAAGAAAGTGCGAAAAACGCATGCGAAGAAGCGTTCACAAAATTAAACAACGGCGAATATGAGACTAAGTATATAGAGGAAGAAAGAGTATACCAAATCGAGTTAAGCGTAAGCATTGAGTCGAATAACGGTATCTTTATAAAGGAAACCAAACAAATAATGGAAAGCTATGGATTCTCCAAGTTTTCAATAGGAAATACTGAGGAAACAAATAGACTGTGGACCTTTCAAGTAGATTTGGGCTAATAGGGAGGAAGGCATTCTGTAAAAGGAGTGCTTTTTTTCTATTTAAAAATTAAAAAAAACCTTTAACAATCTATCATTCAGAACAATTTAAGATAAGCCTTTTTATTATAAAAATAGTAAGAATAAATCTTGACAAATTTTTCTAATAATATATAATAATTGTGGTTAAACTAATACAAATGAGGAGGAATAATTTATGTCTGAAAACACCAATCCAGAGGAAGAACAAAAAGTTCAAAACATGATAAATGAATTAGTAGAAAAAGCAAAAATAGCATCTAAGGAATACCTAGAATTAGATCAAGAAACAGTAGATAATATAACCAAAGCCATGTCAATGGCAGGACTAGAACATCATATGGAACTAGCCAAATTAGCAGTAGAAGAAACAGGAAGAGGAATCTATGAAGACAAAATAACTAAGAATATGTTTGCAACAGAATATGTGTATCATAGTATTAAATACGAAAAAACAGTAGGAATTATCAATGAAAATGAAGAGGAAGACTATGTAGAAATAGCAGAACCAGTTGGGATTATTGCGGGAGTAACGCCAGTAACCAATCCTACATCAACGACGATGTTTAAATCGATCATAGCAGCTAAAACAAGAAATGTTATCATATTTGGTTTCCATCCATCGGCTCAAAAAAGCAGTAGTGAAGCAGCTAGACTTGTAAGAGATGCGGCAATTAAAGCAGGAGCACCAGAAAATTGTATTTTATGGATTGAAGAACCAAGTGTATTAGCAACAAGACTATTAATGAATCATCCAGATGTTAATTTAATTTTAGCAACAGGGGGAACAGGAATGGTAAAAGCTGCGTATTCTTGTGGAAAACCAGCTTTAGGAGTAGGGCCAGGAAATGTGCCATGTTACATTCATAAAAGTGCAAAATTAAAGACATCGGTTAATGACCTAGTGTTATCTAAGGCATTTGATAATGGAATGATATGTGCATCTGAACAAGCTGTTTTAGTGGATCGAGACATTTATCAAGAATTTGAAAGTCTAATGAAAGAAGCAGGATGTTATTTTGTAAGTCCAGAAGAAAAAGAAAAATTAAAAAACAGCATGTTTGAATATAATGAAGAATATGGTTATAAATTAAAATCTCATGTACCAGGTCAATCACCTTATGCCATAGCAAAAGAAGCTGGATTTGAAGTGCCAGAAGAAACAAAAGTTTTAGTGGTATATGAAGAAGGAATCGGAAGAGATTATCCATTTTCGAAGGAAAAATTAAGTCCAGTTCTAACTTACTATATTGTAGAAAATGAAGAAGAAGGAATTGAAAAAGCAGAAAGATTACTAGAATTTGGAGGACTTGGACATTCAGCCGTTATTCATTCTGAAGATCGAGAAATCAATTTGAAATTTTCAGAAAGAATGAAAGCAGGAAGAATTATTGTAAATTCCCCATCCACTCATGGCGCAATTGGTGATATCTATAATACGAATATGCCATCTTTGACACTTGGATGTGGTTCATTTGGTGGAAATTCAACTACAGCCAATGTATCATCTGTCAATTTAATTAATGTTAAGAGAGTTGCGAAAAGGAGAGTTAATATGCAATGGTTTAAGATTCCAGAAAAGATTTATTTTGAAGCTGGCTCCATCCAATATTTAGAAAAGATGCCAGAAATAGAAAGAGCTTTTATTGTAACCGATGAAGGTATGATAAAATTAGGATATGTTGATAAAATTTTATATCATTTGAGAAAAAGACATCAATATGTACATTCTGAAATATTTAGTGCGGTAGAATCAGATCCATCTTTTGAAACGGTAAAAAAAGGTGTGGAGGCCATGAAGAATTTCAATCCTGATGTGATTATTGCTGTTGGTGGAGGAAGTCCGATTGATGCCGCTAAGGGAATGTGGTTATTCTATGAGCATCCAGATGCTGATGTAGAAGGATTAAAATTAAAATTCATGGATATTCGAAAACGTACTTACAAATTTCCAAAATTAGGAACAAAATGTAAGATGGTTGCTATTCCAACTACATCTGGAACAGGATCAGAAGTAACATCTTTTGCTGTTATTACCGATAAAGAGAAAAATAAGAAGTATCCTTTAGCAGATTATGAGTTAACACCAGATGTAGCGATTATCGATCCAGATCTAGTTATGAGCTTGCCAAAATCAGTTACAGCAGACACAGGAATGGACGTGTTAACACATGCGATAGAAGCTTATGTTTCTAATATGGCGTCAGACTATACAGATGGGTTAGCTGAAAAAGCAGTGGAAATTGTTATGAAATATTTGGAAGAAGCCTATCAAGATGGGACCAATCGATTGGCTAGAGAAAAAATGCACAATGCAAGTACCTTAGCAGGTATGGCATTTACAAATGCATTTTTAGGAATTAACCACTCTTTAGCTCATAAAGTGGGGGCAGAGTTCCATCTACCACATGGTAGAATTAACGCCATTATATTACCATATGTAATTAAATATAATAGTTCCAAACCAACAAAGTTTGTGTCTTTCCCAAAATATGAATATTTTATTGCTGATGATAAATATTACGAATTAGCTAAAAAAGTAGGATTGAAAGCAGATACAAAAGAAGAAGGTATTGCTAACTTAATTGCAAAAGTACAAGAAATGAATGCACATTTAGGTATGCCAAAGTCCTTACAAGAAGCTGGTGTGGATGAACAAGAGTTTTTGGCAAAGGTGGATATGTTAGCTGATAGAGCTTTTGAGGATCAGTGTACAACAGCAAATCCAAGATTACCATTGGTAACGGAGTTGAAACAGATTTTATTGGATAGTTATTATGGGAAAGAGATTGATTAGAAAATGGTTGAAAAGTTATGTAAAATATGCTATAATAAGGATAATGGAAAATTTCAGAGCAGAAATCCTAGTGATATTGTTTATGCTGGGTAGAAGAGGAGAAGAGTAATGGCAAAGAAGGAACTTTTATGGAGTCGTGAGAAATTAGAAAAAATAGCGTATTTGCGGGCAGAATCGATAGTTTCTAGGGGATGGGATATAAGTGTTGCGAAGTTTAGAACATTTGGAATCCCTGAGAAACAAAAGGAAGAATTTATAGCACTGCTAGAAAAATTCTATATCCAGATAAAAGAAGAGAGACAAAAAGGAATGGAATAAAGAAAAGCAGAAAACAAAAGGTCACCGGAGCATTTTCAGTGGCCTTTCCTCATGGATTGTAAATTAGTCAAAACAATAAATGTGCCAAAAAGGTCCGTCCCCTTTGGCACATTTTAGCAATTTAAAACTCACAATTTTTCGGTGTTCTAGGGAAAGGAATAACATCACGAATATTTTGCATACCAGTCAAATACATAATAGCCCTTTCAAAACCTAAACCAAAGCCAGCATGATTACAACTTCCGTATTTTCTTAAATCCAAGTACCAATCATAGTTTTCAATTGGCATAGCTAACTCTTTCATTCGATTTAGTAATTTGTCGTAATCTTCTTCTCTTTGGCTACCACCAATAATTTCTCCAATACCGGGAACTAATAAGTCACTTGCTGCAACCGTTTTTCCGTCTGGGTTTTGTTTCATATAAAAAGCTTTAATATCTTTTGGATAGTCTGTTACAAAAACAGGCTTTTTAAAAATATTTTCACATAGATAACGTTCATGTTCTGTTTGTAAATCAACGCCCCAAGAAACTTTATATTCAAAATTATCGTTATGTTTTTCGAGTTCCTTAATAGCATCTGTATAACTAATTCTTACAAAATCAGAAGAAATAACATGATGTAATCTTTCTAATAGACCAGTATCTATAAATTTGTTGAAAAATTCCATTTCTTCTGGACAAGTGTCTAATACATATTGAAAAATATATTTAATCATATCTTCTGCTAAATCCATATCATCAGATAGGTCAGCAAAGCAAATTTCAGGTTCTACCATCCAAAATTCAGCGGCATGTTTTACGGTATTTGAATTTTCAGCACGGAAAGTTGGTCCAAAAGTATAAACATTGCAAAAACTTTGTGCAAAAGTTTCAGCATTTAATTGGCCACTTACGGTTAAATGAGTGGATTTTCCAAAGAAATCACGAGAAAAATCAATTTCGCCTTCTTTATTTTTAGGAATATCTTTTAAGTCAAAAGAATTAACGTTGAACATTTCTCCAGCACCTTCAGCGTCACTTCCTGTAAGAATAGGTGTATTAACATAGACAAATCCTCTTTCTTGAAAGAATTTATGGATAGCATAAGCTAAGGCACTTCTTACACGAAATACGCTATTGAAAGTATTGGCTCTTGGACGTAAATGAGAAATCGTTCTTAAATATTCAAAAGAATGTTTTTTCTTTTGAAGGGGATAACTACTGTCAGAAAGACTTTCTATTGTAATAGCGTTGGCTTGTATTTCAAAGGGTTGTTTGGCATTTTCTGTTAAGATGAATTTTCCAACTACTTTAATAGAGGAACTAATAGTTAATTTACAGATTTCTTCAAAATCTTCTAAGGTATCATTAAAAACGATTTGGACATTCTTAAAAAAAGTACCATCGTTTAATTCAATAAAACCAAAAGTTTTAGAGTCTCTTACGGTTTTTACCCAACCTTCTAGGGTAATTTCTTTATCAACAAAAGTATCTGTGTTTTTATACAAATCTTTTACCGTTATTTTTTTCATATTTACAATCATTCCTTTTCTTCCTTTTTATTATGAACCTATTATATGATATTATGTGGAAAATTTCAAGGGTTAAATTTTTCTTCAAGTTTGGATTTTTTGCAAAATTTATGTGAATGTAGTATAATGTATAGTATAGGCTAGACCTAAATAAGTGGAAAGGAAAGTAATCTAAAGGTATATTTAGATGAAAAGGAAAAAATGGGAAGTTATAATAGCAAAAAAAGAGCAGAAAGAATTGTTAACGAAGTACGAATGGGGATTATGGCACCTTTTATGATTAGAGAAATTATTAATATGGATACATCTGTTCCCGAATTTGCTCGGGAAGAAGTTATAAGGTTAGCCAACAAAATGCTCAAAAAATGAGATTCTATTCGCTGCTAGATTGGGATATCTAGCGGCGCTTCTCATTTTCTATTCACTTTTTACGTAAAGAAAACATAATATATACAAATAAAAGTGAAAGGTGGTAGAAAAATGTCAGAATACATAATCAAAGGAGGAAAAAAAGTAGAAGGAGAAGTAAGCATATCAGGATCCAAAAATGCCTCCTTACCCATCATAGCAGCCAGTATTTTAAATCAGGGGAAAACCACACTATACAATGTGCCCCAAATACATGACACGCAAATGATGTATGAAATCTTAAAAAAATTAGGAGCAGAAGTCATCAAAAAGAAAAACAAAATCATAATAGACAGCAGTAAAATTTCAGAATATGCCATACCAGAAGACTTAATGAGGCAAATGCGTTCTTCTGTTATATTCGTAGGGGCGTTAATAGGAAGATATGGAAAAGTAACCTTTTCGTATCCAGGTGGATGTGACATAGGAACAAGACCAATAGACTTACACTTAAAAGCATTTGAAAAATTAGGAATAAATATTAACAAAAACTATGGAAATATTACCTGTACTTGTGATAAAATAGTAGGAGAAAAAATAGACTTAGACTTTCCAAGTGTGGGAGCAACGGAAAATGCCATACTAGCTGCTGTTTTAGCTACACGGAAAAACAACCATAACCAATAGTGCAAGAGAGCCAGAAATCATCGACTTACAAGAATTTTTAAATAAAATGGGAGCTAAAATTAAAGGAGCTGGAACAGATGTCATAGAAATTGAAGGGGTAAAAAAACTAAAAGACGTCAGTTATAACATTATGCCAGACAGAATAGAAACAGGAACTTTTTTATGTATGGCAGCTATGACAGGAGGACATATCAAGGTAAAAGAAGTTAATCCTAATCATATAACACCAGTGATTCATAAATTAGAAGAGACAGGATGTAAGTTGGAAGTCAGAAAAACTGAAATAGAAATCCAAGCACCAAAAAGATTAAAAGCAGTGGACATTAAAACAATGCCATATCCAGGATTCCCAACCGATATGCAATCCATATTTGCCACTTCTTTAACCATAGCCAAAGGAACCTCTATGATTGTAGAAAATCTATTTGAAAATCGTTACAAATATACCCAAGAGCTAATTCGAATGGGAGCAAAAATCAATATAGAAGGAAAAACAGCAGTCATAAAAGGAGTTAGAAAATTGTATGGAGCAAATGTAAAAGCGACTGACTTACGAGGAGGAGCCGCCTTAGTAATGGCAGCAATGGTAGCCAAAGGAAATACAAAAATAGAGAATGTAGAGTATATTTTGAGAGGATATGAAAGATTTGACCAAAAGTTAGAGAATTTGGGCATTGATATAAGATATGTTAACTAGCGTATATTTCCAAAATAGAAAGTGTTTTGCATCCTTTTAAAGGAAACTGTTAAATCAAGAAATTAACATTATTTTATTAATTTCTTGATTGACAGTATAAAATAAACCTTTTAGTAATCACTAATAGAAAATAAGATAGACAAAGGAGGAATTATAGATGGTAAGAGATCCATTTGAAAATGATGGACAAGCATTTGAGGAGGAATTCGATAAAAAAATCAAAAAAAGAAAAGCAAAAGAAAGAGAAAAAAGAATCAAAGAAAATAAAGCTAGAAGGGAACAAAACTTTGACCTTGAAACAGAAGCAGTCATTCAAATGACCAATAAAAATAAACAAAAGCAAGAAGAAGTCAGAAGAAGAAAAGTAAGCCAAGAAGAAAAAAGAAGAAAAAAGAGAAACAAAAGAATAAAGGTAGTTTTGCAAATTTTTCTATTATTAGGCATGCTAGTAGGAGGAATAGCTTTTGCTATGATTTCGCCAATTTTCAACATCAAAAACATACAAGTCATGAACAATGAGCAAATAAATAGTGATACCATTATTAGTTTATCAGAATTAAAAACCGAAGAGAATATTTTTCGTTTTAGTGGAGTCATAACAGCCAATAAAATAAAAGAAAATGCCTATATAAAAAATGTAAAAATACATAGAAAACTACCAAGTACCATACAAATTGAAATAGAAGAGAGAAAGCATAATTATAGTGTAGACTTTTTAGGAAAATATGCGTATATTGATAAACAAGGCTATATTTTAGAAATTGCAGAAGAAAGTAAACAAAAACTAATTGTTCAAGGGATTATCACGCCAGAAGAACAAGTAGTAGCGGGAAACCGCTTAGTAGAGGAAGATTTAGAAAAATTAGAAGATGTCATAAAAATAATGAATGTCAGTCAAGAATACGAATTAGACAATAAGATTACAAGTATTGACATTAGTCATAAAAATGAATATAGTATATACTTAGAAGAAGAAAGAAAGAAAATATATTTAGGAGATAACACTAATTTAAGTAACAAAATGTTATACGCCAATGCCATTATAGAAGAAGAAAAAGAAAAGGCAGGAGAAATTTTTGCCAATGGAGATTTAAATAGCAAATTTAGAGTTTATTTTAGAGAAAGTTTAAATGTATAATAGAGGAAGAAGGAAAGAAAATGAAAAACAAGAAGATCATAAGCCTTATGCTAGGAGGCATGTGTTTTGCTCTAACCTTAGGAATATGTATACAAATAAAAACTGTAACAGGTTCCAAAACGATTGCAGGAGAAAATAGCGGTAAAAATGATGAATTAAGAGCAGAAGTATTACGTTATAAAGAAAGATATGATAATAAATACAAAGAATTAGAAAAGGCAGAAAAAGAGCTAGAAAAAGAAAGACAAGATTCAACACAAAACAATAGTGATTTAGAGAAGAAAGAAGAAGACATCAAACAGGGAAATAAAATGATAGGAATGACAGAAGTAACAGGACCAGGCGTTATTGTTACTTTAAGTGATGGGAAAAAAGATTCTAGTACTGTATTAAATGCCAGTGATTTAATTGTTCATGACGCCGATGTGTTAAGTGTTATTAATGAACTAAAAAATGCGGGAGCAGAAGCTATTTCGATAAATGGACAAAGAATGGTACCAACCACCAGTATTTCATGTGGAGGAAATATTATTGATATTAATGGAGAAAAAGTAGGAGCACCTTTTGAAATAAGAGCGATTGGACTTCCAGAACAATTAGCGGCTTTGTCAAGACAAGGAGGATATTTAGAAATATTAAAAGATGCTAGCGTAGGAGTAGAATTAAAAAAATCAAATAATATAACCATCCCCAAATATACAGGAGTTATTACCTATAAGTATGCTAAAAATTCAAAATAATGAAAGATAGGAGGGAACCCATGAAAAATAATAGAAAAAGAGGAAAAGTTACAATGGCAATAGCCATTAGTATGGCTTGTTTTGCGTTAGTTTTAGTAATGTCTATGCAATTTAAAATGGTAAATCAGACAGATATTACAGCCATTGAAAACATGAGAGAAACCGAACTTAGAACAGAATTGGCCAATTGGAAAGCCAAATACGAAGAAACAGAAACAAAATATCAGGAGACAATGGCAACCATTCAAGATTATAAACAGACCAAACAATCCAATGATGAAACTGAAAAATTGGTAGATACCGAATTAGAGCAAGTGAATATGGCATTAGGAAAAACAGATGTGGAAGGTGAAGGGATAGAAGTCATTTTAAAAGAAACCGAGAATTCAGAAGCTGGCTTAATTAAGGCAGATAATTTATTATTGATTGTAAATGCTTTGAAGTTAGCAGGAGCAGAAGCGATCTCCATTAATGAAGAAAGAATTATTAATATGTCAGATATAGTAGATATTGCTACCGTGAATAATGCTTTCATAAAAGTAAATGGACAAAGAATTTTGGCACCATACATTGTGAAGGCAATTGGAAATCAAACTTATTTAGAAAGTGCGTTGCTTGGAAATGGTGGTTGCGTGGATGAACTTAAAAAGTTGGGATATAATGTGACGATTGATAAAGAAAATAAGTTAAAAATAACGAAATATAATGATGAGATTAAAACTAAATATATGGAGTAAAGGCTATTATCTAAAAGTTTAAGCTATCATTATTTTCGAAAAAACATAGTTGGGTCTACCTATGGGTCTTTTCTTCAAAATAATTATAATTAAACTTTTTATAAAATAGGATGATGAGGAGGAATTTAGAAATGATTATGATTGCGATTTTAATAGGATGTATTTTGGGTGTAGTTCTTGGAATCAATGCACCAATGATTTCGTATACCTATTCAAGTTATTTAGCCATTGCTATTATAGCGGCATTGGATTCTGTATTTGGAGGAATCACCTCTGTTATCAAAAAGAATTTTGATTTAAAAATATTCATTACAGGATTTTTTGGAAATGCTATATTATCTATTTTATTGACCATTTTAGGAGAAAAATTGAATGTAGATATTTATTTGGCAGCAATTGTAGTATTTGTAGGAAGAATGTTCACAAATTTAGCTATTATAAGAAGATACTATGTAGATAAATGGTCCGAGCAATTAAAAATGGGAAATAAAAAACAAGAAGAAAAATAGTTTAGATAAAATATAGGATTTAGATTAAATATTGATATCAATTATTTTGTGTTGTAATAACTTTTGGCGGTACAAGGCTTGTTTGTAAGAATACACAAATAAAAGATATCAATATTTTAAATAGTAGTAATATTTTATTACAAAAATATTACAAAAATATTACAAAAATATAACAATTTCTATTGACAATTGTCTAAAAATGTAATATATATACAGTTAGAAAAATTATACTGAAAATGGAGGAATTAACTTGGCAATAGGAGATATCATTGTAGGTATAGACATAGGAACAAGTAAGGTTTGCACCGTTGTAGGAGAAGTCAATAACTTTGGTCAAATTGAAATCATATGTAATACCTCATATAAATGTAGTGGACTAAAGAAGGGGAAAATAATAAATGAAGAAGACATCAGTTTAAGTATAGCAAAAACCATAAAAGATGCCGAAGATGAAACCAATTTAAAAATTAATTCAGCCTATGTAACAATTCCAGGAAAATATATAACCATTGTGCAAAATAGCATAACGAAGGAGATTAAAGATAAATATGCAGGAATCTCTGTAAGAGATGTACAAACAGCACTAATCCAAGTAAAAGATATAGAAATTCCAGATGGTAAAACACTAATCGATATTGTTCCAGACAAAATAACACTAGAAAATGGAACCGTAGTTGCTGATCCAGTAGGGAATTTAAGTTCAGAATTTACCATCAGTGCACAAGTTATCCTAGCCGATAGAGATTATGTAAGACAATTAAACAGTGTATTTAAAAAAGCAGGATTAGAAATTGATGGAATTGTACCAATCACCTTAGCAGAAAGAAATCTAATTTTAGATAAAAATGAATTACATGACAATGTAATGCTTTTAGATATAGGAGCGGGAAATACAGACATAGGAATTTTTGAAGGTTCTACCTTTGTATACACCAATTCAATACCACTGGGAGGAAATAACATCACACATGATATTGCCTTAGTATTAAATATATCAGAAGAAGAAGCGGACAAACTAAAAAGGCAATATGGACTAGCTTTAAAATCTTTTATTGATAATGATAATGACATTATATTAAACACATCAAAAGATGAAAATAAAAATCGAATCATCAAAAGTTCAGAATTAATTGAAATTATTGAAGCAAGAATTGAAGAGATATTTACCATTATCAACAAAGACATTACCAATCATGGAGTAAAACACAGAATTAACAATGTTGTCTTAACAGGACAAGGAATTATTAATATTAATAAAAGCGATGTAGCAGGAAAAATCAATCTGAATATTCCTGTTAAAATATCAACAGGGAGAGCCATTAGTACTGTAAAAGCTGCTTATCGAACCAGTTATGCCTTAGTAAGATATGTCGCGGCAAGGCCTTTTGCCAAAACGGTATCCAGCAATATTGACACACAAAGTGATGAAGGTGTATTCAGAAGTATCATGGAAAGAATCAAAGAATTTTTCTATTCTTAAAAGAAGAGTTAAGTTATTAATTTTAAAAAATATATAAAAAAGCTAAAAAGTGAAGAAAGTAAATAGTAGGTTGCTTCATTTAGATAGCTAATTAGTAGGGAGGAAAAACTAAATGATGGATTACAATGAGGAGAATAATAGTATCACAATGATGGATGGAACAGCTACCATTAAAGTTATAGGAGTTGGAGGAGCAGGAAATAATGCGGTAAATAGAATGATTGACATAGGAATAAAAGGTGTTGATTTTATTGCCGTTAATACAGATAGACAAGCTTTACAAACATCAAAAGCAAGTACAAAAATACAAATTGGAGAAAAAATAACAAGAGGATTAGGAGCAGGAGCTAATCCTGACATTGGTTCTCAATCAGCGGAAGAAAGTAAATCTGAAATAGCAGAAGTATTAAGAGGAGCAGACATGGTATTTGTTACTGCCGGAATGGGTGGAGGAACAGGTACAGGAGCTGCACCAATCGTAGCTGCTACAGCAAAAGAAATGGGAATTCTAACCATAGGTGTTGTTACCAAACCATTTACTTTTGAAGGAAAGAAAAGACTTTCACAAGCAGAAAGAGGAATTGAAAGCTTAAAAGGAAAAGTAGACACATTAGTTGTCATTCCAAATGATAAACTATTACAAATTATTGATAGAAAAACATCTATTATCGAAGCCTTTAAAATGGCAGATGATATATTAAGACAAGGTGTACAAGGAATTTCAGACTTAATTGCAATACCAGGACTTGTAAACTTAGACTTTGCAGATGTAAAAACCATCATGTTAAATCAAGGAATGGCACACATGGGAGTAGGAAGAGCAGGAGGAGAAAACAGAGCAGAAGATGCAGCCAAAGAAGCAATCCAAAGTCCATTACTAGAAACATCCATCGAAGGAGCCAAAGGTGTTATTATTAACATTACTGGAGGAGAAGACTTAGGATTACACGAAGTAAATACAGCAGCTGAATTAGTACAAAGAAGTGTCGATCCAGAAGCAAACATTATCTTTGGTACAGTAACCGATCCAAGTATGAGTGATGAAATTCAAATTACCGTTATTGCAACAGGATTTGAAAAGAACAATGCGCCAATCTCAAGTATTGGTGTGGATAACATTGTATCAAAAACATGGGAAAAGAAAATCAATTCGATACCAGCAAGTACAGAAACAAGTTCATCACAAAATGATTTAGATATACCATCTTTCTTAAGAAAGAACAAAAATAAAAATATGTAATGGAAATGTCGTATAGAACATATTTACATTACAATCGTAAAAGAAATAATCGAGAAACCTTGAAAAAGCTCGATTATTTCTTTTTTTCGCCAATAAGAAAAGACAGCTTTTTCAAAAAGAAGAGAATATAATAGTCATGCAGGTGATAGCATGACTATTTATATTGATGTGGTATTAATAGAAAATCTAATTATGAATTTTATTATTTTGTTGGCAACAGGACTCATTCTAAAAGAGGAAATAAAAGTAGTAAGATTATTATTTTCTAGTTTATTAGGAGCAATTTATTCTGTTGTATCCTATATGTCAATTTTAGAAATTTATTCCAGTATGATTTTAAAAATAATACTATCAATTGTGATGATATACATAGCTTTTAATCCACAAACCATGAAAAAAATGTGGAAAGATATTTTAATATTTTACTTAACCTCTTTTGTATTTGGAGGAGTGGCTTTTGCACTTATTTATTTTATGAAACCACAAGAAATATTAATGAAAAATGGATTATTTTTGGGAACGTATCCATTAAAAACAATCATACTAGGAGCCATTATTGCTTTTATTATTATCATGACAGCATTTACTGTTGTAAAATCAAAGATTACAAAAAAAGATATGTTCTGTGAAATAGAAATTCAATTAAATGGAAAGAACATAGAAACAACTGCCATGATAGATACAGGAAATTTGTTAAAAGAACCAATAACCAATACACCTGTAATTGTAGTAGAACATACACTTTTATATGATTGTATACCAAAAGAAATCTTAAATCATTTAGAAGAATTACTAGGAGGTGATTTTGAAGAGATACCAGAAAACATAAAAGAAGAATATAGAACAAAGCTGAAATTTATACCATTTTCTTCTTTAGGAAAACAAAATGGTATGTTGTTAGGAATAAGAGCAGATGCCATTAAAATAAAAGGGAACGATAAGGAAGAAAAGAAAGAGGGTATTATTGTAGGAATTTACAATAAATCCTTAACAAAAAGAGGAGAGTATCGAGCTTTGATGGGAATAGAGCTGATGTAAGGTGCCAATGTATTCCTAAGTTTAAATGGCAACTAATAATTTGAAAGGAGTTGAAAAGAAAATGAATATTTTTGAGTTTGTGAAGAATGGGATTAATACCATTTGTGCAAAATATATGAATGAAAAAGATGAAATAGAGTATTTACCCATATTTTATATAGCTGGAAGTCAAACTCTTCCACCACCTTTGCCACCAGAAGAAGAAGCAGAATTAATTGAACAATTAAATGAGCCAGATAATTTAGCAGTTCGACAGAAGTTAGTAGAAAGAAATTTAAGATTGGTAGTTTATATTGCTAAAAAATTTGAAAATACAGGCATTGGGATTGAGGATTTAATATCCATAGGAACCATTGGATTAATGAAAGGTGTTAATACTTTTAATTCAGATAAAAAGATTAAATTGGCTACTTATGCGTCCAGATGTATTGAAAACGAAATATTAATGTATTTGAGAAAAAATAATAAAATAAAAGGCGAGGTTTCTATTGATGAACCGTTAAATAAGGATGGAGATGGAAATGAACTTCTTTTGTCTGATATATTAGGAACCGAACCAGATGTTACATCGCGAAATTTGGAAGATGAAGTGGATAAAACACTTTTGAGAGCTTCTATTAGTAAATTAAATGATAGAGAAAAAAATATTATGGAAATGCGATTTGGATTTCAAACAGGAAAAGAAAAAACCCAGAAAGAGGTGGCAGATGAATTGCGGCATTTCACAGAGTTACATATCAAGATTAGAAAAAAAGATTATTGGTAAGATGAAAAAAGAAATTGCTAGTAAAATAGGTTAAAATTAGGGGGCAAATGTCACCTTTTCTTTTACCTAACGTTATCCCAATAACTGAAATTCAGAAATAAAAAAGCATAAAAAAACCAAATTTGGAAATACTTAAAATAAGTAAATTCAAAGGAGGTTTTTCTTTTGTTAAACAACAAAGTAGAAATATGTGGAGTCAACACATCAAAATTGCCAGTATTAAGTAGAGAAGAAAAACAAGAATTATTCATAAAAATAAAAGCAGGAGATGAAGAAGCAAGGAATATATTTATTAATGGGAATTTAAGATTAGTATTAAGCGTGATACAAAGATTCTATGGAAGAGGAGAAGCAGCAGATGATTTGTTTCAAGTAGGATGTGTAGGATTAATCAAAGCCATTGACAATTTTGATTTAAGCCAAAATGTGCAATTTAGTACGTATGCTGTGCCAATGATCGTGGGAGAAGTAAAAAGATATTTAAGAGATAACAATAGTATAAGAGTTAGTAGATCGGTAAGAGATTTAGCATATAAAGCAATCCAATTTAAAGAAAGATATACAAAAGAACATGGTAGAGAACCTAAAATAGAAGAAATTGCAAAAGAATTAGGAGTAGAAAAAGAAGAGGTGGCTTTTAGTTTTGATGCCATACAAGATCCAGTATCTCTACAAGAACCAGTATATAGTGATGGAGCAGAAAGTATTTTTATAGAAGATCAAGTAAAAGATAGTAAGAATACAGACGAAGCATGGACGGAAAAAATGGCAATTGAAGGAGCCTTAGAAAAATTAAATAAAAAAGAGAGAATGATCATGGTAAAAAGATTTTTTGATGGGAGAACACAAATGGAAGTGGCAGAAGAAATTGGAATTTCTCAAGCTCAAGTTTCTAGATTAGAGAAAAGTGCGATTGTTCATATAAAAAGATTTTATAAATAAAAAAGTATGAAAATATAATCTTTTGTTCTCGAAATATAAATGGGGGAAGGATATAGAGTATTCTATATCCTATATTTTTTATCTATAAATATTGGAAATAAAAAAATAAAAAATGAATATATATGATAGAGAAGAAAAAATAAAGGAGAAGTAAAATGCAAGATAAAGGTTTAGATTTTAAGCATAAAGAAGTAGTAAATATTAATAATGGAAAAAGATTAGGATATGTGCAAGATGTATGTGCAGATCTAGAGACAGGAACAATAACATCTATCATTGTGCCTGGAAGTAACAAAGTATTAAACCTATTTTCACAAAATAATGAAATTGTAATACCATGGAAAAACATCAAATGTATAGGAGATGATTTAATACTTGTAGAAATATAAGATTATAGAATGAAGAAGAACGAAGCAATTAGAAGAGAAATAAGGTTACCTAGTGTAAATAGAAAAAAATACCAAGAGAAAATCCAATTAAAAGTATTGACATAAAACAAGGAAAATGATAAGATAAAAAAGCACTGAGTTTATATAAAAAAGACAATACAGAAAAAGTATAAAATTTCCATAAAAAGTTTGCAAAAAAGTATTGACTTTGAAAAATAAACATGATATTATAAGAAAGTACCTTGCGACAGACAAAAAATAAAAATATAACTAAGAAATTAGTAATAAAAATAAAACACAAAGAATATAATATAAACAGTGATTACTAATTTTTTATTTTGCTCTAAATTTAAAGCAAAATAGGAAATAAAAAATATTTTTAAAAAATTGTCAAAAAGTGTTGACAAAATAAAAAAGGTATAGTATAATGCAATCCGTCCCACAAAAACGGGACAGAAAAAGTACATTGAAAAGTAAACAATAAAATCCT
>CAOJRU010000031.1 GCA_948442365.1 uncultured Clostridium sp.
CCTTCTGGTAAGTTTTCTACTGTGATTTCATGTGCTTTTCCATCATAATCTACAACATCATTATTAAAGCTTACGTTTTCTGGTAATTTATAAGCTATTTTATTAATGGTTAAAGTTGCATTCATCGTTGCTGGTTCTACTGCTGAATAGTTTACTTGTAATGCTTCACTTAATACAAAGGTTGCTTCTGCATTATAGGTTCCTGCATTGGTTCCTACATTATTTGTATAGGTTGCACTAATTCCTTCTGGTAAGTTTTCTACTGTGATTTCATGTGCTTTTCCATCATAATTTACGACATCATTATTAAAGCTTACGTTTTCTGGTAATTCGTATGCTACTTTATTAATGGTTAAGGTTGCTTCTTTATCAGAAATTGCATTATGGTTGGCATCTCCTGTAAAGTGTGCTGTTACTGTATAAGTTCCTGCATTTACTACGTCTTTTGCTTGAATGTCATTTCCTTCACTATCTTTATAAGTATAGTTTACACTTACACCTTCTGGTAAGTTTCCTGAAATTTCTATTGTTTGTGCAGTTCCTGTATATCCTACCTCTTTGTCTGCAAAGGTTACTTGGCTCATATCATAGTCGTCTGTTGTTATTTTTAAGGTTCCTACTTCTAAATTGCTAACAGCTCCATAGTATTCACCTTCTGCTATCTCTACTTTTACTTTGTATTCTCCTGCATTGATTGGAGCTTCTGTGGTTCCTTCTCCTTCTACTCCATCTACTACTGGATAATATTTTACAGTAATATTTCCTATTCCATCTGCTATTTCGTCATTTTTTGCTACTACTGTTACTGGTTTTGCCATTCCATCATAGATTAGATTTTCTGGCATGGTAACAGCTAGGTCTTCTGTTGAAATTTCTCTTTTATTTACAGTTATGGTTAAGAATTCTGTCATTCCTTCATATTCAATCATTAGGTCTTGTTCCCCTAACCATGTGCTGTCATATCCAGTAACCATATCTGTTGTTAACTCAACTTCTTCTATGGCTCCAGATGCCATTTCAACTTTAAGTTTTCCACCTGTTAAGTCAAGTTCTTCTCCATATACATAAGTTGTTTTAGTTGGCGGAACTACTTCTAAGATTTGAGAAATAAAGTCTGTAACATTATATTTGTAAAGAGCGTTTCCTGTTTCATATCTGAAGTATACTCTAAATGCTCCTGGCGCGCTCGTTGAAAAACCATCAAACATTTCTGCTGTTGGCTCTACATAACTTACTTCTCCTCTTCTACCAATAACTTTTATTTGCGCTCCTGTTAAGTCTAAGTTATCATTTACAAAATAACTTAATTTAGTTGGTGGTGTTAATTCATATGTAATTCGTGGTCCTACTACTGTTACTACTCTTGAAACTGTATTAGATACGTTTCCTGCTTTATCTGTATAGGTATAAGTTAGTGTTTGTGGACCTACTTTGCTTGTGTCTATTGGCTCATTTGCATAGACAATTCCTTCACCGTCTTCGTTATCTGTCCATTTTGCACCTGGATCTACGAATGTTTCATTTAAGTTTACATCCATAGCTTCTGCACCATTTAATGTTAATACTGGTGCTTCCATGTCTGCTACTGTGTATTTTGTCCAATATCCTTTACTTACATTATTAGCACCGTCAACAGCATAGTATTGTAAATACCAATCTCCTATTTCGTCTGGCGCTGTAAATATAAATTCATTGCCTGGTTTGTATACAACAGTAGAACCAGTTACATAGTCAGATGTATGTTCTTTACACCATTTATAAGCTAACCAGTATACATCATTTTCGTCTTCCAATCCTATTTTTATTTTTCTACCTTGTGGTATGGTTGACTCATGAACTGGATAGTCGTCTGGCATATTACGGATAATTTTTGGTTGTTCATTATCCACATAGTCATCTGGTACATCTTCTGCTACTATGTAATATGGTATATCAATCCACGTTGTAAGATTCATTTTATCATCACGTGCTGCTACACTGATTTCATGTAATCCTAACTCTTGTTCTGTAAATGGGACTGGTATTGTGAATGTGTATTCTGTGTGTCCCTCTGGAACGTCTATAGATTGCTTTAAGTCACTACTCTTTTTATCAATCCTACGATCCCACATGTAATACAGGTTAAATATACCTGATTCATCTGTGGCAGTGAAGCTTACTTCACTTCCTACTTTAATTCTTCCAGATTTTACGTTAATTACTACTTTGGGTGGTTGTGTATCTTCTGCTGCTAATGTAAAAACTGGTATTCCAGTAATCATCATAATCATTGTAATTATTATAATAATTACTTTTTGTTTTTGATTTTGAATAAAACTAGACATCCTTATTTCCTCCTAATTTGAAATAATATTATAATACGGCGTATTATGTTATCTATTCATACACCATATATTACTATTATAATACATTCTTCTTTTTTTTGCAATATGTTTGTAATTTTTTTGTAATTTTTTTGTTTGTTTTGTAATTCTTTTGTAATTCTTTTGCATCTTTTCTAGTTTTATTGGATTTTATTCGACTCCTATGACATTAAAAATGATGAATATAAAAAATTATTTTTTTGAATTAAACTTTTTAGATATTTATATTAAGAAATAAATTTACAAAAATTTTCTTTCTAAATGAAAATTCTCCCCCCAGGCCTTGAAACGGCTGGGGGGAGATAAAAATGATCTCATGCATAAAAATGATTTATATTATTAACGATTATGGTGGCAATTGCTGCCTGAATCGATTTAATGGATAATGGCAATAAGGTTATATCCTCATTCACCTCTTCTAACGGATTTTTCTGGATGTCTTCTTCTATGACATCATCTGAAACCTGAGGAGGTGTTTGCTCGCCTTCTACAGGCTCCTCCTCTCCAACTGCTGGTAGCTGTTCACCTTCCATAGGATCTTCTTCTTCCTCTCCAACTGCCGGTGGCTGTTCACCTTCTATAGGATCTTTTTCTTCCTCTCCAACTGCTGGTGGCTGTTCACCTTCTATAGGATCTTTTTCTTCCTCTCCAACTGCTGGTGGCTGTTCACCCTCTTCGGGATCCTTTTTGTCTTCCTCCACTGGTGGTACTTGCTCACCTTCATCTGGATTTACAGGCTTGCTTGTATCTTCATCCGTTGGCGGAATTGGTTTTTCTTCTCCAGGATTTCCCCCTGTTGAAGACTTTATGGTCAAAATTGCTTTTCTCGGAGCAATTGGTTCATGGTTACTATCTACAACAAAGTAAGCTGTAACTTCATGTTCTCCTACTTCTGTTTGCTCATTATTTTCATACCAAACTGGTACTGGCGAGCCTTCTACTTTCAAAGAATATGATCTGCTCGCATTGTATACAAAGGTTTGATCGGAAAATACAATGTTACTTTCGTCTATCTTTGCTTTCTTGATTGAAAATTCAAAGGTTACTGTTACTTTTCCAGTATAATTTCCACTGCCTTCTACGGTAAAACTTCCAATGTAAAAACCAGCATTTACAGGTTTCTCATTAACCAGGTTTTCTCCTGTGTACTTGCCACTGAGGATCTGCCCTGTCACTCCTTCTCTCAACTTCACTTCTAGCTCTTTGTTTTTTGTATCATATACCAAATTTTTAGGTGGGTTTATGATGACATCTGATGCTGTGATTGACTTCGGAGTAATTGTATATTCCACTGTGACTGTAACCTCTCCATCATAATTGCCTGTTCCCTTTGCTCTTACTACTACATAATAGGTTCCTTTATCTCGGGGTTTCCCATTCTCATCCAGCTTATCTCCTATATACTTGACACTGAGGATTTTCCCTGTCACTCCTTTTCTCAACTTCACTTCTGCCTCTTTGGTTTCTTCTGCATCATATACCAAATTTTTAGGTGGGTTTATGATGACATCTGATGCTGTGATTGACTTCGGAGTAATTGTATATTCCACTGTGACTGTAACCTCTCCATCATAATTGCCTGTTCCCTTTGCTCTTACTACTACATAATAGGTTCCTTTATCTCGGGGTTTCCCATTCTCATCCAGCTTATCTCCTATATACTTGACACTGAGGATTTTCCCTGTCACTCCTTTTCTCAACTTCACTTCTGCCTCTTTGGTTTCTTCTGCATCATATACCAAATTTTTAGGTGGGTTTATTATGACATCTGCTTTGGTAAGTGGTCTTGGAAGAATCTTTAATATTATAGTAACAGTTGCTTTTCCACAGAACTTACCATTCCCTTCTGCTGTCACTACTACATAATAGGTTCCTTTGTCGATTGGCTTGTTATTCATCAACCCTACTCCATAACCTTTTCTGTAGTATTTTATATCAATCGTTCCGGTAACACCTTTTACAAAATAGGCTATTACAGGCTTTTCATTTTTGTCATATACCCGATTTTTCGGTAACTCAACGATTATGTCTAACGGTGTAATCGGTGATTGTATTTCTTCGTCACCATCCTTCGGAACTTCTGGCTTTTGGTTTCCTGGTACCTGGCCTACTGGCTGTTGTAAATTGCCTGAATCTTTATTACTCTGATTGTTGGTTTCTGGTTCCTCTGAATCTTCGTTGTCAGTATCTGTTTCCTGTCTGTCCTGCTTGTTTTCTGCTTCTTCCTGCTTGTTTTCTGCTTCTTCCTGCTTATTTTCTGCTTCTTCTTTCTTGTCATTTTCTTCTATTTCATCAATGATCCAATCAAAATCCCACTTCCAGCCGTTCAACATTCCTTTCTGCTTCTCTCCGTTGCAGCTACAAAAGCAGCAAATGAGCAAAACTACTGCAAGAATTGCAGCTGTACCTGTAATCTTCCATGCTACATTATTCCGTTTGTTGTTTTCATTCTTCATATTGGTTTCCTCCATTTTTAATTTTCAATGTGCTGTGCAAGATTTAATGCACGTTGTTTCCAGTTGCAATCTATAAGATCATTTTTTCATCGTACCAATACATTGGCAACGATAATCTATTATAAAGCCGCTTCAATAATTTCCTTTAGCGGACGAACTACTAGTTATTTACCAAGCTAAAATTATAGGCTTGATAAAATAATATATTTATATATAATAAAGCCGCATTCTTATTATTAATTATTGCGGACGAATTTCAACAAACAGGCATACTTCTACCTGTATACATAATTATAATATATTTTTCATAAAAAGTCAAATTATGGCAAGAAAAAAATAGTTACTTACTTAGCCATTATCAAGCCTATCCCATTCAATCATAAAAAAGAATAAAGCTTCAAAAAACTTTACTCTTCTATAAACTATATAATATTATCCTGAATTTGAGTAGCCTGCAATGGAATTTTCTTTTCTTCACCAGTTTCCATATTCTTCATATTTACTGTATCAGCAGCTAGCTCATCTTCACCCATAACAATAACATAAGGAATTTTTAATTTATCGGCATACTTAAACTTAGCCTTTAGCTTTTTATCATTCAGATAAATTTCTGTTCTAACTCCCAAATTTCTCAAATCGGTTGCTAGTTGAATTGGCTTTTCTAAATCTTCTACCATAGGTATAATCAACACTTGTGCCATTGATTTTTGTTCAGCATGAATTAAATTCAATTCATTTAATTTATAAAATAATCTAGTTAATCCAATCGATATTCCTACTCCTGGCAATTTCTTATCGGTATAATATTCTGCTAAATTTTCATATCTTCCACCAGAGCACACACTTCCAATTTCACGATAATCGTCCAAAAAAGTTTCGTAAACGGTTCCTGTATAATAATCCAAACCTCTTGCAATGGTTAAGTCTACTTTAAAATTACGTTCTGGCACACCAAATAATCGAATATTTTTAATTACTTCTTTTAGTTCTTCTATTCCTCTCGCATATACCTCATTATTAACTTCTAATTTTTTTAACTTCTCAATTTTCTCATCCGATGTGCCATCTATGGCTATAAAATCCATAACTTTCTCAATTTCACTTTTTGGTAAGCGTATCTTTGCTAATTCTTCAATAACCGCTTCTTTTCCTATTTTGTCAATTTTATCAATTATTCTTAATATCTGGACAGCATTTTCTTTCTGTCCTAAGCTTTCAAACAATCCATTCAATATTTTACGATTATTAATACAAATGGTAAAATCATCAAATCCTAGTTCTTTCAATATGGTATAGATAATACTAGGAAGTTCAGCATCATTAATAATATCCAATTGTTCATCTCCTATGATGTCAATATCACATTGATAAAATTCTCGAAATCTACCTTTTTGTGTTTTTTCTCCACGATAAACTTTCCCAATTTGATACCTTCTAAAAGGAAAACTTAAATTGCCATAGTTTTTAGCTACATATTTAGATAATGGAACCGTTAAGTCGAATCGCAAAGAAAGGTCAGTTTCTCCTTTGGTAAAACGATAAATTTGTTTTTCTGTTTCGCCTCCTGCTTTGGCTAACAATACTTCGGATAATTCAATAACTGGCGTGTCTAATGGTAAAAATCCAAATCTTTGATACGTACATTCTATTTTCGCTTTCATTTGATTAAACAATATTTGTTCATTTGGTAACAATTCCATAAATCCCGCTAAAGTTCTTGGTTCTGTTTTATTCATCTCATCACTTTCTTTCTTAATTCTATATTTTTCATGCTAATTTTGTTCTGGTTTCATTTATTCGCTTTTCTATTCTAACTATAAATATCGAAAATGTAGTTTAAAATAGTTTCGGTTTTAGTTCTAAATAAATTGGTTTTTCATCTTTTAACATAGCCATCATGCCATGACCTGGATAAATAATGGTTTCATCTGGTAAAGACATGATTTTATTCTCAATTGACTTCATAATAGCCTCTCTACTAGAAGTAGGTAAATCGGTTCTTCCCCAAGTTCCTCTAAAAATGGTATCACCTGAAAACAAACAATTTTCTTTTTCACAATAAAGGCTACTGCTCCCTTGTGTATGACCTGGTGTATGAAACACTTTAAACGGTAAATTTCCTAAATGAATGAAATCTCCATCATCTATTCTAGAATCTGCTTCTAATTCAATTTCCCCTACTCCAATATAAGGAGTCAAATTAATTTCAGGATTATTTAAGCCTTCACTATCTTCTCTATGAATTAATATCTTTCCCCCACAATTGTTTTTCAATTCTGCTACTCCTAATATATGATCACCATGACAATGGGTCAAATAAATATATTTCAACTTTCCTTCCATAATATGAATTAGTTGTTCTATTTTATTCACTTCTCCTGCTGGATCAATTACCATGGTTTCTTTTGATTCTTCATCCACTATAATATAGCAATTGGTTGGATCTCCTATCCAAGTATCTATCTTCAGTTCTTTTAATTTCATTTTTTTCTCCTTACCTCATATACACTATTAACTTTTCGAATTGCCTTTTGTGCTTTATTCAGTTCTTCTAAATTTTCAATTTCTAATGTAATATCCATAATAGCAATTCTCTCTTTCGTTGTTTTGGTATTAACTCCTAATATTTTTGTTTTTGTGGTTCCAATTTCTTTTAAAACGTCCATCAATAGCCCGCTTCTGTCATTTGAATAAACTTCTATGTCTACTTGATAAGATGATTCCTGCTCACTATACCATTCTACATCTATCATTCTATTTTCTTCTGCCAATAATTCTCCTATATTGACACAATCTTTTCTATGAACAGATACACCTCTTCCTTTTGTGATGTAACCTACAATTTCATCTCCTGGAAGGGGATTACAACATTTTGATAATTTTACGAGACAATTGTCAATTCCTTTTACGATAATTCCTGAATTGGATGGCTTTGGCTTTCTTGCTCTTGCTTTGGCTAATTCTTCTATTTTTGCTTCAATGTTTTCTTCTTCATGCTCTTTTCGATATTCTTGTAACATTCTAGCAATGACTTTTACGGAGGAATTGGCACCAAATCCAACTGCTGCATACATCTCTTCTACGTTTTTATATTTATATTTGTCTAACATAGGTTCCATGTATTCTGTTTTGAATAAATCTGCATGTGTAAAGCCAATTCTTTTTAACTCTTTCTCAATTAGCTCTTTTCCTCTTTCAATGTTTTCAGCTTTTTGTGCTTTTTTGAACCAACTTTGAATTTTATTTTTAGCACTGGTACTTTTTACAAATTTTAGCCAATCCCTACTTGGTCCTTTTGAATGATCGGATGTGATAATTTCAACAATGTCTCCATTTTTTAGAGGTGTTATAATTGGCATCATTTTACTATTTATTTTACATCCTGTCATGTGATGCCCAATTTCTGCATGGATTAGATAAGCAAAATCAATTGGGGTAGCTCCTCTTGGTAAAACTTTAATAGCTCCTTTGGGTGTAAATACATATACTTCATCTTCGAATAATTCGGTTTTTAAGGTATTTAAAAATTCTTGTGGATCTTGCATTTCTTTTTGCCATTCTAAGGTTTCTCTTAACCAGGCTAGTTTATCTTCTTCTACTTTGACAGATGTCTTTTTTCCAAAATAATTAGCTTCTTTGTAAGCCCAGTGAGCGGCAATACCAAATTCCGCAATGCGATGCATATCCCAAGTACGTATTTGTACTTCAAATGGTGTTCCTTTGTCTCCTACTAAAGTAGTATGGATGGATTGATACATATTAGGTTTTGGTACTGCTATATAGTCTTTAAATCTTCCTGGCATAGGATTATACATTTCATGCACGACCCCTAAGGCAGCATAACAGTCTTTGATCGAGTGAACTAAGATACGCAAAGCAAATAAGTCATAAATTTGGTCAAGGGTTTTGTTATCTCTTTTCATTTTTCGATAAATACTATATAGATGTTTTGCTCTCCCGTGTAACTTCTGCTTCTATTTTTTGCTTTTTTAGTTGTTGTCGAATGTCATTCATGATTTTCTCAATGAATTTTAATCTTTCTTCTCTTTTTCTGTTGATGCCTTCTACTAATTCATGATATTCCTCTGGATATAAATATTTGAATCCTAAATCTTCTAATTCCCATTTAATAGAATATAATCCTAGTCGATTGGCTAATGGTGCATATAATTCCATTGTTTCTTTGCTATTGGCAATTTGCCTATCTCTTTTTAAATATTTTAATGTCCTCATATTATGAAGTCGATCTGCTAATTTGATTAGAATAACTCGAATGTCCTTTCCCATCGCTAAAAACATTTTTCGGTAGTCTTCTACTTGTTGCTCTTCTATGGAAGCAAATTGTACAGAACCTAATTTGGTAACTCCTTTTACCATCTCTGCAATCTCTGTTCCAAATTCTTGTCGTATATCAGCATCCGTTACTTCTGTGTCTTCTACTACATCATGCAAAAGGGCAGCACAAATCGTACTATCATCTAATCCAATATCGGCTAAGATATAGGCAACATTAAGAGGGTGAATGATGTAAGGTTCGCCTGAACGCCTGCATTGCTCACCATGATGACTGCTTGCATAATCAAATGCTTTCATAATTAATTTTATATCTATTTTTCTTCCATGCTCTTTTCTCTTTTTGATTACCTCTTGTATGGTTATCTCTTCTTGCATTTTTTCACCCCATTGTTTTTTTATGTTTATTTATGATGTAATATAAATAACTTATTTATAAAGAACGCATAACATCTTTCATATTAATTTGCAAACTATCCACACCATTGAAACTATTGATCTCTAGCACGCCTACTACATCAATTTTATCACCAATGCGATATTCCTCTGCTAAATGACCCAAATTAAAACCAATACTATTCATAATGGTATTATTATCTTTTAATGTCAACTTTAGATGTTTTCCTTCTGACAAAGCTCGAATGGAATCAATCCTTAAATTTTTAAATACAAAAACTGGCATTCTATT
This sequence comes from uncultured Clostridium sp., assembly GCA_948442365.1. Classification (GTDB taxonomy): domain Bacteria; phylum Bacillota; class Clostridia; order TANB77; family CAG-508; genus CAG-269. The sequence continues at coordinate 9,801 of CAOJRU010000031.1, forward strand.
TCCTTCTCCAAAAGGTTCTAGCTGTTTCAAGCTCTCCACCATATCTTTGTTAATATCTTTTACATCAATTTTACTGTCTACTTGAATCACTGGCATAATCTCATCAATATGAGCTTGGGAAGCAATTTTTTCAAACTCTTCTCGGAATTTCAAAAAGTTTTCTTTTCGTACAGTAATTCCTACTGCCATACTATGACCACCAAATTTTTCTATGGTATCGGCACATTGCATTAAGGCATCATGTAAGTCAAATCCTGGTATACTTCTTCCTGATCCTTTTCCGATTCCATCTTCCTCAAAACTTAACAAAATACTTGGTTTAAAATACATTTCCGTAATTTTAGAAGATACAATTCCAATGACACCATGATGCCAATTTTCTCCTCCTACAATAATGGTATTGTTTTGATTTAAGTTTTCTTCTTCAATTTGTTTGACCGCATTTTCAAAAATATTTTTTTCTGTTTCTTGTCGAATGCGATTATGTTCATTTAAATTTCTGGTTAACTCACTAACATGATTATAATTTTTAGATAATAATAGTTCTAATGCTTCTTCTGCCTTTCCCATTCTACCACAAGCATTAATTCTAGGCGCTATGCCAAAAGAAATACTATTAGAGTCTATTTTGCTATATCCTGATGAATGGATAATAGAACGTAATCCTATATTTTTCGTTTGACGAATTAACATGAGACCAAGTTTAGCAATGACCCTATTTTCATCCACTAATGGTACAATATCTGATATGGTTCCTACACAAACAATGTCTAAATATTTTAAATATTCTTCTTCTTTTAATCCTAAAGAAATTCCAATGGCTTGAATTAATTTAAAAACCACTCCTACCCCTGCTAATTCTCGGAAGGGATAGTTACTATCTTTTCTTTTATTGTCAATGACTGCTAAGGCTGCTGGCAATTCGCTTCCTGGCTCATGATGATCGGTTACAATGGTTTGTATTCCTAGCGAATTGGCATAGTTAATTTCTTCTATGGCTGATATACCACAGTCAACCGTTATCATTAATTGACATCCACTCTTTACAATTTTCCCAATTGCTTGTTGATTTAATCCATAACCTTCTTCTAATCGATTGGGAATGTAACTTTCAACCTCTAATCCTCTATCTTGTAAAAAACTTTTTAATACGGTTATGCTGGTTATTCCATCTACATCATAGTCACCATAAATGGTGACTTTTTCTTGTTTTTCTATGGCTTGTACGATTCTTTCCACTGCTTTTTTCATGTCTGTGATTAAAAATGGATCATGAAAGTCATTTCGTGTTGGCTCTAAGAATAATCGTATATCCTCTTTGTCGGTTATATTTCTGTTAACTAAAATAGTGGCTAATAACTTATTTAACTGGTATTTTTCTTGTATTTCTTGTATTTTATTTTCGTTGGTTTCGTATATTTGCCATTTTTTGTTCATATTCCTCTCCTAATTTATTATTTTTTACTATTTTATACTATTTTGTTGTTTTTTAAAAGGCTTTTGCTAAAATTTATCGAAAACTTTGTCAAATTTACTTGAATTTCTTTGACTTTTAGTATAAGATAGGTGAGAAAGAATGAGAACACATAGGAGGAAAAGAATGCCAAGAAAAACAAAAGAACAAAAAGAATTAGAAAATGAAACCAATACATCTACTCCAAAAGCCAAAAAAGCTACTTCCAAAAAGAAAGCAACGACTACCAAAACAAAAGTAACAAATACGGCAAAAAGTAGTAATACCAGCAAAAAGAAAACTTCGGACACCACCATCCAAAAAAACACTAAGAAATCAACTACAAGTAAAACAACGACTAAAAAAAGTTCTGCAACAACCAAAAGAAAAACCACATCGAAAAAAGTAGATATTGTAGAATATTATGATTTACCTTATCGTTATAACCAAACCGTTGTAAAAGTTTTGGCACAAACTCCTACCAATCTTTTTATTTATTGGGATATTTCAGACAAAGACAGAAAAAGTTTTCAAAAACAATATGGAGATAATTTTTTTGAAACAACAAGACCTATTTTAATTGTTCATAATGATACCTTAGATTATAGCTTTGAAGTAGAAATCAATGATTTCGCCAATAGTTGGTATTTGCATGTAGCAGACAGTAAATGCGATTATAGAATTGAACTTGGCAGAAAACCCATTGTAAAAACAGAAAAATTAAATACTGATTATATTTATGTTACTACTTCAAATGGAATGGAAGCTCCCAATGATAGAATTTTATTTGATCATCAACAAAAAATGGTTTATTTCAGAAATGTAAAAACAGGTAAGAAAACAGAAAAACAAATATCCTCTATCTCATTTCTCAGAAATATGGGAAAAATATACAATATTTATGATTTATATAAAGCAATTTACCAAGATGAAAATATAGAAGAACTATATAACTTATCTAATCCCTCTTCTGGCAATCCTTCTTCTGAAAGTCTTTCATCAAAATTTCAATAAAAGTTGCTACTAATTAAAATAGCAACTTTTTTATCTTATAGGGAACTTGACTCTCATTCATCAAATTCTCGAATTCTTATCATCGCACATGAAATCTAAAAACAAAGGAGAATCTATTATGCAAGAAAAAAAAGGATATGTAAGTTTTGTTCTTCATGCCCATCTTCCCTTTATCCATCATCCAGAAAGTGATGACTATTTGGAAGAATCCTGGTTATATGAAGCTATTTCAGAAACCTATATCCCTCTTCTAACCAATTTTGAAAAATTAGTAGAGGAAGGTGTAAACTTTAGGATTACCATGTCTATGACTCCTCCTTTACTTTCTATGTTAGACAATAAATTACTACAAAAAAAATACATTCACTATTTGGAACAATTAATTGAGCTATCGAAAAAAGAAGTCAAAAGAACCGCTGGTGACAAAAAATTAAATCAGCTTTCTCATTATTACTTAGAAAGATATTCCCATGATTTACACTTGTTTAAAGACATTTACAAATGTAATTTAATTGAAGCCTTTAAACACTTTCAAGATATTGGCGTACTAGAAATTATTACCTGTGGTGCCACACATGGCTATTTTCCTATTTTATATGTCAATGAAAAAACGGTAAAAGCACAAATTGCTGTTGGTGTACAAACCTACGAAAAATATTTTGGAAGAAAACCTCGTGGCATTTGGCTTCCTGAATGTGGTTATGTCCCAGAAGCTGACAAGTATCTAAAAGAATTTGGAATTGATTATATTATTACGGAATCGCATGGCATTTTATATGCCAACCCAACTCCTATCTATGGCACATTTGCTCCTATTGTTTCACCAGAAGGTGTCATCGCCTTTGGACGTGACATAGAATCTTCTAGGCAAGTATGGAGTTCCATTAATGGCTATCCTGGTGATTACAATTATAGAGAATTTTATCGCGATATTGGCTATGAGGCTGATTACGAATATATAAAACCTTATATTGCCCATAATGGCGTAAGAGTTCATACAGGAATTAAATATTATCGTATTACAGGCGATACTGACTTTAAAGATTATTATAATCCTCAATGGGCTATGGATTCTGCCGAAAAACAAGCTGGCCATTTTTTAGACAGTAGAAACTCTCAAATCAATAATCTTTCACAATATATGGATACACCACCTATCATTTTATGCCCTTATGATGCTGAACTTTATGGGCATTGGTGGTACGAAGGACCTTATTGGTTATATATTTTATTTAAGAAAATTTATTACGATGATTGTAATTTTGAATTAATCACACCTTCTGAATATCTTGACAAATATCCCAATATGCAAGAAGCTTCTCCTTGTCGTTCTAGCTGGGGTGCTAATGGTTATAGTGAAGTATGGCTAAATCCTACCAATGACTATGTCCATAGGCACTTGCATGTAGCAGGCGATCGAATGTGTGAACTAGCTTCCCTTTATCCTAATGCCAAAGGACTACAAAAAAAAGCTTTAAATCAATGTGCTAGGGAATTACTATTGGCTCAAAGTAGTGATTGGCTCTTTATTATCACAAATGGAACCATGGTTGATTACGCCAAAAAAAGGATTAAAGATCATATTGGAAGATTTACAAAATTGTATGAACAAATAAAAGATAATAAGATTGATGAGGCATTTTTAAAAGATATTTCAAAAAAAGACTGTGTCTTTCCTGATATAGATTATATGCTTTATCTATGATGTTATTATAAAACTGAGATCCCCTTACAATAAATAGGGCTCTCAGTTTTAAAATTTTTATGCTAATCTTATACAGTTTTTCAGAATCTGCCGCCACATCTGGCATTCTATTTTTTAGTAATTCGGATCAGGAGCGTGGGTTTAACTTTAACATGGACACCCAAAACGACGCTCACAAAATTTTCCTTTCTACATACTATAATGTATAAGTTTTTAAATTTAGTAGATACTAATTTTATGGGAAAGGGGAATTTTTATATGAAATCACTATGTATTAAGACAAATGATTCTGATTTGATTAATTATCTACTAAATGAATTTAATCATATAGATTTAAGAAACGTTTATTTTTCTGAAAATGAATTCAAAAGTTATCGAAATACGATTATTCATTATTGTGGCAATGATGAACCTCTTTTCTTATCAAAAATTTCTTCGATTCTTTGTTATCTTGTAATAGATGAGTTAGAAGAAGATTTATTAAAACGTCTAATTTTACAAAATTATTTTTATTTTGATGCAACGGAAAGAAATAAAATTTTGGCTATTTGCTTTGAACTTATGGCAGATGATTTTTCTAGTTTATTTGATAAAAAGTTTAAAACACTTTATGATATTTTTTATGATTTTCTATCTACCAACAATTCTATTGTTTTAAATGGTTTTGTCAATTTTAGATTAAAAAATTATCTATCTCTTTTAGATGATATTGTAAATGAAGCTGTCAATCATTTTGTAATAGAAAAGGAATACTTAGAGTTTATTTCTTTACTAAAGTTATATATTAATTCTCAAGATTATGGCTGTGAAATGGTGCATATTGTGTTTTCTTCTTCTGAGTCGTTCTTGTTAGATGAAAATAAAAATTTAATGATTGTAAAAGATGATATTTTTAAAGCAAAGTATTTGAGTGATATTACCTTTTCATCCAATGATTACACCTTAAATTCTTTACTTACCTTGTTACCAAAGAAAATTTATATTCACTTGTTAGATGATACCGTAGATGAATTTATTAATACCTTACAATTAGTATTTGAAAATAGAATTAGTTTATGTACCGATTGTGATATTTGCAATCTATATAAAAAAATTCCACATTCAGAGCATTCGTAATTCTGATGTGGAATTTTAATTTTTTATTAATTAAAAGCATTGATTGCTTCGTATAATCCTGGCAATATAATGTTTACAAAGCTTTCTTCGAGACTATCGTAAAAGTTGTGTAAATCGGATTTCCTTCCGATTGATAACTTAAAATAAATTAATATTTTTATAACTGATTTTATTTTAATAATATTTTTCTAAAAAATCAAGATTTTAGAAAAAGTTGTGTAAATTTAATAGGGCTTAAGAAATTTCCTTCTTAAGCCATTTTTTAGGCTTAAAACTAAATTCTACCTTCATACATAATTTTAAATTGAGACAAACATAAATCCCATTTACTAATCATTCTTGACCATTTTTTCTCTGCCTTTAATGTTGATAAATAAAGAACTTTCAGTAATGACATGTCTGTTGGAAATACATTTCTGTTTCTATTTATCCTTTTATAGGTACTATTTAAACTTTCTATTGCATTTGTTGTATACATGATTTTTCTTATCTCTGCTGAAAACTTAAAAAATACACTTAATACTTCCCAATTATCTATCCAACTTTGTATTGCTCCTGGATATCTACTTTTCCATTTCTCATCTAACTCTAATAAATTCGTATAGGCTATTTCTTCTGTAGATGCTTGATACACCGTTTTTAAATCCTTGGCTAATTCTTTCTTGTCTGTATATGGTACATATTTTAACGAGTTTCTTATTTGATGTACGATACATCTTTGATATTCTGTTTTAGGATAAATGGCTGATATTGCCTCTTTTAGTCCTGTTAGACCATCAGCACATAATACTAGAATGTCTTGCACTCCTCGATTTTTTAGTCCATTCAATACTGTCATCCAATATTTTGCACTTTCATTTTCTCCTATTGTAATATCTAGTACCTTTTTCATACCATCACTATCTATTCCTAATACTACATAAGCTGCTTTCTTTACAATTTGTCCGTTATCTCGCACATGAAAATGAGTAGCATCTATAAATATAATTGGGTATACTTCCTCTAATTTTCTTTTCTTCCATTCTTGGATTTCTGGTATTATTTTATCCGTTATATCACTTATCATATCTGGAGATAAATTACAGCCAAATATATCCTTTATTTGCTCTTGTATGTCTTTATCTGATAAACCTAAAGCATACATGGCAATTACCTTTTCATCAAATCCATTTACTGTTCTAGAATATTTTGGAACTAAATCTGAATTAATTTCTCCATTTCTATCTCTTGGTACTTTTACTGGAATATCTCCCATTTCTGTTG
>CAOJRU010000032.1 GCA_948442365.1 uncultured Clostridium sp.
TGCCAAAAAGGTCCGTCCCCAGTGGCACACTTCCCCAGTCGCACATTGGCAAAACTTACGTAAATAATAAGTTAGCGCTATTTTTACTATTAAATATTACAAGTATTGCAAATTTGTAAAATAAACTTAAAAAAACAGTCATAAAAAGGCGAAAAATTGCTTCCGTAAAGGCCTAAGGAGTGCAACGAATAAATGGGAAAATAAGGTCGTTGATTTTCTGTCAAATAGTGTGTACTATATAATTAAGGAAAAATGTAAATAGATCTGTCATAGGAGGAGCAAGAATGAGAGAACTGATAAGAAAAATTATAGTTGCTTTAATTTTAATAATAGTAATGATGAATAGCCAATTATTATTAATTATTTCTCAAGCAAATGAAGTGATAGAAGAGATAATGGAAGAATCTAAAATAAATCCATTATACGAAATCAATATAGAAAAATATGTGAATTATAACACACAAAACGAAAAGGGTACACTACTACAAATTGATTTAAAAACAGGAATTGAATATGAAGAAGAGGAAGACTATCATCCCTTAAAATTAATGGGGGTTTTCTTAAAGACACCTAAAATCGAAGATAAATATCCTACTTATGTAGAAGTGATTGGAAAAGCTACGAAAGCAACGAATGGTTCTGATACAGCAAAAGATTTTCAATATACTTATGATAAAGAAAAAGGAGAACTAAAAATTGTTACAGAAAATAAGCAAGATGAAAATGGAAATTTGTACAGCGATAAAGTAGATGGTGCAAAGGATGCCTATACGATTATCTTTTACTATGATTCTGATTGCTATCGTGATCATCAAGTTGAAAGAAACTTGGAGATTTCAGGATTTGTTCAGACCAATATAGCAAATAACAAGGAAACAGTAAGAAAAACAGAGATAAAACAAAATTATACTGTGACAGAAGATATTTCAGGTTTAGTATCTACCAAAATAGAAACAAGTGAAATATACAATGGATATATCAATTCTAATCATCAAAATGGCACAAAATATAAAACAGAATTTATTGAAAATTTAACGATTGATATAAGTAAAAAAGAGATAGCAGATGAAATCGTTATTAATACACAAAATAACTTTATGAATAAAAACGAAGAAACTATGGATATAGAAGAAATCATATATAAATCAACGAAAATAAATAAAAACCAATTATTATCTATTTTAGGAGAAGATGGCTATCTACAGATCTTAAATGAAAATGGTCAGATACTTCGGAGAAGTAAATAAAAATACAGAAGTACAAGAAAATGGTATTTTTGAAATTACATATGAAGATGAATTAGAAAAAATAATCATAAAAACCAGTAAACCATTTAAGTTAGGTAGCATTTTATTACAAAATAAAAGAGAAATAAGAGAAACCATAACAGAAATAGAAAACAATAAGATCCAAGTTAAAAATGATATTCATTGTAATAATGTAGCAGAAGAAACGACAGAAATATATCAATTTGAAAATGACAATATCATAGAAATTAAGGATTCTGAAACAAAAATTGACGTAACAATAGATAAAACACAATGGAGTAATCATACACAAAACAAGGTGAATTTTATAGCTAAATTAGTAGCCAATGATGCTAAATATAATTTATTTAGAAATCCTATTGTGGAAATTAAATTACCAGAAGAAGTAGATAAAGTCATTTTAGGTGATGTTTCTTTATTATATGATAATGGATTAAATGTACAAAATACTGAAGTAATAGAACAAGAAAATGGTAAAGTTATTAGAATTCAATTAATAGGAAATCAACAAGAATATTTTACAGATTCTATTGTGGAAGGAACCAATATTTTAATTCCAGCTACCATTATAATTAAAGATGATATTGAAAATTTAGAAACTAATATAACTTGGACTTATGCAAATGAAATAGGAGAAAATAGAGAGAATCAAAAGGGAGAACAAAAAGTAAACATAGAATCTATTATGGCAAAGCAGATAGTGACAGAAGAGCCACAGGTTGCTAATTTTGGGATAAATGAGATAGAAGCGCAAGCTAAAAATTATACAGATGAATTAGAAGTAAAAACAGAGGCTGTTTTAGGGGATAAAATATTAAATGATGGTGACACAGTACATGAGAAACAAATTATAAAATATGGTGTAAGTATTACCAATCATTCTTCAGAAAAAATAACAGGTATCAACATAGAAGGACAAGTACCAGAAGGTACAACATATGCTACCGTAGATATTGGAACCTATTTAATAGAAAATTATGAATATAAAAAACAAGAAAACGTAAAAACCTATACTATGCCAATAACGGAAATAGAAGCAGGAGAAACAAAAACGGCATTTTATGAAGTTGTAGTAGAAGAATTAGATGGTAATCGTGAAAAAAATATATCCAATACCATTACTACTAAAATTAATGATACTATTTATCAGGAAGAAACTAAAAATAATATCATTAAAGAAGCGGAATTGGAAGTTTTTGTGAAGTCTTACATTGGTAGAGATGCTAGAAATTCATTTTTTTACTATGTAGACGTTACTAATTTAACAGATAAAGAAATAAAAAATGTAAAAATAGAATCGAATAAATTGCAAAAAGAATTATCGTTAGAAGAATCTACTTTTTATGATAAAGAGGGTTCATACTATGATGAAGATGGTGTTCAACATTTAATTCCTGTTGGAGAAATCAAGGAAGAAAATAAATATGTAGCATCAATAGATACCATGAAACCAGGACAAACAAGAACGATCGTAATAAGAATGCTAGCCAATAATTTTGATGATAAAGTAAATGAATGCCCATTATCTATGACTTTACATGTTAGCACCGATGATACCGAAACTTATATTTCAAACCAAAATAGAAGAATGTCTTATCCAGAATATGTTACAGCAACACAAACATTAAATAGAGAAGGAGAAAAGGTTTCACCAGGTGAAACTGTTGAATATAAATATGTTATAAAAAATGAATCTAAAGTAAAAACAGTAGTTAATATAACAGATAAGTATTCTGAATTTTTAGAAGATGTTACATTACAATATGATGCTTATCATATTATTGTTTCTGATCCAGCAACAAGAGTAGAAAGTGATACCTTTTATGATTTAGAAGAAGAACAAAATGTACAGTACGAAAGAGTAGCAGAAGAAATCAATGTAAGTGAATTAGAAAATCATAATGAATTTAACACTAGCATGATTATACCAGCAGGTAAAACATTAGAGATAACAGTAACTGCTACTGCGATAGATGTAGATGAAACAACAGAAATTGAAAATTATATGGTTGTTTCAGGTAAAATGATAAAGACTACCAGTACCAATCTTTCCAAATTTTATATATTGGTAGAAAAAGAAGAAGATCCAGATTATGATGAACCAGATGATGATAGCAATGATGATATAGGAGGAGAGATTCCAGGTGAAAATAATCCAGACGATCCAAACGATGCGGATTCTGAAGGAAATCATAATATAACTGGTATGGTTTGGATTGATAAAAATGAAGATGGAATCAAACAATCAGAAGAAGAAACCATACAAAATGTATCAGTAACATTATATGATGCAAATACCAATACAAGTCAACAAAATACTAAAACAACAGATAATGGAAAATATCAATTTAATAATATTCCGAAAGGGAATTATTTAGTATTATTTGAATATGATACAGGAAGTTATACGCCAACTAAATTTACCCCATATGGATCCAATACAAATTCTTCTCATGCCATGAAAAAAACAGTGGCGATTAATGGGCAAGAAAGAACAGTTGGAATCACGGATATCATAAAAATGGATCGTTCTGATGTCGAAAATCTTAACATGGGACTGGTTGCTAATAGTAGATTTGATTTAAAACTAGACAAATATATCAATCAAATAACCGTAAAAAATGATAAAACAAAAACATATCAATATCAAAATGAAAAATTAGCTAAGATAGAAATTGCAGCGAAACAAATAGACAAAACACAAGTACAAATTGAATACAAAATCGTAGTAACAAATGAAGGAAATGTAACAGCCTATGTGGATGAAGTCATAGATTACGTTTCACAAGATTTGCAAGTTTCAGCTGCTACCAATCATGGATGGAAAAAAGATGCGAAAGGAAATTTAGTAAATACTAGTTTAGTAGGAGAAAAAATACAGCCAGGAGAAAGTAAAGAATTAAAATTAACAGTTACTAAAAAAATGACATCACAAAATACAGGAACGATAATAAATACGGCTGAAATAAATGCAAGCAAAAGTGTACAAAATTTAAAAGATGTAGATTCTGTGGCAGGAAATAGGAAAGCAGGCGAAGATGACTATTCCGAAGCAAATGTTATCATTTCTATAAAAACAGGACTTGTTAGAAATATTATTCTTTTTATACTAGGAATTGGATTTGTAAGTTTATTGATTTTAGGAATGAAAAAAGTAAAAAATAAAAAAATATTTACATTCATACTATTAATGACTTTAGTAATAAGTACATCTAGTATGGTAAGTGCACTTAATATATGGGGAGAACATAGTCCCTTTTCAGCAGATGATGGTAGATTTTATTATTGTATGGAGCCAGGTAAGTCACAATGTGCTGCACCAGGAGTATGGCATCTTTATGAAAAGTATGACGAAGAAATACAAGCGATATCTTCGAAGACAATAAAATCGCCAGTCAAAGTTACTTCTAGTGAACCAGGCAAACGTAATGACACCAAAAGTGCAAATCAAGGAAAAGAAATTTATGAAGGGTTTAAATTTAATTTAAATGGTACATTTGATAGTTATGAAGTTACTGTTACTTATATTCCACAGGGGGGAACCAAAAGAATATCTCGTAATGCATCAGCAACCAACGAAAAGACAAATTCTGATAAAAAAGGAGGTACCTTTAATATACAAGCTCCTAAAAATGCAAAAGAAATAAGTGTTTCTTTAAAGATTACGATTGAAAATGCAATAACTACAGAAACAGTAGAAAATGTAACAGAATATTATAAATGTACAGCAGTAGGTGGTGGGACACATTCAAGTTATCATTGCAAAGATGGACCAGGATTCGTTCAAAAAATGAGTACAACCAATACACGAACAACATCTACTAATGAAAATAAAGTAATTAACAAGACATTTAACATAGAAACTTCTGACAAAGGAAAACTAAGAGTTATAAAAACAGATAAAGCAACAGGAGAACTATTATTACCTTCAGGAAATTCAAACACTAAATTTAAAATATATCAACAAAATGAAGATGGCAGCAACAAAAAATATTTTAAATATGTGGATAGTTCAAAAAATAAAGATGTAACACTTGTTGATGAAGAAAGTCAGGCAGAAACATTTGCAATTAGTAATTATGGTTATAAAAATTTTACAAATATTTCACTAGAAGACGATGTAGAATATTATTTAGAAGAAACAGAATCACAAGTTGGTTATGAAAAACCAGATGAACCATTTGAACTTAGTATCTCGAGTCAAGATGTAGCTGATTTAACTTTACAGAAAAGAGCAACGAACTATTTATTATCAAGAAGTGTTGTTAAAAATGCAATGGTAAAAAGTAGCAAATGTACAGATAATAAAGGAAAATTTGATAAAGATAAATATAGAAGTTATATATATAAGAGAATAACAGGGAAAAATGCTAATGCTGACGTGAAAAAGGAATTACGAGAAAAAGTGACATTAACAAATCCACCAACTAATAATGAAATAAAGAAATTAATTTATTACATTTTTGATAATCATACTTCAGATGATGATAGTATAGATGTAGATGAAATGATAGAAACATTAGAGAAAGACTTTAAAGTTAGTATTTCTAGTAGTATTGAGGCAAAAGCAAAAGCATATAGAGCAGGCTATTCTCCTAATGTAATACCAAATCAAAAAAATACAGGTTGGTTACAAATTAAGAAAACGGATGCAGATACACAAGAAGCTTTACAAGGTGTTGTATTTAAAATATATGGAAAAAATAAAGAGGGAGAAGATATATCAAAAGAAGAAACAACCAATGAACATGGGATGATTCTTGTGGAATTACCAATAGGAACTTATACAGTAGAAGAAATAAAAGCTCCAGATGGCTACATATTAGATTATCAAGTAACCAAATATGAAAATGTCAATATAACAATTAATCGAACACAAGATAAACCATATACTATAGATTGGAAAAACAAAAGATATGTAGATCTATCAGGTTATGTATGGGAAGATATTGCTTATTTAGGAGGAGAAGAAGCCAAAGAAAACAACTCTGGCAGTGAGCTTTGGAAGGATAATGAACAAGACATAAAAGACAAGCGACTAGAAGGCATAAAAGTTCAATTAATAGATGCCACAGGACAAGAAGAGCCAAAAGAAGTAACCACCAATAGTAATGGAGAATATCAATTTAAGAAAGTAGAAGTTGTAAGACTAGAAAATTATTATATTGAATTTGAATACAACGGAATGAGTTACCAAAATGTAGCCGTTAATACCAATAAAAGCAATGGTAGCAAAGGATCAGAAGGAGGAAATAGAGAAACATTCAATAATGGATATGAGACCATAACCTATGGAAAATCAAATCAACATAATTTATCATACGATAGAAATCTAGAAGAACATGAAAGTAAATTGCTATATGGAGATAAAACCAAGTACAACTATGGATACGATGAAAACAAAGAAAGTAGAGATCCTGTTAGTAATGTAGATTCTCAGTACATCATAAAAGCCAATACTAAAAATGCCTATGGAGGAAACTTAAATAAAATATGTTCAGCAGATGATATCAGAAAAAGCAATATAACAGAAATCAAAGATATCAATTTAGGAATTAAAAAAAGGCCAAAAATAGATTTAGATGTAGAGAAAGATATATACAGTGTAAAAGTTAGTATAAATGGTATAGAACATATTTATAAGCATGACGAAAGATTTATCAATGCGGTAGAATACAACAAAGACAAAAAAGAAAAATGGTATGATATTAGTCCAAAAGTAAAATATGAATCAGAAGATCGATATGGAAATATGTCATATACAAGGGGCGTTTATGCATCTGATATTTATTACAATGGAGAGGGAGACGAAAGTAAAAAACTAAAAGTGGAAGTAACCTATCACATAGGAGTAGTGAATAATACAGGAGATGGAATTACAACAACAGTCAATGAATTTATTGATTATTATGATGAAAAATATGAAGACATAAAAGTAGAAAACATAGGAAAAGAAGTTAACAAAGATGGAACAGTAAAAAAAGATGATAACACAACGATTACAAATTTGGGAACACAAGGAAAATATAAAAAGGTAAAAATAAACACAAATTTAGAAGTAGAAAATCAAAAACAAGTAGAAAATCAAAAACGAAGTGATCTTTATATACAATTACAAGTAACCCCAAATCAAATAGTAAAATTGGTAAATCAGGGGAAAAAGATAGTCAAATTGGATAGTATTGTAGAAATTAATTCCTACTCAACTAAAACAAAAGATGGAAAAGTATATGCAGCTATAGATACAGATTCAGAACCAGGAAATATAAATATTAATGATAAGAAAACATATGAAGATGACAATGGTAGGGCACCTGGATTACAAATTGTGCTTCAAGACGAAAGAAAGATAACAGGGATTGTATTTAAAGATGACACAGGAAACGAAGAACTACAACAAGGAGTAATTCGACAAGGTGATGGTATATACGATAAAGAACGAGAAAACGGAATACAAAATGTAAAAGTCCAACTGATTAAAGCAGATAATACTTCAGAAGTAGTAAAGAAATACAACAAGCCATACAAGGAAGAAAGTGAATTAGATCTGGTTGAAACAACAACAGATAAAGATGGAAAATTCACATTATCTGGATTTATACCAGACAACTATCAAGTAGTCTATACATGGGGAGGGAAGACATACAAAGTACAAGAATATAAAAGCACGACTGTAAACAAAGTATCCTATGAAGCCAAGAACAATGATTTAGAGTGGTATAAGGATAATGTAGATATCAATGAATCGGATGCCATAGATGATTATTCAAAGAGACAAGAAATTGATGGACAATCAAAAATTATGACAAATGAGAATAAAGAAATAATAAATGAGTATGACGAGGAGTCTCAATTAGAGCGGAACAGACTTGATAACAAACATAAATGCATACACGCCTAAATTTAGAGCCAATATAGAATACTTTGATAAAGAAGATGATAACCAATATATTTTAGATGCGAATGGAGAATTACAATTTGATAGTAATGGATATGTACTTAAAAAAGAAGAATATCAATACAATATAAGAAATATAGACTTTGGAATTGCCAAAAGAGCACAACAAGTATTACAACTAGATAAAGAGGTTAAAAATGCTAAAATTACATTAGCCAATGGAGTTGTATTAATTGATGCCCAAATTAAAGATGGCAAAATTGTAAATAATGCAAAACATGCTGTATATGTTCCAAAATCATTTAATGAAGGACAGGTAAAATTTGAAGTAGACAGTGAATTATTACAAGGCTCACAATTAGAAATTAACTATGGGCTAAAAATAACAAATATTAGCGAAATAGATTACCAAAATGAAGATTATTACAAGTATGGAATCATACCTAAGAAAAATGATGGAACAGAAGATAAAAATCAATTCGTTCAATTAGATGCTAAGCAAGTAATAGACTATTTAGATAATAGTATATCAACAGAAGATGGAAACAATTTAGGAGAAATTAGACAAAGTCAAGAAAGTAAGAAAGAATTAATCGAGCAAGGCTTATTAGAAGAAACAGAAGAAATGAAGAAATTATTACAAGACACGCAAAGAGTATTGATTATCGATAAACTAAGTGAGAAGCTAAAACCAAGATTAAAAGATCAAGGAGAAGAACAACTGGGAACGTCAACCGAACAAGAATTAAAAGTTTATCGATTATTATCTAATACAGCATTAGACGAAGGAATCTCCATGAATAATATAGCAGAAATCATAGAAATCCAAAAAACATGGGGAGCACCAGTTATAACCATACCAGGAAATTATACTCCAAGTGCAAGTAGCAATCACGAACAAGATTCCAGTACATCTTCAACCGTAACGATTGTACCGCCAACCGGATTGGATATAAACTATATAGCCTATACATTATTAGCTATCACTTCACTAGGAATATTAGTATCTGGAATTATCTTAATTAAGAAATTTGTACTAAAATAGAAAAATTAAAATTGCCAAAAGGTTGCCATAGGGGACGGACCTTTTTGGCAATTTTATCATTTTTTAAGTTTGGGTTTTATTTTGCAAGGTGTAGTTTCCAAGACAAGCTTGAACGCTTACCGTAAAATTATTAAGAATTCCTAATCTTATTTCGGTCACATTCAGCATTTATTCAAAATAACCATATTTTATGCTAAGAGGTGGGAGCTAACCTTGTGAAAAAAACGAAACCGAAATATCATCTTTTTATTGCTTTTTTTTACAATCTGTAATAAAATAAAAGGCAGAAAAGAAAACAATAAAAAGAAAAAGAAAAAAATAGATGAAAAAATGTAAAAAACTTTTTTAGAGTAGCTTCCTAAAAAAGACAAAAACCACGAAGGACAAGTAGTAAAATAAGCGTAGAAGTTATAGATGGCTAAGTTTAAGTTAGGTTAATATTTTAAATATAGCTAATATATAACT
Source organism: uncultured Clostridium sp. (assembly GCA_948442365.1). Classification (GTDB taxonomy): domain Bacteria; phylum Bacillota; class Clostridia; order TANB77; family CAG-508; genus CAG-269. The sequence continues at coordinate 9,677 of CAOJRU010000032.1, forward strand.
TAAAAAACAACATAAGAGGTGGTAAGGATGTTCCAAAATGAAAATGTAATAGAAAAAGAGAATAACAAGTCAAATATTTTTTCCAATGTATTAGCAACGAAAAATATCGTTGTTTATATCATTTCCTTTATGCTATCTATGGTAGGACTAGGAGGAGAATTTTCAATCTTTAGTATCAGTATGTTTGGTGCCTGTATGGCATCATCTGTACCAGTATTAGGCGTTGTCTTAGTATCCCTAATGGGTAACTTAATCAAATATGGAGTAGGGGGGGCTTTAGGCTATTTTTTAACAGCCTTAGTAGTAACCGTTACTTTATTAATCGTAAAACCAATCTATAATGAAAAAGAACGAAACGAAAAAATTAAAATAGGAAAACATATATTCCTATCTATTTTAATCATACAGATTGTGAAATTAGCAATGTCTGGATTTACACTTTATGATGTATTATCAGGAATAACACTAGCGATTATAGGATTGGTATTTTATAAAATATTTGTTAATTCAACCGTTGTTTTGCAAGAATTTTGGGCTAAAAGAGCTTTTACGATAGAAGAATTAATTGGTGCTAGTTTAATTCTTGCCATTAGTGTAGGTGCATTTGGAGATTTAGCCTTATTTGGATTTAATATTAAAAATATTTTGAGTATTTTAATCGTTATGGTATTAGGATGGAAAAATGGAATTTTGGTAGGAACAACCACAGGTGTAACCATTGGCGTAACCCTTCGGAGTCATCACAGGTTCAGAGCCAATCATGATAGCAGCCTATAGTCTTTCAGGAATGTTAGCAGGTATCTTAAATCGTTTTGGAAAAATAGGAGTGGTGATAGGATTTGCTTTAGGAAATGTATTATTAGCTTATGTTTCCAATGGATACACGGTAGAATTAATCCATTTTAAGGAAATTCTAATAGCCTTTATCGGATTATTAGCGGTTCCAAAAAATTTACATATTGAATTAGAAGAATTTATAGGAAACAAAAAGCTTTTACCAATAACGCCAGATAGAGCGTTAAATAAAAGTAAAGAAGTAGCAGAAAACCTAAATCAAGTATCACAAGCTATACAAGAAATGGCAACCAACTATCAACAAGCAGAAAAAGAATCTTATGATGCGAATAAACAGATTTTTATAACAGAGTTATTAAGTAGTTTAGAGCCATACAAAGACAATATGTTATATGAAGATATGGCAGATACCGAAGGTAAAATCATTGATGAAATATTTAAGTATTTATTGGACAAGCAAGAAGTGGATCGACAAGCCTTATTAGCAGTATTTGCTAACTGTAATAGTTACATAGTTGGTTTTGATGACAAAGACATTAGTCAATATTTAGAAGAAAACATTACTCAAATGATTCGTATGATTAATACATCTTATAAGATAGCAAAATCCGATTTTATTTGGAAAAAAAGAGTAGAAGAGAATCAGAAAAACATGGGAAAGCAATTAGACGGTGTTTCTAAAGCCATTCAAAAAATGGCAAAAGGAATTGAAGATGACATGGAAAATGAGGCACAGTATGAAAAGCAAAAAACAGAAATATTGGAATTATTGAAGCAAAAGGCAATTGCTGTTGCCGATTTATCCATAAAAAAAGAGGGAAGATATATTATAGAAGTATATTTAGACGAAATATTAGAAACAGCAAAAATAGAAAACATAGAAAAAGTTGCCACACAAATATTAAAAGAAAAAATCGTATTAAACGAAGAAGCAAGTATTGGAAAGAAATTAAGCTTTTTATCGGATGATCGTTATGTTATGGCAATAGGAACAGGAGAAACTACAAAAAATAAAAGTGAGCTTTCAGGGGATGCCATGTTAAATGTGAGACTAAAAGATGGAAAATACTTAATTGCTATTAGTGATGGAATGGGAACAGGAACCAAAGCAAGACAAAGCAGTACACAATCTCTAAGAATGTTAGAAAACTTATTATTATCTGGTTTTGACAAAAACATTTCATTAGACTTAATCAATACATCACTCATCAATCAAAATACAGAAGTATTTGCTACCTTAGACATAGCTATTATTGACTTATATGAAGGAAATATAGAATTTATTAAAAGTGGAGCATGTCCAACTTACATTAAAAACAAGAAAAAGGTTCAAATCATCAAATCCAATTCTTTACCAACAGGAATGGTAGATGGTAACCAGATACAAAGTTTTGACAGAGACATAACTTCTGGAGATATTTTGTTAATGTGTTCGGATGGCATTCTAGATGCGAATATTGAATACAAAAACAAAGAATTATGGATTAAATATATGTTAGAAGATATTGAGACAACAAATACGAAAAAAATTGCTGATCTTATTTTAAATGAAGCCATTGACAATACCTTTGGAAATGTAAAAGATGATATGAGTGTAATTGTATGCAAATTTAAAGAAAAAGAAAACGGAGATTAAGGAATTATTCTTAATCTCCATTTTCTTTTGGTATGTTTTGGGACAGGCACAAGCTAACCATTTTGGTGTTTTTTGGGACAGGTTAAAATGGTTATAAAAAAGATAAGATAATAGTTAATTAAGATAAAAAGAGAATGTAATAGAAATGAAAAGAAATTTTAATAATAGTAAGAAAAGGCAAAAAAAGTCGAATTTCCGTAATATAAGAACAACAAAAAGCTTGTAATATAAGTAAATATGAAAAAATTTCCTCTTGTTTTTTAGAAAAAGAGCTTGTAGTATAAATAAGAAAGATAGGATACAACAACTACACATAAAATCGACACAAGAGGAGGAAAAAATGTTGATAAACAATAGAAAAAATAGAGAAGAAAAGAATAAAGGGATAACCATAGTAGCACTAATAGTAACGATTATAGTGTTATTGATTTTGGCTGGGGTTACATTGGCAACATTAAGTGGAGAAAATGGAATTCTAACCAAAGCTAAAACAGCGAAAGAAGAATATAAAAAGGCGCAGTATCAAGAAGCAATAGATTTAGCAAAATTACAAGCACATACTGAGCAAGGAAAATATAAGATAGATGCAGAAGTGTTTTTAAACAGAGTAAAAGAAATACTACAAAAAAATGAGTTATTTAAAGATGCCCCAAAAGAAAATGAAAACTCGGAAGCATGGAAAATAGAAAATAAAGTTGATGGTGATGACAACAAGTGGAAATTAACAATAATAACAGTGGAAGATTGGTATTATGATGTAACAGAAGAAAACACAAAATATAATGGTATAGGGGAAGAAATAAAAACAGTCATTGATAAGGATATAAAATTTACTTATGATGATACATGGACACAAGGTCCAATCCTGGTAACAATTCAAAAAGTAAAACCAGAAGAACATGAAGAATATAAAATAGAATATTCATACGATAAAACCAGTTGGCAAGATTATACAACACCACTACCAATTTACAAAAACCAATTTATTTATGCAAAATTAACGGATAAAGGAGTTAATGTAACAGAACCAATTGCCCAAGAAGAAATAACCAAGATAGATAAATTAAAACCAGATCATGTTAATATAAAGAAAGAACAAGCAATCATAGCAACAGATAGTATAACAATAATAGGAGAAGCAACAGATGCACAGGCAACAAAAGATTATGGACAAAGTGGAATTGCAACTTACCAATTTAGTATAAATGGCGAAGATTGGGTAAGTAATAAAAATCCACTACAAACAAGCTATACTTTTACAGGTTTAACGCAAAATACAAGTTACCAATTAAAAATGAAAGCAATAGACCAGGCAGGAAATGAAAGAGAAACGGAAGAAGTAGAAGTAGTAACAGGAGGAATACCAGATTTAAAAGAAGAAGACGAAGGAAGTAAAAGAGCGAATGTAACATTTAGTCATGACCCAGTTGGCTGGACAAATGGAAATGTAACTGTAACAATTGATACGACAGAAGAAGGATATACTTTACAATATAATGTAGGAGATAGAAATCGAGAAGAGGATTGGAAAAACTATGATTCACCAGTAGTCATGACAGAGAATGGAAGTATTTATGCGAGATTAAAAGATAATGCCAATAATAAAGGAGAAGCAGTAGAGCACAAAATAACAACCATTGAGAGAGAGAAACCAACCATACAAATACAAGCTAATACAACAGCAATTAGCCAAACCAAACAAATAACGATAACAGCTGGAGATACAGGAGGAAGTGGATTACTAGATGCCAATTACTATCAGTATTATGTATCAACCAGTGGAACAGAATTATTAGGAGGAAGTTGGCAAAACTATACAAGTGGAACCACTCTTACCATAGGAAGTGGAATTACAGGGACGAGATTTGTATGGGTAAAACAAATTGCAGATAATGCAGGAAATAAATCAGAAGCTAGTAATGGAATTTATCATGTAAGTAGTGCTTATGAGTTTGATAATACAGCTCCAACCTTGACAATA
>CAOJRU010000033.1 GCA_948442365.1 uncultured Clostridium sp.
CAAAAAATAAAAAACAAAAAATAAAAAACAAAAAATAAAAAACAAAAAATAAAAAACAAAAAATAAAAAGGAAGAAAAAAGAATGGAAATAAAATTAAATCAAAATGAAAAAATAGAAGATTTGCAATTTAAGAAATTAAAAATAATACAAAATAAAAAAGGATTTTGTTTTGGAATAGACAGTATATTATTATCAGACTTTGCCAAAGAAATAAAAAAAGGCTCAAAAGTATTAGACTTAGGGACAGGAACAGGAATTATAGCAACGCTACTATGTAAAAAAACAGAATTAAAAGAAATCATAGGAATTGAAAAGCAAAAAGAAGTATGTGAAATGGCAGAAAAAAGTGTAAAATTAAATCAATTAGAAGAACAATTTAAAATTATAAATGAAGATATTATGAATTTAAATAAAATATTAGAAAAAAATACATTTGATGCCATAGTAACCAATCCACCCTATAAAAAGAAAGATACTGGTATAAAAAATGAGGAAGAAAAGAAAATTATAGCAAGACATGAAACAACGGCAAGATTAGAAGATTTTATAAGCATCTCAAAAGATTTACTAAAAGACAAAGGTGAATTTTATATGGTACATAGACCAGAAAGATTAGTAGATATATTTAATTACATGAGAAAATATAAAATAGAACCTAAAATCTTACGTTTGGTATATGCGAATCAAGATAGTGAACCCAAATTAATTTTAATAAAAGGAATTAAAAATGGAAAGCCATTTTTAACTGTACAAAATAATTTATATATTTATAATAAAGAAGGAAAATATACAGAAGAAATTAATAAAATATATCATAAGAAATAGAAATGGCCTAAAAGGTTTACCTTTAAAATAAAAAAATAAAAGTTGCCAAAAGGATCTGTCCTCATTGGCAAGAGGGAGAAAATATGGAAGAGAATAAAAACGGAAAATTATATGTAGTAGCAACTCCAATTGGAAATTTAGAAGATATTACATTAAGAGCAATTAGAACATTAAAAGAAGTGGATTTGATTGCAGCAGAAGATACAAGGCATACATTAAAGTTATTAAATCACTTGGAAATAGCAAAACCATTAATTAGTTACCATAGACATAATGAAGAGATAAAAACAGAAACTTTAATGGACAAATTATTAGAAGGAAAAAATATTGCTTTAGTTTCTGATGCAGGAACACCAGGAATATGCGATCCAGGTGAAGTTATTATAAAAAAATGTATTGAAGAAAACATACAGGTCATTCCCATTCCAGGAGCATGTGCTATGATTAATGCTTTAATTATTTCAGGGATTGACACAAAGGAATTTAATTTTTTTGGTTTTTTACCATTAAATAAAAAATTAAGAAAAGAAAAATTAGAGGAAATTAGAATTAGTAAGAAAACCATCATTTTATATGAAGCACCTCATAAATTAACAACGACCTTAAAGGATTTAGTTGAAATTTTAGAAGATAGACAAGTTGTTTTAGCTAGGGAACTAACAAAAATTCATGAAGAATTTATACGAGGAAATAGCAAGGAAATTATGAATCAAGTAGAAAATGTAAAAGGTGAGATGGTTTTAATTATAGAAGGAAATAAAAAAATGGAAATGAAAAATAATTTTGATAATATGAGTTTAGAAGAACATTATAAATTGTATGAAGAAGAAGGAATGGAGAAAAAAGAGATTATAAAAAGAATAGCAAAAGATAGAGGATTAAGTAAAAATGAGATTTACCAAAGATTTATTTAAAATTCACTTAATTAAAAAAATAAATACTTTTTCAGAAACTACTGAAAAAGTATTTATTTTTTATTTATTTATTTCTAAAGCGCCTATTTTACTAGCACAATCAGAACATATTAATTTATCGTTGTAAGTTAATAAATTTTGATTATTACTACAGAAGATACAGTTTGGTTCGAATTTTTTTAAAATAATGTTTGCACCATCTACGTATATTTCAATAGGGTCTTTTTCAACAATATTGAATTGATTTCTGATCTCTATTGGAATAACAACTCTACCAAGTTCATCGACTCTTCTAATAATTCCTGTTGATTTCATACAATCCATCCTCCTTAAAAGTTATTTTTTTACAATCCTATGCCACTAATATACCACAAATAGAAATATAGGTCAATTGTATTGTAATAAAAAGTCAAGTTTAGAATAAAATTAGCTAGGTGATAAATATGTTAAATCAGATATGGCCTATCTTTATATTAGTTTCTTTTTCTTATGCTATTTTTTCTGGGAATTTGGAACAACTAAATGCTAGTATTTTTAAAAGTACAAGTGATGCTATTAGGCTATCTATTGAATTACTTGGAACAATATGTTTATGGAATGGAATCATGCAAGTTGCGAATAAAACAAGTATTATCCATAAATTAACAAATTTATTAAATCCTATTATAAAAGTATTATTTCCCGAAATAAAAAAAAATAAACAGATTCAACAAGAAATTTCAATGAATATGATTGCTAATATTTTAGGATTAGGAAATGCAGCAACGCCATTAGGATTAAAAGCCATGAAATCTATGCAAAAAGAGAATAGTAAAAAAGAAGTATTAAGTAACTCTATGTTGATGTTTATTGTTTTAAATACAGCTTCCATTCAAATTATACCAACAACGGTTATTGCCATTAGAAATTCGTTAGGATCTAGTAATCCAACAGCAATTGTTTTTCCTGTATGGATTGCTACTATCTGTGCAGCCATAACGCGGAGTAGTCGTTGCCATGTTTTTAATAAAATTTAATAAGGAAAAATAAAGAGGAGTTATCTTATGCAAATTGTTAATTTTTTGTCGAATTTAGCAATGCCAGTGATTATTTTATTAATTGTTACTTATGGATTCATCGAAAAAAATAAAGTATTTGATGATTTTTTAGAAGGAGCAAAAGAAGGAATAGAGATTGTATTTAGTATTTTACCAACATTAGTAGGATTGTTTGTTGCTATTGGGGCATTGAGAAATTCTGGAATCTTAGACATAATCATTCGTTTTATTACCCCATTATTAAATGTTATACAATTTCCAAGCGAAATTATGCCATTAGCCATGCTAAGACCTATTTCAGGAAGTGGCTCTATTGCTGTTGCCACAGATATTATGAAAAATTATGGCGTAGATAGTACAATTGGAATCATAGCATCTACTATTATGGGTTCTACAGAAACAACTTTCTATACAATTGCTGTTTATACAAGCTGTGTAAAGATAAAGAAAACGAGATTTGTTCTAGTAGCTTCTTTAGCAGCAGATATTGTTGGAATCCTTGTAAGTGTTGGAATTTGTAGAATTATGTCATAAAATTTTTGTTGACAAATCGAAAAAATTAAGTTATAATTTCATTCATGATAACAAAAATTTTATTATTTATATCGATATTTTTAATCGTCAAAAAAATTATAATTCGTCAATTTGCGAAAGAAATTCAAAAAAAGATTTCAAATTAAATAATTTAAGTTTTTAATTTTGTAGAGAAAATATCCCCCTATATACATTATTATAAAATATAAAAACTTTTACGTTCGCCCCTAGAATAGAAGATAATATAGTTTTTTTCTTATTTTCTCTACAAAACCAATATATAATAATACTATCTATGATAAGTTTCTCCATTTGCTATTTTAAAAGCTCTAAAGATTTGTTCTAAAAGAAAAACTCGAATTAATTGATGAGGAAAAGTCATTTTTGAAAAACATATTTTTTCATTACATGTATTTAATAGTTCATTCGTTAAACCTAAAGAGCCACCAATTATAAAAGTGATAGAACTAGAAGTCATTGAAATTTCTTGGATTTTAGAAGAAAAATCTTCTGAAGTAAATTGTTTTCCCTTTAAATCTAAAGCAATCACATAAGAATCTTTTTTGATATGTTGCCTAATATTGCTACATTCTTTTGATTTAATTTCATCCAACAATTTTGTATTTAATTTATCTGGTATTTTTTCATCTGGTAACTCTAAAATATCCAGCTTACAATAACGAGAAAGTCTCTTACTATACTCATCAATAGCAGATTTTAGATAGGTTTCTTTTAACTTTCCAATACAAATAATTTGAATGGTTAACATGTTTTGGCTCCTTATAAAAATAATGCTATTAAGCAAAAATATTTATATAGTAATTAATTTACTATGGCAATCTCTACTTGCTACATTTAAATGAATAGAATCTTTATCAAAACATTGATTATTCATTAACTCATCTATAACCGTCTGATAAGCAAGTTCAGGAAAATTACTTTCTTTGCTCAAATGACCCAACATAGCATTTTTTAAACCAGATGGTAATAAATAAGAAATGGTTTTTCCTGCAATTTCATTAGACAAATGACCAGTAGGACCTGCAATTCTTGACTTTAAAGTAAAAGGATAAGAAGAACAACGTAAAACTTCTGGATCATAATTTGCCTCTAGCATAATGAATAAACTTTCTTCTAATTGTTTTAAAATATCATTTGTCATATGCCCAATATCAGTGGCAATACTTATTTTTTTGTTTTCTTTCCAAATATTAAAACCACAAGGATTAGCAGCATCATGAGGAATAGAAAAGGGTTTAATATCTAAATCTCCTATAGAAAATTTATCAGAAATTTTAAAAGTTTTTATATTACTACTATCTATTTTATCTTTTTGTTTTGGCATAGCATCTAAAGTTTCTTGATTCACAAATACTGGCAAATCAAACTTTTTAGAAAAAGTACCTAAGCCTTGCACATGATCGGTATGTTCATGGGTAACTAAGATACCATCTAAAGAAGATGGCTCTATGTCAATATCCAATAAAGCCTTTTCAATTTTTTTACTACTAACACCAGCATCAATTAAAAGTTTAGTATTAGAAGTTTCTACAAATAAACTATTTCCACTACTACCACTATATAAACTACAAAAATTTAACATGATTATATTTTCCTTGCTATTTAAATTTATTTTTAATGAGATTATTCTATGACTCTTTCAATTTTAGCACCAATTTTTCTAAATTTCTCTTCAATATTTTCATACCCTCTATCAATATGATCTAGATTATAAATTTCAGTTATTCCATCAGCAGCAGTACCAGCAATAACAAGAGCAGCTCCTGCTCTTAAATCAGAAGAATATACAGGGGCACCAGTCAATTTTTTTACGCCTTCAAAAAAAGCAGATTTTCCTTGTGCATTTATTTTAGCTCCCATTTTATTCAATTCTTCTGTGTATTGAAATCTGGAATCCCAAATACTTTCATGTATCATACTATTACCATTTGCTAAAGACAGTACAACACCCATTTGAGGTTGTAAATCCGTAGGAAATCCTGGATAAGGTAATGTTTTAATGGTAGCTTTACCAGGTCTTTTATTACACCAAACATGGATACTATCAATATTATCTTCTACATTTCCACCAACTTCAATGATTTTAGCTGTAATGGATTCTAAATGTTTGGTAATACAATTTTTAATGACTAAGTCTCCTTTTGTTGCTACGGCAGCAAGCATAAAGGTACCTGCTTCAATTTGATCTGGAACAACAGAATAAGTTGCATTTCCTGTTAGTTTTTCTACGCCGTTAATTTTAATAACATCTGTTCCAGCCCCTCTAATATCAGCCCCCATCGTATTTAAAAAGTTTGCGACATCTACAATATGAGGTTCTTTGGCAGCATTATCAATAATGGTAGTTCCCTTTGCTAAAACAGCTGATAGCATAACATTAATAGTTGCACCAACAGAAACAATATCCATATAAATAGGACAACCAGTTAATTTTTTGGCTTTGGCATAAATCGTACCTTTTTCAACTGTTACATTAGCACCAAGTCTTTCAAAACCCTTGATATGTTGATCAATTGGTCTGGCACCAAGCTTACAACCACCTGGCATGCCAACTTCAATTTCCCCTTTTCTACTAAGCATAGCTCCTATCACATAATAAGAAGCTCTAAATTTGCTAGTTAAGTCTAAAGGAGCCTTTGTAGTTGTCAAATTGGATGTATCTATGGTGATACTATTTTGGTTATTCCAAGTTATTTTAGCACCTAATTTTTCTAATATTTCACAAGATATTTTTATATCACTAATATTTGGTAAATTTTCAATGGTACATATGCCATCAATTAAAAGTGTAGCAGGTAAAATAGCTACGGCAGCATTTTTAGCACCACTAATTGTTACTTCGCCTTTTAAAGGTGTTGGTCCTTTTACGATTAATTTTTCCAATTAAATACCCCCCAATATTTTAGGTTTCTAAGAAAAAATCCTACTTCTTTATATTCAAGTTTTTTTAGTTAGTTTTAAACATTATAAAAGAGTGTTTGAAATATAACACTCTATTACATTTTAAAATATATCATAAACTTAATAGAATTGCAAGAATTTTTATTTTATCCTAACATTTAAAAACTCACATTATTTTTTTGCTGTAATTAAGCCAGCATTATTAAAGAATTCCAACAATTTAAACTTAAATTGAATTTCATTATCAGCATGTTCAGAAATAAGAGCAAATTCTTCTTGTGACAAACTATTTTCCATTAATTCTTTTGATTCATCTGGAACAACGCCAGAAGAGACATCAACAAAGCATAAAGGAGGGAACATGACACACCACCAATTTTGGCCTTTTGCTTCTCCAATTTCAACCCTTAAAGCATCATAATAACCAGCAGGTAGAGAGATATCACCATAATTTTTAGTAGGGAATTCAAAATTACCAATATTTATTTTAACAGAGTAAGAATAGCCATGTTCTTTTATTGTATTAGAAGCAATTTGTTCAAAAGTAGACTTATTTTCTTCAACAATTAAAATAGCTTCTTGTTTAGATTGGCAATCCCTACAAATAGAATTCATATACTGTAATAAATTATCACGTACAATATATTTTAAATTTTGATCTTCTTCTTTATCACTATTAGCAATAACATGAAGCCTAAAAACAGATTCAGCAATATCAGTAGAAACATTTTGCGCATAAGAAATAGCACAAATAGAAATATAGATAAATAGAAGAAAGCTCAAAATAATTACCATTTTTAAATTTTTTTTCATCTGTTACCTCCAAAAACAATTATTTCAAAAATATTCTTTACTATTAATTATTAACAATTTAGAAAATTTTATACTAAAATAGGATAAAAATTGAAATGTCGAAAAAAATAGGAAAAAATTTCTTTGAAATATTCTTGACATATTTGTAAAGAAATGGTAAAATTTACCAGTATTCAAAAAATAAACTTTCCGTAGAGTTTGAAATTGAAAGGAAGAAATACAAATGAATCAAGTTAAAAATACCAGAGAAAAAATATGTGCTTTTTATGCCAGTGATTATCATTTTGAGATGATAAGTTTACCATACATAGATAAAAGAATAGAAGAAGATGATGAAATTATAATTTTAACGGAAAATAATTTAGAAGAAACGATGCAAACATTATTAGAGAGAACCAATTTGCAGGATAATAAGAAAAAGCAAATATTAAAATTAAATTGGAAAAATAATGATGTGCAAAAAATAGAAAGTATCAAAACAAGAAATAATGAGAAAAAAGATATGATTATTTTCGTAAAAGGAAAAGAAAATTATATTCATAAAATCAACCAAGATATAGAAAAATATATACCAGAGGGAAATCATGTGAAAATAATAGATTGTTATGCCATAGAAGAAGTAGGAGAAAATTTAGCTGAAGTAATGAATCAATATCATAAAATTTTAAGAACCACAGGAGAAAAAGAAATAGAAAAATTATAATTAAGTGTTGCTAAATTTTTTAAAATAGTGTATAAATAATAAAACAGATAATATTATATATTATCTGTTTTATTGATAAAAGAAATGAGGATGATAAGGATGGATAACAAAGTAGAAGAATGGAAAAGCATCTTAAAAAAATATGGTCAAGAACATCTATTAAATCATTATGAAACACTAGAGGACAAACAAAAAGAATATTTATTAGAACAAATAGAAGCTATTGATTTTGAATTGATAAATAGTTTATATAACAAAACAAAAAAACAAGAAAAAAAAGAAAATGATAAAATTACCCCAATTGAATACATGGATAAGAATAAATTATATGATGACTATAAACATTATGAAAATATAGGGAAAAAAGCAATTAGAGAAGGCAAGTTAGCAGCAGTGACAATGGCTGGAGGGCAAGGAACCAGATTAGGTCATAATGGTCCAAAGGGAACTTACGATATTGGTTTAGAATCCCACAAATCATTATTTGAATTATTATGTGACAGTTTAAAAGAAGAAGGAAAAAAATATGATGTTACTATTCCTTGGTTCATCATGACAAGTAGGGAAAATAATAAAGCAACCCTTGAATTTTTTGAAAAAAATAAATATTTTGGTTATCAAAAAGATAAAAATATATTTTTCTTTATTCAAGGGGAATTACCTATGATCGATACCGAAGGAAAAATATTAATAGGAGAAGACGGCTTTATTAAACAAGCAGCAGATGGACATGGTGGAATTTATGAATCATTAGTAAAAAGCGGAATGACACAGAAAATGAAACAAATGGGAATCGAATGGGTATTCATTGGTGGCGTTGATAACTGTTTAGTAAAAATGGTAGATCCTGTATTAATGGGAATTGCTATCGACAAAGCAGTAACGGTTGCTTGTAAATCAGCCGTTAAAGCGAATCCAAAAGAGAAAGTTGGTGTATTCTGTAAAAGAAATGGAAAACCAAATGTAATAGAATACTCAGAAATAACAGAAGATATGGCAGAAGCAAGAGATGAAGAAGGAGAATTGCTTTATGGAGAATCTCATCTACTTTGTAACCTATTTAGTATAGAGGCAATAGAAAGAATGGGAGCTAATCCATTACCATATCATGTAGCTTATAAAAAAGCAAAGTATTTAGATAAAGATGGAAAATTAGTGGTACCAGATTCGCCAAATGCCTATAAATTTGAAGCATTTTTATTCGATGCTTTTGGAGAAGTAGATGATATGGCAATTCTTCGTGTCAAGAGAGAAGAAGAATTTGCACCTGTTAAAAATGCAGATTCCGCAGGAGTTGACTGCCCTAAAACGGCAAGAGAACTATATAAAAAGTTTTATCATTTAGATTAATAGATAAGATAAGTGGCAGAGATAATCTGCTATTTATTTTTATATAAAGAAATTTTAAATTTTGAGTTTTGTTGTATTGTCAATTCAAAATATATAAAGTATAATGAGGGTATAAAAAGGAAAGGAAGGGATAAAATGGATTATTTAAAAGAATACCAGAAATGGTGTGAAAGCCCAGAATTTGATGAAGAGACGAAAAGAGAATTAATAGCCATAAAAGAGGATAAAGCAGAAATAGAAGATAGATTTTATAAAGAATTAGAATTTGGAACAGCAGGTTTAAGAGGAATCATAGGAGCAGGAACCAATCGAATGAATCAATATACAGTAGGAAAAGCAACACAAGGGTTAGCCAATTATATTATGGAGCAAGGAACAGAAAATAAGGGAGTAGCGATTAGTTATGATTCTAGAAAGATGTCAAAAGAATTCAGTTTGCAAACAGCACTAATTTTATGTGCTAACGGAATTAAAGCTTATTTGTTTGAAAATTTAAGACCAGTACCAGAATTATCCTTTGCTATCAGAGAATTAGGATGCACAGCAGGTGTCATGGTTACGGCTAGCCATAATCCACCCAAATATAATGGTTATAAAGTATATTGGGATGATGGAGCACAAATTGTATCGCCAAGAGACAAAGATATTATTAGCAAAGTAAGAGCGGTCGAAAGTTTTAGTGAAATTAAACAAATTACAAAAGAAGAAGCCATCCAAAAAGGATTATTACATATCATTGGAACAGAAATGGATGACAAATACTTAAATGTGTTAAAAAATGCAGTATTAAATCCACATATTATAAAAGAGCAGGGGAAAAAACTAAAAGTTGTCTATACCCCTTTACATGGAACAGGAAACACAATAGCAGAAAAACTTTTAAAAGAAATAGGATTAGAAAATGTATATGTAGTACCAGAACAAAAGGATCCAGATGGAAATTTTCCAACCGTAGATTATCCAAATCCAGAAGATCCAAAAGCATTCAAACTAGCATTAGAATTAGCTAAAAAAGTAGAAGCCGATGTTGTTTTGGCAACCGATCCAGATGCGGATCGTTTAGGGATTTTTGCAAAAGATGCCAAAACAGGAAAATATATGACTTACACAGGAAATATGTCAGCCTTATTGATTGCAGAATATAGAATTTCGCAAATGAAAGAAAAAGGAATATTACCAGAAGACGGAATGCTTATTACAACTATAGTATCATCTAATTTGGCCAAAGCCATAGCTAAGTATTATCATTTAGATTGTCCAGAAGTATTAACAGGATTTAAAAATATAGGAGCTGTCATGAAAAAGGCAGAAGAAAATAAAGATAGAACTTATGTATTTGGTTATGAAGAAAGTTATGGATGCTTAATTGGAGACTATGCAAGAGACAAAGACGGAATTGCAGCTGTTATGGCACTTTGCGAAGCAGCCTGTTATTATCAATCTCAAAATAAAACGCTATGGGATGCCATGAATGATATTTATGAAAAATATGGCTATTATAAAGAAGCGCAACCATCTATTTTTAGAGAAGGACCACAAGGAGCACAAGAAATTAAAGATATGATGACAAAGATGAGAAATACAGATATTGAAAGAGTAGGAGACTACAAAGTAATAACTTTTAAAGATGTTGAAAAAGATATCGTAAAAAATATGGAAACAGGAGAAATTACAAAAACAGGCTTAC
This sequence comes from uncultured Clostridium sp., assembly GCA_948442365.1. GTDB lineage: Bacteria > Bacillota > Clostridia > TANB77 > CAG-508 > CAG-269. The sequence continues at coordinate 10,787 of CAOJRU010000033.1, forward strand.
CACAATCCAATGTATTGTATTATGAATTAGAAGAAGATGCGTGGTGTTGTATTAGACCATCTGGAACAGAGCCTAAGATTAAACTATATATGGGAGTGAAAGGAACATCGGAGGAAGATGCTACGAATAAATTGGAAAAATTAAAAGAAGCTATGTTAAAAATCGTACAATAATAAAAATTGCCAAAGGTTCTGGGTTTAAATGGCAACTTTCAATCTAATTTTATTTTAAATAATAACTGTGATTAAAGTTGCCATTTAAACCCAGAACCTTTGGCATTTTTCAATTTATTTTCCAATCTTCTAAATTTCTTTGAATAGCACCAAATAAATTGGCACGAATCATAGGGATACTTTTGGTTAAAGAAAAAATGAGTTGTTTCATATCTTCTCTTTTAGAAGTACCATCCATAGGACAAACTTTAGACATTACCTCAAAATCATTTCTACGAATAAAACTTCGTATCTCCTTTTCAGGTGTATAAACTAATGGTCTAATTAATGTTATTTTCGAACGATCCATATAACTGATAGGAGAAAAAGTACCAATATTTCCTGTATATAATAAATTTAATAAAAAGGTTTCTAATACATCGTCTTGATTGTGTCCTAATGCAATCTTATTACAATTTTCTCGAATGGCAATAGAATTAATAACACCTCTACGTAAGTTAGCACATAAGGAACATGGATTTTTTTCTTTTCTAATATCAAATACAATTTCTTTGGCATTGCTATTTTCAATGAATAATGGAATGTCTATATTATCACAAATTTTTTGTAAAAACTCTGTGTTAAAAAATTCGAATCCAGGATTAATACTGATGGCTATTAATTCAAATTTTTTAGGATAAAATCTTTGTAATGCTTTTAAAGCATGTAACATAGTAATAGAATCTTTCCCACCTGATAAACAGACAGCGATTTTATCTCCTTCTTTAATCATTTTATATTCTTCAATTGCTTTTCTCATATGACTTAATATTCTTTGCATTTTTATCACCATTTTTATTATACCAGATATGTCAAGTAAATTCATTTACAAAAAGATAAAAAGCTGCTATAATAACAATATACAATAAATGTGCTTATAGCTCAGCAGGATAGAGCAGTCGCCTCCTAAGCGACCGATGGGGGTTCGAGTCCCTCTGGGCACACCAAAAATTAAAAAGGAAGTTTATTTCTTTTTAGTTGGATTTATATCTATTTTTTCTAAATTTATTTCACCATTCATTAATTTTGGTAATAAAGTATCTCGTAATTGCTCAAGTATCTTATTTTCTTTAGCATTATAAGCTATTTTA
>CAOJRU010000034.1 GCA_948442365.1 uncultured Clostridium sp.
CATTTCTTACCGCCTGGTCTTTGCCATAACATACTCCACCAAAGTTCCCTCCATTCCCACATTTCCGTAAGGATGTAGCTACATTTGGCTTCAACGCTTTTTATTCATGCTTATTTATTATACAACGCTTGCCTCCGTATGTCAACACATTTTTACAAATTTGTAATATTTTAACTTTTCTATAACTTCTAAAAAACACCACTTTCGATTTAGTGGTGTTTTTGAAAAAATTTTTTCTTACTATTTTTTTACTGTCTCTATTTTTTACTTTGTACATCATTTAATTCTAAAAATAAAGAATTGGACGGAAAGAAAATGTATTATCACCTGCTATTACATAATTTCGACTACTTGTATAAAAATCACTAGTATAATATCCACCTCTAGTAAGAATAGGATATGTAGAAAAGCCTGCTCCTGTTTCTGTTGTATATTCTCTAACATTACTTGCCATATCCCATATATTACATTGTTTATCTTGTTTTGTCACATCTTGTAAATTATTAGTTCCTTTTAAAGCCAAACCATCTAATTCTTTATTTAAGCTTTTTTGTCTTGAATAATTATTTTGTCCAAATGTTTGTATAAATACAATAGACGTATCCCATGCATAACTATTTGTTAAATCACTGGTAAAACTTTTATCTAAGTACATTTCTTGGCTCAAATCTGCTGCATTCTTTTGTGATACATAGTTGTATATATAGTCGTTTGACTTTACTGTCACTTGCCCTAATTGGCTGTTATTCGTTTTATTTGTTCTTTCTATCTCTGTTCTTGCCTCATATCTTCCAATATAATATCCATTATTTCTTTTAGAACTTTCTTGAAATGCTACTATATCCTTTGCTATGACATTACCATAATTTAATAAATTAGCTGTATCTCTTGCATTCTCTTCTTGACTATTTCCTGAATATGCACTTGGAGTACCATCTTGTGCAAACTCATATCTTCCTAGTATTATTGTCTTTCTATTAGCTTCTGTGTGTTCTTTTGCTGTATATACATCACCTATTGGTATCCATACAAACTGGCTTCCAGCTGTTGCTAAATTACTTACATCTTCTATTACTATTCCACCTGTTACATCATCCGCTGAATCGGATGCTATTTTGAATCCCTCTGGTACTTTAAATTTATTTCCATATGGATCCTCTACCTCCGTATTCAAATCAAATTTATTTTTTGTTTTTGCCTCTTCCATTGTCATTATCGCACTTGGTGTTTCTTTCTCTCCGACGCTAACTTCTCCATCCTTTGCAATTGTTATGATATATCCATCTACATTTGCTGTTAGTGAAGAATCCTCATTTTCTGTAAAATCTGTTATGCCTTCCTTTTTCAAATTTTCTTTTAATTCATTTATGTCTAATTGTCCTTTTTCATCAAAACTCCCCAGTACAGCTACTTGCACTTTTTCTTTCGCCGTTGCCTTATCAGTTTCTTCTTTTGCTGTTCTTGCTTTTGTCAAAATCCCATTTTCTCCTGTTAATGTTGCAATACTCACTGCTGCTAAAATCAATAATACAATAATTGTTATTACTAATGCTATTAAGGTAATACCTTTATTAGTATTTACTTTTCCTCTTAAATTTATCATTTTCCTTATACAACTCCTTTTCATCTTATGTTTTATCTATTTTGCTACTTTTTAGCTTTTGTTATTATTTACTTTTTTAAAATATGCTATACATTTTGAGTACTAATTTTATCGATATATTACTGTTTGTCAGTATTTTAATAGGATACAAAATAGATCTTTTATTATATTGCAAATTTTATCAATATTTAAAGATATTGTCAATAAGTTGACATTTTTTATGTCTATTCATTTGTAGGTAGTCAATCATATGTCACAAATTTTTCAAATTAATATACATTGAATACCCTATATTGTTTATACCAATTCTACTTGACTGTCATACAATCTTAGCATTTCATTTGGACTCAACCATTTTAACGGTTTCATTGGGAAATTATGGTATTCCTTCATCCAATCTTTTCCTCTATTTCTTAAATCTTCTAAACTATAAAATACTTTATTATAATAAAATCTTTCTTGATCTTTTCTATGGCTTCTTTCTACTTTCCTTAGTTTTACCCATAATACTACCAAGCCTGTTTCTTTATTATTTACTTTATAATTTCTTATTAATTTTATTTCTTCTGTATGTTCATTTGGATGATGATGTGGTCTTCTTGATTTATCTTTTAGACTTTCTATTCTGCCATCATATCTTTCTCTCCATCTATATATTGTTTTCGGCCATTCATTAAATTATAAAATAAATCTATAAATTAGCTGTATAAAACCTTATCCACTTTATTATTTAAAGAGGTTGGTAAAAAATTTTGACTTTTTTTGTTTTTTATAGTATAATTTATATATCTATAAAAGGAGGGATTACTATGGGATTATTAAGTAATATTCGTAATGTTTTTTTAAGTTCAAAAAACACTCAAACATCACAATCACAATCACAAATAAGTGAAGAATATGAAAAATCAAGATTAGCTGATAGAATCGTTGATTTAATAGGTGGAATAAAAAGAATCAATTGTTTTGATAGTAGTATTTGGAATTTATCAAATGTTTCTAGTTATCAGCTAAAACAAAAAAGTTTAGATGAATTGCAGAAACTTAATTCCAGTTTAGAAAATAGACTTTCAGAACTTAATAGACAAAATCAAAGAAGAGATCCAAGCAGAGAATCACTTGAAGCATCCAAATGGACAGGACAAAAACCTCAACATATGAATGATCATGATTTTGATAGATTCCAGACAAGCGATGATAGTAGATAAAAATAATATAGACATTGTTTAAACTACAATGTCTATATTATTTTTTATTCATTTTTTACTTAATATCTCTGAATTTTCTATATTCCACATAATTTTTTTCTTCTATTCTTCTTCCATAATTTTATCAATTGAACTCTCTCTCATTTCTCGAATCAAATCACAACTATGATTCAATTTTTCTTGTTCATATTCATTCAAATTCAATTCCATTACTTCCCTCACACCACTTCGATTAATAATTGCTGGAACACCAATATAAATATCATTTTGTCCATATTGATTTTCTAAATAAGTAGAAACTGTCAAAATAGAATTCTCATCATTTATGATAGCTTTTACCAATCGTTCCAATGCCATTCCAATACCATAGTAAGTAGCTTTTTTCTTATTAATAATTTCGTAGGCTGCATTTACTACTCCTTCATGAATCTTTTTCAAATCTTCCATTGGATGGCCTCCATCTTTCATCGCATCTTTTACTTTTTTACAACCAACATAAGCATGATCCCATGTAACAAAAGAAGAATCTCCATGTTCTCCCATAATGTATGCATGAATATTTTTACTAGAAACTTTCAAATAATCTGCCATCAAATAGCGAAGTCTTGCTGTATCTAAAACCGTTCCTGATCCAATCACTCTATTTCTTGGCAATCCTGATACTTTCCAAACTACATATGCCATTAAATCTACTGGATTACTTGCCACTACAATAACACCATCAAAACCACTTTGCATAATTGATTTCGTAATTTGTTTCATAATTTTGGTATTCACTTCTGCTAATTCTAATCGTGTTTGTCCTGGTTTTTGTGCTATTCCTGCTGTTATTACCACCACCTGTGCATCTTTACAATCTGCATAATCGCCTGCTTTAATAGTCATCTTTTGTGGTGCATAGGGTAATCCATGTGATAAATCCATCTCTTCTCCAACTGTTTTGTCCTTATCAATATCAATTAAAATAAGTTCTTCTATTCCTCCTCTATTTAACATGGCATATGCCATACTCATTCCTACAAATCCTGTTCCTACTAAAACCACTTTTCTTTTTTTCATGTTACCTATCCTCCTCATTTTTTATCCTTTACTTTTTCGTCGATATATTCATTTGCCATTTTCTTAATCTTCACCATTTCTTCTTTTGTTTCTGACAATTGATAGTGAAATCGGTCAATTATTTGGTTAATATAATTATTTTGCTTTACTACTTGAAAACTATATAAAAAATTCATATCAAAAACAAAAGATGTAAATCTTAAAATTTCGTCGGTTCTACTTACTTTATTTCGATTGTCTGCTAACTTGTGTTGATAAAAATCTTGTAACATTTTTTCCGATAATGTTCCATTTTCTATTTCTCGTATATCTTCTGGCTTTTGCCAATAAACAGCAATTGCTTCATACATAAGATCTATTTTGTCTGCATCTTTGATAATTTTACAAAATAATTCTTTTTCTTTTGTTAATCCTTTACTCAACTCATATCTATTATGCTCATATACAGCCGTATATATAACATCATCATATTCACTTTTTAAAATATATTTTCTAATATTATTATCTTTTTTAAGAATTTCTACTCCCGCTTCCCCATGATTAAATTTCTTTACTATATCCAAATTTACATTTTTATCAAATATTTGGTATTGCTTAAATCTTCCTATGTCATGTAATAGACCTATCAATTCCGCTAATTGTATTTGCTCTTGTGTTAATTTTAACTCTGTTGCTATTTCTTTACTAATTCTGGCTACTCTCATAATATGCTCTAATTTTTTCGGTGCTCGTGGATTTTGAATATTTTGTTCTTTTACATATGTTTTTAATTCTTGTTTCGCTTTTTCTATCTCTATCATTGATTTCTCCTAATCATTAATATTTTAATATCTTAAAAAAATTAATTATAATTTATTATACCATCATTTTTACAATTTTCAATATTTCATTTTACATTCCTCCTAAATTATGATATAATCACAAAAAACGAAACAAAGTAAGGAGTGCTATTACCTATGAATGCAAACTCAGATAATACTACTACTTTGGCTGAAAATAAGGTATTAATCTTATATATATTAAATCTTATCAATGGAGAATTTAGACAAGATAATTTGTTTAAAATTATTACTTCCATTAATGATGTAAATTATTTTTATTTTAAACAAGTCTTAAATGATTTAATTGATTCCAATTTAGTAGGTACTTATACAAAAGATAATGAATCAGTCATAAAAATCACTTCTGAAGGAAAAAATGCCTATCTTCTTACCAAAGATGTACTACCAGGAATTATGAAATTGAAAGCCGATCATATTTTCGCTAAAGAATTCCCTACCATAGAAGAAGAATCTTCTGTTATTGCTGAATTCTTCCCTAAAAGTGAAAATGAATATACAATTAAATGCAAAATTGTTGAAAATAATGAAACTATTTTTGAAGTAAAAACTTTTGCTGGCTCTCGTGATCGAGCAAAACGTATTGTGCAACATTGGAAACAAAATGCCACTTCCATTTATCCTCAAATTTTGAATTTATTGTTGCAAGATAATAACTCATCTGATAAAGATACTTAATACATAAAATACAGAATTACTTTTCACAATATAGAAAAAGTCACTAATTAATATTTGAAAAACATATAAAATATGATAATATATGTCTATGATATATTTAAAAATTCCTGTTTCAATAAAATTGGACAGTTTATAATTATAGATGTAACTATTAACTTAATATTGAAAAGCCAAATGGCAAGGAGGAAGAATAATGAAGAAATCAGAATACGCTATTAAACAAGTAGTACAATACTTGTTGCATCCTATTGTTATTGTAATAGAACTTATAAAAGATTTACTTGATGTGGACGACGAAAAGGGTATTTATAATTAAATTAAAGCCCTTGTAACTTTTTTTAATTTTCTATTATTCTCAACCATTCTGAACTCAGAGCCTCCCATTTTATATGGGTGGTTCTGAGTTTAAGTTTTTTGCTTTTTGAGGTAAATGATAAAAATAAGATTTCTCCAAATCATTTATAACTCTTTCTCCTTTTAAAATATCAAACCTAATATAGCCATTAGAAAAACCTTAATCATAATTTCCATAAAAAAAACATAATTAATACACTTAATACCTACTCTGTTAATATTCTCAAAACCAGCCACTAGCTTTTCTATTTCACTAGGAGAAGAAATCTTCTTTTCCTCCATATATTCTTTGGCTAGATATCTTGCTTTTATCATAGCATCATTTTCAAGAAAAACTCTTATTGTATAATACATCATACTCAAGATTAGAAAAATACTCAAAAACATCATTTTGTAAGGTAATACTTTAAAAACCATCAAAGCACAAATAGCAATAAAATAAATAAAATAGATATTAGAAAAAATAAAATTAAACAATAACATTTTTTTACTTTGAATCGAATGCAAACATTCATGAGCTATTGTTTGTATTCTAGTATAGCTTTTTTGGATATTAGCAATTAAAATTTTATTGGTTATAGCTATGTATAGACTTGCCTCTGCACTCTCATTTTCTTCTATTTTAACTGTTTCATTTCCCAGTCTTTTAAGGTATTCTTTACACATTTCTATATTGCTTGGATAAGCTTTAGCTAATTCATCCAATTCTTTATCTTCTCCTATGTGTTTCAATTGCTTTTTGTTATAATCAAAAACATATTTTAAAACTATGATAGCTATTATACTTATAATTCCTATTATAATAAATTCCATTTTCTTCTCCTTTTTTGCATTTTAAAAGTTGATAATTAAAATATCAATCATTCACATAGATTACTATGTTTCTAATTTCTGATATTATTAACTTATCAACTTTTACAATCCTAATATTATTGTATTACATCTCTAATCGCTTCACCAATTATCTTATTAACATCTGCAATTACAATATTAAACTTGGTTTCTGCTTCAAAAAATTTTTTGGCATCATCAATCTCTACTAATTCAGCATATAAATCTTGCATTTCCTTATATTGGGCTTCATCTTGCTTCCCTGTTTGCATGACAGCTAACTGTATTTCGTATCTTTTTTGTTCAAATTGAGCCATTTTTTCTTTTAAAGTGGTATTCAAATTTAAAGCTTGTTTTGCCATCTTATAATTCACATACTCTTCTGATTGTTTAATTTCTTGTGCCAATTGATTTGCTGTATCGTAAATATTCATTTTTATTTCCTTCTTTCTTAAGATTGCCATTGGGGACGGACCTTTTTGGCAATCTTTCATTTATTTTTTATTAGATTGTATCATATCTAAATAACATTAAACATCATAGTTGCCAAAAAGGTCCGTCCCCAATGGCACAACCAATCCGTCATCTGCGTAACAAACTTAGGAAACCAATGGCAAGCTTCTAGTTCCCCTCTGGTGCAACAACTGGTGCTGGTTCTTCTAAAACCACATTGCTGTTCACTGGACAAATATTAACAAAGGTATTACCATCATTTACTTTAATTTCATTTCCTGCTAAATCTTGATAAGTGGTTTGTTCATCTCTTGCATTTTTAATACATTTTATTTTGATTGCCTTTCCATTCGTAATATAATATCCATCAAAAGTTCCTATATTTTTAATTCCTTGTCTTCCTTTATTTTCAGAATCAGACAAAGTGTAATTATCACAGAAAGTTATAATAATATTTTTAGTAGTAATGGTTTCTTTGGTATCCCAATCTGTTTGTTCTTTCCCTCTCGCATATCTTTTATATACTTTATTTTCTTCATCATAAACATATTTTACGGTTTGTAATTGAGAGTGTGGAATGGTTACACTGATTGCTCCTTGCCCTTCTTCTAAGGTTACCTCTTCTGTTACATAATTTAATACGCTATCTTTATCTGACGTCATTCTGAATTTTTTATTTTTAGCAGAGTCTAGTAATTTAGCCATACTGGTTACCGCATTATGTGGCGCTGCTTTGTCTTTTACTCTTTTAAAAGTTGTTCCATCTTCTGCAATTCCGTCTATTTCATTGATACTATATTTTCTAATGTCACTATCTGCTTGTGGGCTTTCTCCAAAATGAGTATATACCGCATCATTTTCCATCGCATAATCTAAGAAATAATGTCTTGCACTTCTTACAGGACCAATTTTTTCAGCATCGGTTCCTTTAAATAATGCCATTAATCTAGTTTCTCCACCTTCTACCACAATTTCATAAATCATGTAAGCTTTTTGTAATCCCGCTTGTGGCCAAGCGTCACTATGATTATCAATCATGATAGCAATTGGTCTGTCATTTCCCTTAAAAATTTGTACTTCTTTTTCTTCTTTTACTGGTTCTGGTATATTTTCTTCTACTGAGGTTTCCTGATTGTTCTTATCTTTTACAATATTGTAAGCTAATACCCCTCCCGCAGCTATTATAAAAAAGACTAAAGCAACAATTAATATTTTCGTTCCACTTTTCTTTTTTTTACTTCTTTTGCCATTGTTTCTCATATGCGTCTCCCCCTCCTATTTTCGATTTATCTTTAAATCGTTTAATACTTTTTCTTCTTTTGGTCTCATTTCTATCTTGTCCGCTTCTTCTATATGGTCATATCCCATTAAATGATAAAAACCATGTACTATCATGTAGCTCAATTCTCTTTCAAAACTATGCTGATATTCCTCAGCTTGTTCTTCTACTTTTTGGATTGAAATAATGATGTCCCCTAACATATCTTCATGAGTAAATTCATTTTCACTTATTTTTTGTGCTAACTCGTCCTTCTCAAATATGGGAAAAGAAAGTACATCAGTTGTCTTATCAATTCCTCTATATTCTTTGTTAATTTTTTGTATATTTTGTGGCGTGGTTAATGTAATGGTAATTAACAACTTTGAATGATCGAGTTCTTCTTCTTTAAAACACTGTGTTAATACTTTCTTCACAATTTTTTCATATTCCTTTTTTTCTTCTATTCCTTGATATACTATCTCATACATATTATGCTACTTCCTTAACTTTTATGTATTTACCTTCTGATTTAAAAGAGGTTTTAATTTGTCTCATAGCTCCATAGTCTACTAATTTTCTTTTATAATAGGTCGCTATTTTAGAATAATCAATTTTTCCTTCTTTTAATTTCTTCATGTCATCTTTGATAAATAGAATTTCTTTTTGTTTCACATATTCAATAAAATCGGTTTCTTTTAATTTAGCAATCTCCTTGTAACGATTCCAAAATACTTTGTAGGCATCTTTTTCTTTTTGCGTATCCCAATATACTTTTGTTGATAATAATTTGATGTTATAGTCTTCGATTAAATTGATTAACATAGAATAAGCTCTTTCTCTTTTGGCTGCCATTTTTGTGTCTTGTACCAGTATTCTGGCATCTTTTAATAATTTCTCGTAACACTGTTCTGCTACTATTAATGGTAAACTATGCGTAAATAGCTTTCTACTAATTCCTAATAAAATCATATTTTTTTCTATGGTATCTTTCGTGTCTAATTTTCCTACTTCATAAGATTGATACTTTTCATATTCAGATACTACATCTTTGACATTTTCATCTTGGTTAGCTTCTATTTTTATCGATAAGATATTTTGTATATATTCTTCTAAGGTATAAAAGATTTTAGTGTAAATCCATTCTTTGGAAGAATCATAGCTATTTGTATTATCTGCTACTTTAATCGAATAATTTTTTAAGATGGCTTTGTATAGCGTATCCATTTTTGCAATATAAAATTGGTTGTATTTTTCTTTTAATTTTTCTTTGTTCTCTACTTTAATTCCTTGATAATCTAATTCGATTAGATATTTTTGTTTTCTATATTTGTATTCGATATATTCACTTTCCTTTAAACTGGTTACTTCATAATAGCGAGATAGTGCATTTTTTTCAAATTCAGAAGCTGTGTTGTTTTTTACTTTCTTGTAAATTGAATCCATTACGTATTTGTCTAATGCTCCTAAATAAGCTTCATAAGCTGCATCGTATTTTTTTTCCATTTCTTCGTTGTCATAGTTGCCACTATCTGATGTATAAGTTTCAAAAGCTTTTAACATGTTGTTTCTTTTCATGGAAATTAACATTCCATTAATTCCTATTCTGGTTGGTATTAATATTCTTGTTAATGTACTTGTTATTTTATTGAAAAATGTTTTGTCTGCTCCTGTTATTCTAAGGCTTCTTTCTTCCATTTATAACTCTCTTCCTTCCTAAAGGCTATCATTAGTTTGAAAAAGAATTGTTGTTTGGCTATGCTGAGCTGTTAAAGCTTTGCTTGTTACAGCGTTAGTATGTGTTAGCTGGCACACGAGTTTTTAATTTATGAGGCGCACGATGGTACGTTGATTAAGTTAAAAGCAAGATGCAATGACACCAAATAGCAATTATCTTTCAAACGGAAACCTTCCTAAAATACAATTTTCTCATTAGTCCCTATATTTTCTAAAACTTCATATGTAACATAAACATCAATACTGCCGTCTTTCTCATACGTATTAACATTCTTGCCCACAATCGATTCTTTATCTTCAATTTCTTCCTCTAATTCTTCTTCTAACTGTTGTATCCCTAGTTGTTTCGCTTCTTCTATTTCATATGTTTTTTGTATTTCTTCTACCTCTTTATGGGTAGTTTTTAGAATCGAAATTGGTAAATAAAAGTCTGAAAATAGTTTCATTTTGTTTTCCGTTTCTATTGTATCATAAATTTCAAATTTTGAAACCCCTTTATGCAAATTTATTTTAAAATTATTAAATTTTATAGCATATTTTTCTTCCTTATTCCCTGTTTCTTTTCTTTCCGTAGCATTGTAAGGAATATTTTTATATTTCGTATGCCATACTTTTGCTTGCACCTCTCCTTTCGCATGCACGTATCGAATTCCTGTATACTTTCCTTCCATCCAGCCATTTATTAGTGTATCTCCTATATTAATGGTATCTCCTACTTGCACATTTGCCGTTCCTGTTTGTGCATTGATTTTAGTTACTATTCCTACTTTATCCGAAACAATGCTACAATACTCGTTATCATCTATAATATCAGGCTTAGCATCAGCTTTCACCACTTTTACAATAGCATTCGTTCCTTTTAATTCAATCCCCATCCAAGCAATATCTTCTCTTTGCAATCTAATTTTATTAATGATTTCCTTTGTATTAATTTTACTTTTCCATTCTCCTATTTTTAATCCTGCTTCTTCTATATCTTTTGCCATATTCTCTAATTCGTGTCCATTTTCTTCTTTAATATCCACATTCCATACAAAATTTGAGGATAACATAGTTAAAATTATCATGATGAATAGTAAAACAAAAAATATCTTTCTTTTTTTATAACGATGTAAAAGAAAAGGAAGTCCTCTCTTGGTATCTATTTTTATTTTACATCTTGTCTTTCTAGCTATTTTACATACTTCTTTAAAATCGTGAATTCCTACTCTAAAATTTAATTCTACGTCTTTTTTTCTTTTTAAATGCCAAATATCAATTTTATTACTTCGGCACATATTAATAAATCTTTCTATATAATAGCCTTCTATGGTAAGTCCTAAATAGCCAATCACATAACTAATCAATATCTTTATTATCATTTTACTTAAGAGTCCTTTCCCTTTACTTTTAATCTACTGTTCTTTCAATATCCATACTTTCAATCTTTCCCGTTACTTTAATATCATCATTTGTCATATTCTCAAGATTTAGATTAAATCCATTAATGTTAATAATGCCACTATGGGTATTAATTCTGACAAAGAATTCTTCATACTCCAATATGCCTTTAAAATTCTCAATAATCATTTCATCAAATCCTGTTATGATTATTTTAGGAATGTCAGAACAAACCTCTTTTGGCATTTCTAATATTTTATCTAGTTTGTTATAATTTCTTTTCTTCATAAACTTTCCTTTCTGTCAGATTGCGTGTCCATTTGGGTTGCCACTGTGCCACTGAAGACGTGTGCCACTGGGG
>CAOJRU010000035.1 GCA_948442365.1 uncultured Clostridium sp.
TGTCTATTTTTTATTATTAGTTCTAATTTCTTAAACATCTCTTTTCATCTCCTTTTCTTAGTTATTTAAGTATTACTGATATTAAAGTTGCTATTGAAAATCCAAGTGTAAAACAATCAATACCTAGCAAAGTCATTTGTATTGCATTTGGTTTTTCTTTTAATTTTTCTTCGTAATAATTTTTAATTTGTTGTATTTTCTTATATACATCTTCTTTTGTATATATTTTTTGATCTTCCATTTTCTTCTCCTTTCTTTTTTTAATTCAATGTAGTAGCTGTCATAAATCCAAATATCATTAATCCTGTCCACATTCCGCCAACATATTGTACATCCTATTATTTGTAATAGCTTTTTCTTAATCTTTTTCATTTGTTTCCTCCTTCTTTCATTCAATTTCTTTCACTCAAATAATCATGTTTTTCGTTAATATAGTTATTTATTGCTTGTCTTGTTACTTTAAATGGTGTGGTATAGCGTTGAACTGGTAATTTTGGATCTTTGAAAATTTTTCTCACCATGTTTATTCCGTATGCCAAACTCTTCGTGTACTTGTTCTGCTGTCAGTAATTCGTTAATGGCTTTGTTTTCATTTATTATTTTTTGTAAGAGTTCATTTGTTTTTTGTTGTTCTTTTAGTAAATCTTCCATTTTATCACTTCCCTTCTTTTTTATTTTGTGTCTAGTTGCGTTTTATCTTTGATTTCTTTTGAAATCGCTTTTAATAAAAAAAATATCATCAAATTGTTTATTTAAAACTTTGCAAATATTAACTGCTGTTTCTGGGCTTGGATTTCTTTCTCCATTCGCTATTAAACTTATTTGCGTTTGCGAACATCCAACTTCTTTTGCAAGTTGTCTGTAAGAAAATCCACTTTTTACAATTATTTCTCTAAAACCATCTGCATTTTTCAATATTATTATTCTATTTGCCATTTTGTTCCTCCTTTCTGCTTACTTTTGAAATCATTATATCATATAGATTTCTTTTGTCAACACTTTTTTAAAATTTTTTCAAAAAAACTTTACATTTGAAATCAAATGTATTATAATATACTAGAATGGAGGAAGTTTTATGGAATTGACCCCTAAAGAAATGGGTACTTATTTAAAAAAAATAAGAGAAGAAAAAGGATTATCAACACGAGAAGTTTATGAGTTATCAAAAGTATCTAATAGTTATCTATCTTTAGTAGAAAATGGACATAGGCGTGCAAGTGCTGTTGTTTTAAAAAAATTAGCTTCTGTATATAATGTAGATTATTTAGATTTATATGTAAAAGCTGGATATGCTGATTTAATAGAGTATGAAAAGTCTGAACAACTCAAAAATTCTATCTCTTTAAAAGAACTATTCAAAGATAAAGTTCCGCTTCTTCGGCACTGTAAAAGCTGGATATGATTATTTAGCAAACGAGAACGTAATAGACTACATTGCTATTAATTTTAAAAAAGAAGATTATGACTATTATGGATTGAAAATTGTTGGTGATAGCATGGAAACAATCATGTCAGATGGCGATTATGTTGTAATACAAAAACAAACTGAATTTAATAGTGGAGATTATTGTGTAGTACTTATAAACGGAGAAGAAGCAACTGTAAAAAGGGTCTATAAAATAGAAGATGGCATTGAATTAATAGCATTAAATCCAGCATACAAGACTGTACGATACACTTCTGAAGACATGAAAAAAATTCCAGTTCAAGTAATTGGAATCGTAAAACAATTAATTAAAAATTTTAATTGATAAAAAATATAGGAGGTCTTATGAGTAATAATACTGAATTTAAAATTTTAACTCAATCTAAAGAAGATACAATTGAAAAAACTTCATCTAAAAATACAAGGATACCAGAGAAAACAAGAAGATATAATATTATATCTTCAAAAGTATTTACTATATCGCTTGTTCTTAAGTGGTTAGGATATTTATCTTCAATTATTGTATTTATAATATTTTCTATAAACAATCAGATTGCAGAAGGATTGCTTAAGGCTCTAATTTCTGCTTTATCTACATTTATTGCAACAACTCTTCTTGATGGTTTTGCAGAAATAATACAATTATTAGAAGATATAAAAAATAAATAAAAAGAGAGAAATGTGTTTCTAAATAACGCAACTAGACACATTTCTCACAACAACACTATTGAAAGTGATGTAATCTTATTATATAGTAAAATACTTTCATTTTCAATAGTTTATTAACAAATTTATTGAAAATGGAGGTATTTTTATGGGAAAAAAAGTAAAAGGAAATGGAGAAGGTACTCTTTATAAATCTAGTAGAACTGGGTTATATATTGGGCAGTACGTTGCAAATGGAAAAAGACATTCTGTATATCAAAGAAAAAACGAAAAAATAGGAGATTTTAAGAAAAGATTTAATGATATATTAAGCAGTATTCGCATAGGTACTTATATAGAAAAACGAAACGATACATTTATTAGTATTTTGGAAAAACACATTGAACAAAAACATAAAGATGGCATTACTAGCGATAGTGGATATTTAAGAGATTTATATTCTGTTAGTCTTATTAAAAATACTTGCTTCAATTTTATTAATAAATCGATTCAGAAAGTAACCATAGATGACATTGAAGAAGCAAAACAATACATTAGAGAATATTCTCAAACAACGATAGATAAAGCATGGAGATTATTAAATAAAACTTTTAAACTAGCAGCCTCAAAATCAAGAAAAATCATTATATTTAACCCAATGGACGATGAGACTCTTTCTAAACCGATCTCTAAAAAAGAACCAATAAAAGTAGAAGCATTAACAATTAAAGAAGAAGAATATTTTAGACAAATACTTAATACAAAAGAGCTTAATCATAAATATAGAAATATTGTTTTACTACAACTAAGTACTGGAATGAGAATTGGAGAAGTGTTGGCACGTTCTATTGACGATATTGATTTTAAAAACAATACTTTAACTATTCATAATACTTTGACAAAAAATAAAGAAGGCAAAGCTATTTTAGGAAAACATACTAAAACATATAATAAAAAAACTGGGATTGATAGTGGCAAAAGGACTATTTCAATAACTGATGAAGTAAAACAGATCTTAGAAAAGCAAATAAAACTCAAAGTAACGAACATAAATAAGTTGTTATTTTGGGATTATGAAACAGATACTTTTATATCTTATTATGAAATAAACTCGTGGCTTAAAAGATTAAATGAAAAATATAAAATAACTAAGTTAAATTTATCTTCTCATAATTTAAGACACACATATATTACAAGACTAAGAGAAGCTGGCGTAGATATGAAAATTATTCAATACTTAGTTGGTCATGTCGAAGGAAGTTTAATTACTGATGATGTCTACACCTCTATTTCTAAAGAATTTATTGAAAGTGAATTACAAAAAATAAATTAAAACCCTATTGCATTACTTTTGCATTATTTTAAGAAACAAAAAACTCTGTAAGCTATGAATAATAGTAAATACAGAGTTTCTTATATTGGTGGGCAGGGAAGGATTCGAACCTTCGTACTCAAATGAGAACAGATTTACAGTCTGCCGCCTTTAGCCACTCGGCCACCTACCCAAATATAATAAAAATAACGTGGTGCTCCCTCAAGGATTCGAACCTTGGACCCACCGGTTATGAGCCGGTTGCTCTGACCAACTGAGCTAAGGGAGCATGCTCCTTGTGTGTAGCACAAGTTAAAGTATAAACTATTTTAAAACAAAAGTCAATACTTTTTCTAAAAATTATAGGGTAAAAAAATCTTATAAAAAACTATTAATATACTTTTTCAAATAATATCACTGTAATTGGTAACTAATTTTGCTCCTTCTTGAATCAATCGATTCGTCCCAACGGAATGAATGGAATTAATATTTCCAGGTACCACAAAAACATCTCTCCCCTGTTCTAATGCAAAATCAACAGTAATTAAAGTACCACTTTTCTCTTTTGCTTCAATTACAATAACCCCCTTACTTAAACCACTAATAATTCTATTTCTAGCTGGAAAATTCATTTTTTCCGGCTTCGTACCAAGTGGATATTCCGATAAAATAACCCCTCCTTTTTTTACTATCTGTTTTGCCAAAAAGTCATTTTCTTTTGGATACACCATATCTAATCCATTTCCCACAACTGCAATGGTTTTTCCACAGGTATTATCGTTATCCACATGTGGATAACTGTCACTTTGTCCACAGATACTCCCTATATGTGCATAACTATCCACACCTTTTGCTAATCCACTCACAATATTTATACCTTGCTTCGTTAAATGATACGCAAAATATTTGGTAGCCTTAATACCATAAGCACTTGCTTCTCTACAGCCTACAATAGAAATTGACTTTCTATTTAAAATGCTTACATTTCCCTTAACATATAAACTAATTGGTAAATCATAAATTTCTTTTAATAAACGAGGATATTCCTTATCATAAATGGAAATAATATTAATTTTATTCCTCTGCATATACGCTATATGCTTTGTTACATACTTCCTAATATTGCTATCTAGCATGGCTTCAATTGTCTTTTTCCCTATTCCTTTTATTTTTAATAACTCTTTTTCTTTCAAATTATAAATTGCTTCTGGACTTTTATGTATTTTCAAAAGTTCTTGTTTTTTCTTACTTCCTAAACAAGGTATTAAAGATAGCCATATCCAATATTTATTTTCTTCTAAACTCTTCATCTTTCTCCTTTTACTAAAATTTGAAATAAAATATTTTTTCCCTATCTATTATGCAAAAAATAGAGGTATTATGATTCCTAATACCCCTAAAAACTTATTTTATCATACCAAAGTTTTGTGTCTAAATATTGTCTAAAAAGTTGAATTTTCGTTACTTTGTTCTCTCGCTGCTTTGATTACATTATTCATAAGCATTGCGATTGTCATTGGCCCTACCCCACCTGGAACAGGCGTGATATAGCTAGCTACTTTTTCTACTTTTTCAAAATCAACATCACCTACTAATTTTCCTTCTTCATTTCGATTAATTCCTACATCAATAACAACGGCTCCTTCTTTTACCATATCTTTTGTTACAAAATTGGCTTTTCCAATGGCTGCAATTAAAATATCTGCTCTTCGTGTATGTTCTTTTAACTCTTTGGTTCTGGAATGACAAATGGTAACGGTTGCATTTTTAGCTAAACAACATTGAGATAATGGCTTTCCAACAATATTACTTCTTCCTATAATAACTACATTTTTTCCTGTTAAGTCAATATTGTATTCCTCAAACATTTTCATAACTCCATAAGGTGTACAAGAAATAAAAGTATCCACTCCCATAACTAATTTTCCAATACTAGATGGCGTAAATCCATCTACATCTTTACGATAAGATATTGCCTTAAAGGCTTGGTTGATGTCTAAATGTTCTGGTAATGGACTTTGTAATAAAATTCCATTTACTTCTTTGGTGTCATTTAATTTTTTAATCAACTCATTTAATTCTTTTTGTGTAATATCTTCTTCCAAAAGATGTTCTTCGTATTGAATTCCTATTTCATCACAGGCTTTACTTTTATTTTTTACATATACCTTAGATGCTGAATTATTACCTACCATAATAACGGCTAATTTAGGATTAATTCCTTCCTTTTTTAATTCTTCACATTCTATTTTTAGATTTTCTCTTATTTTCTTTGCTAATATTTTTCCCTCTATGATTATTGCCACTTTTTATCATTCCCTTCTAAATCTTTATGATACGTTTATTATATCTTACAATTATTTCATTTTCAATATCTGCCTGTAATTAAATTTTATTTTTTGTAATTATTTAGAAGGTAACCTATTTAAAAGTTTATGTATTATTACTATTTTTTCATTTTTAAGCTTCCTTTACATCCTGTCTCATATACGATACTCTATTTAGTAGTCTTTCATATTGTTCGATCGAATTCTCCTTACATTCTTCTATTCCTTTTATATTTTCATGATAGTTAGTATTAAAATAACAAATGGCATCCTTCACATTATTTTCTGCTATATTATAATGACCTAACTCTATTAAATTGAATAAGTCTTTCCATTCTTCTTTCGTAACTTCTTCCTTTCCAATATATTCGTCTAAGATCGTATAGCTTGCCTTGTAATAAAGCTCTATCACTTTCCATTTTGGTGATTTTATAACTTTTTGCAATTCTTCTGAAAGTCCTTTTAAATCCTCTATTTCTAATATATTTTCTTTGATGTAGTCTTGTATCACTCTAATAGCATAATATAAAACGGTATTTCTTTCCTCCATTAAAGAAGCACATGAATAATCTCTGATATTAATAGCTTTAGATCGCAAAACCGCTAGTGGATTGACTTCTTTAAAAATATTTTCTCGATATTGATACCCCTTGTCAATAAAGGAATACGAAATTACATTGTGAAAGGTACGATGGATTACTTCATCATAACTATGTTTATAAATATTATTCAAATCATAAGTTTGTTCATTGCACCATGTTGAAACATTTCCATTATAACTAATCAAAAAATCTAATCCATCACCATTTTCTTTGTTCTTTACTAAAGATGGATTTCCAAAACAATTCATTTCTATGTCATCTTCAAAAATTTTTAGAATATCTTTTAAATTTTCTTGTTGCTTTTTTAGGTTTACTTTTAAATTAGAAAAAAATTTCTGTGCCAATCCAATTTCCATTTTCATTCCATTTTCAAAAATACAATCATATCTTTGATAACCTACTTTTAAGATTTTATCATTGTCAGATGCTAATTTTCTTCTATTTTCTATCTTAAAATCCCCATATTGTTTCAAAGTTTCTTCTAATGTAGTATCACCATCCATTCCGTGTAATTGCAATTCTATATCTTGTCCTTCTTGATATGGTTTCATAATTTCAATAATATTACAAATCGTATCTGCTGAAATTTTACTTCTATGCCATTTATCTACACTAACTCTTAATATAACTTGGGCCTTATTTCTACGTTTTCTAATTACTTCAGCCATTGTATCAATCATTGTTTTTGCTTGCTTATAATTAGTAGCCCAAACACCACTTGTTACTAAAACAATTCGATCCGTTCTCACTTTTTCCAAAATTTTAAGAATATAGTCAAATCTATTAAATGGTTCTCCTCCCCCCAATATTGCTAAATAACCATTATGGGATTGGTTTAAAAATGTAATCAATTTTTCTATTCCTTCTTCAGAAAGTTCATATTCTTTTTTGTTTTCAACTTCTTTTCTTTTCCTAGAACGAAAAAAACAATGGGCACATTCTACCTCACAAAATTTTGTTAAAAAAACAAAAGCCATTGTTTTTCCTTTAAAAGTTTTTCTTTTTTCAATAGGAATAGAAATATGTTTCTCAATTTCCAAAATATATCTTAGTGGTTGGTTAAAGACATTGGTCATCCTCCTCAAACTCCTCTTTACCTTTTTGAAAAACAGCTTGTATTACTTTTTTATCATCTGATGTGTCCCAGTCAATAAATTTAAACTGCTCTCCTACTAACATATATTCTAAAACTATCTCCGATATATCTATTTCGCTTAAAAATTTTAATAAATTTTCAATTTTGTCTCGATTATTCTCAATATTTTTTACTACAGAAATAAAATCATCTAACATTTTATTTTTGTCTTTTTTATCTACCATACTTATATGGTCTACCTGATATCTCCTATTCCACCCCTCTCTACTTGCTCTTAAATAGTTCATTTTTGAATGAATAGAATAGTGTTCTATATCTCTATGATTTATGCTCCAAACCTGTTCAATGATATGCTCTGGTTCAGTACGAAACATCTTTCCCGTATGGAATGAAACTCTTCCAATTACATTATCTAACCCCTCTCTTTTCGGTTTTTCACAACACCATACTTCAGAAAATAACTTCTCTCTTTTTCTCATAAATTCTAGAAAACCTATTCTATCTTCTTCTGTTTTTATCATATAATTGGGTAGTTTAAAACAATCTATTTTAGGAATTAAAGATAATAGGTAGGCATTTGATGCAGCGTCTTCATGAAGCCTTTGTTTTAAATACTCCATCAATTGAGAAATTTCTTGTTTTTGATATCTTCTTACTTCTTTCTTCAAATCCGTTTGTGTTTTCAAATTAAATTCCACTAATATTAGATGCTTTTTCCATTTGTTCGGCTCTTGTCCCACTTAAAAGAAATCACCTCTCAATCTATTGATTCATCTTCCCATCCAAATTCATCTAATGTAATATGATTTTTATAGTTATCTATCATTCTTTTTTCCATTTTTGCCATATTGGTAGGTAAATTGTCTAAATCAAACCACGTCACTTCTTCACATTTATTGGGTTCACCATTTTTTGCTTCTCCTTCATATTGATTACAAAGAAAAAAGAAATTTACATACTTTTTATCTGCTTTTTTAAATATGGCCGTTAAAAACTTTAAATCTTCTTTTTTGATGTCAATTCCTACTTCTTCTTTGACTTCTCTTACCATAGCTAATTTTAGTGATTCTTCTTCTTCTACATGACCACATGGAAAAGCATATTTTCCCTCTTCATACTCTGTATTCATCCTTTTTATTAATAAAATCTTATTTTTTCTTTTTATCATGACTCCTACTGTAACTTTACATTCTATTTTAGACATATAAAACAGACAACTCCTTTTTTTCTTTTTATATAAGTTTATTCTGAGTTTTTTTATCTATTCATTTTTTTTGAGGTTTCGTATTCACTTCTCTTTGTTTCAAGAAAATTATTCTATAAATTTACCAAAAATTTTTATTTATATTGTTGTGATTTTTCTTCTAACATTTTAAATCACAACATCTATCAATTATTCTTTGTGGTAATTTTTTGTTTATAACTCTGTTATATAAATTTTTAGCTCTATTTAAAATTATATTTGCATTTTCCCTTTTATTACACCAATGTATTTGCTTACATAATAATGTTTTATATGTTTGATCTTGTTCATTTTCGACATTAATTTTAATGCATCGTTCTATTGGAATTGGTATCATATTATTAAAGTTAATTGCTCCTAAATTTCCATTGTCTATCTTTAAAAAATCTATTGTATTCTTCCTTAACTATATAAAAATTTAATTTTTCCATTTATTGCTCCTTAATAAATTAGGATACCATTTCTGGTATCCCTACTTTTTTCGTTCTTCACTTTATGGTAGAAGTTCACCGCTTTTTTTGTTCCCCACTTTATGGTAGAGGCTCACCGCTTTTTTCGTTCCTCACTTATGGTAGAGGCTTACCGCTTTTTAAACAATAATTAAATTATTGTTTCTTTTATTATATTCATTATAAGATATTTTATTACATTTGTCAATTATTTTTACGTTAACTTTTGAGGTTTCAAATTGAAACCTCAAAGTAGTTTATACATAATGTTACACTGCTTTTATTCTATTTCAATACTTTCATCATTTTCTAATATTTCATAATCTACTTCATATTTTTCAAACATTTCTTT
>CAOJRU010000036.1 GCA_948442365.1 uncultured Clostridium sp.
AAAACCAAAAAAATAGATTTAAGTCAAAATTTTAACTTAAATCTAATTTTTCTATAGGACTTTTTTTACAGCCCCCTTACAACTTTTCTATAAAATAATCAAATAACTTTTTACTATATATATCTTCTAGCAGTGATTCTGGATGCCATTGTACACCAAGAAAAAATTTCTTATTCTTATCTTCGATGGCTTCTAACACATTGTCTTCACTATAAGCCACATAATCTAATTTTGTATTTGGCACTTGATTTCTATGTCTACTATTCACCATTATTTTTTCTTCTCCTATGATTTTATATAATAGACTCTCTTTTTTTATAATGATAGCATGAACATATTTATCCTCACTTTTATGGTTTTCCTCTTCAATTTTAGTTCTTTCTTTTCCATTAAAGGTTTTTCCCATTATTTGCATTCCTAAACAAATTCCTAGTGTGGGTTTATCTATTTCATATAAATACTCCATTATTTTATAATCTAAATCCCTTATTCCTGCACCACCAGGAAATATAATTCCGTCACAAAAATCTATTACTTCTTTTATCTTCTTAAATTCATTCGCATTTTCAAACATAACTGGTATACTAATAACATTGATATCATATTTTCTTAAAAAGGGAATTAAATCTCTTCTAAATCCATATAGAGGTACATCATTATTTTCACCAGCCATATTTTCCCTTAAAATAATTCCAACTGTCTTTTTCATTTCATTTCTCCTATTTTCTATAAATAATTTATGATTTCTTCAAAAGTATCATATCCACTTTCACTATTTATGTGGCCCGCATTTGGCATTAAAATTTTTTGTGTTGAAACAGTTTCTACAAATTCTTTTTCTGCTTCATATTTTACATATGGGTCATTATCTGAATAGAAACAAATGATTTCATTTGCATATTGTTTTATATCCTGTAAATTTTCAAAATACATAGATTCATTTACTGTGTCATATTCTTCATTAATTCCTAAATAGTTATTAAATCCACATACGAATATTAATTTTTTTACTTTATAAATTATAATATTATATCATTAAATTTCAAACCATTTTCCTTCACTTACAATTTTAATTTTCTCATTGTTTACGCTTATTGCCCCATTGTCATCCACAATATACAATTTTTTACCATCTATTTCTAACAAGTTTTTACTTGCATTTTTTAAATTTTCAAAATTTATTTTTGGAAAATAGTCATTATTAAGATGTGGAATAAATTGGAAATCCACTAGGCCTAATCCTTCCTTTGGAAATCCTTCCATCTTTTCATCAAACAAATCTTGGCAAGAATTACAAATGGTAGGACATAAGACGCAACTCCCCGCACTTGCTCCAACCCAAATTCGTTTTTCTAATAATTTTAACAAGTGTTCTTCTAACCCTGAATTTTTAATACAACTTTTTAGCCACCCGAGTATTTCCACCTTCAAAATAAAATACATCTGCCCATTCAAATCTTGGCAAGAAACAATCTTTACTAACTCCATTAATATCACACACATCTATTTTAAAGCCTAAACTTTTTAATTTTTCTAAATCTTCAATCAGCCAATCATTCATTTCACCACCTCCATAGTTTGAAGCAGTGGTACAGAATAACATTTTCAGTCCTTTAAAATCTTTGCCGATAAGATTTTTCAATTCGTTTTCAATCGTTTTATTGGTTATTCCACCAGATGTTAATAAATATTTCATAAGTACCTCCCTATTATTACATATTTTGCAATTTCTATTTCAATTGCAAAACCGAAATCACTTCACAATGCCCGCGTAAACGGGAACATATCGACAGGATTTATTGTCTTTATTTCATATAAATTCTCTAGCTTAGCTAAATCTCTCATTAACGTAGCTGGATTACAACTAATATACACTAATCTTTTTGGTTGAATTGTTAATAAATTCTCAATACTTCTACTATCTAATCCTTTTCTAGGAGGATCTATCATAACCATGTCGGGAATAATATTTTTCTTGTAAATCAAATCATCTAAAGCTTTTTCCACATCTCCTGCTATAAATTCCACATTTTCTATTTGATTCCATTGTGCATTTTCTTTTGCCATAGTTACCGCTTCTTGTACAATTTCAATTCCATATACTTTTTTAGCATATTGAGACATGAATAAAGAAATTGTACCAATTCCACAATACAAATCAAATACAATATCTTCTTTTGTTATATTAGCTGCTTTTACACCTTCCTTGTATAAGCGTTCTGCTTGTATTGGATTTACTTGATAAAATGATAATGGTGATATTTTGAAAATATATTCTCCTAATTTATCTTCAATATAGCCATTTCCATATAAATTAATATTCTCTTGTCCTAAAATAACATTTGTATTTTTCGTATTAATATTTTTTACAATCGCTTTTACTTCTGGAAAAGTATTAGTTATTTTTTTAGTCAATTCCCTTTCTTTTGGAATTTCTCTACCATTTATGACTAACACACACATAATTTCATTCGTTTTTATTCCAATTTTTGTAACAATATGCCTAATTAAACCTTTTCCCGTTTTTTCATCATAAATACTAATTCTATTTTTTACAATATAGTCAAATATATATTTTGCTATTTGTTCTGTTTTTTGATTTTGAAGTAAACAGCTATCAATTGGTATAATTTCATGGGTTCGGTTAGCAAATACTCCCATAACAGGCTGTCCGTTTTTATCTAGTCCAATTGGATATTGTGCTTTATTTCTATAATGATATGGATTTTCCATTCCGAATAACAGGTTGTACTTTAATTTTATGTTTTAAAGTTTTATCTACTAAACTTTGCACTGCATTTTGTTTCATTTTTAACGTTTCTTCATACTTTATATGTCGTAAACTACAACCTCCACATCTTTTATAGGTGGTACAATCACTTTCTACTCGATGAGTGGAAGTGTTAATAATTTCTATGATTTTTCCAAAAGCATGAGATGATAAAACTTTTACAATTAGTATTTTTACTTTTTCACCTTTTATGGCATTCGGAATAAAAATGGTAAAGTTATCTATTTTGGCAATGCCTTCTCCTTCAAATCCATTATCTACAATTTCAACTATGTATTCTTTATTCTTTTCTACTGGAATTTCCATTTTTTTCTCCGTTCTTATTCAAATATTTCCTCTGGCATTCCTCCTACAAAGGTTATATCACCATCTTGTTGTATAATTGCTTGTGTGTCTGTTATGGCATAAACTGTAAAATTATTATCTTTCAAAACTTTTTCAAAAAATTCTTTATTGTATTTTTCACGTCCTTGTCTCAAATAATGTGGGATAATATTAAAATTTACTAAACCTAATGTTTTCTCTTTTATTTCTTGGCTAGCCATCCCATATCTTTCTTTCCAATATTCATCTACTTCTATTTGTTTCCCTAATACAATAGCTCCAGCAGACGTTCCCATAACTACTTTTTCTTTGGCAAACTCTTTCAATATTTCATTAAATCCTGTTTCTTTGAAAAGTTTCGGTAGTATTAGTTGATTTCCTCCTACTATGTACATCATATCTGCAAAAGCTAATCGTTCCTGGATTTCTTCTTTTTTACATGCCCTAAGATTAATAAAGTCAATATTTCCCCCAATATAATTAGATAGATAAGATAGTTCCTGTATCATCCATCTTTTATCTCTTTTTCCTGGTATTCCTACATAAGCTTCATTTATAATTGCTATATTTATTTCTTCTAATGATTTATTTACTAATTCTGATACCGTTTTTGCTATTTCTGGTGTAGTAAAACCTTGTGATGCTAATACTAATTTCACTTTTTCTTCACCTCTTAACCTTTCATTTTATGGTTATAAACAGCTCATTTGTTCTTCTATTTTGTCTTCACTGTTTCTCATAGCTAAGATTGTTTGTTCCAATAATTCGTTTAATTCCCAACCTAGTTGTTCTGCCCCTTGTCGAATTGTTTCTCTTGAACACCCTGCTGCAAATTTCTTGTCTTTAAATTTCTTTTTTAAGCTAGATACTTCCATGTCTTTCGTACTTTTCGATGGTCTCATTTTTGCTGCTGCCCAGATTAATCCTGTTAATTCATCAACAGCAAATAAAATCTTTTCCATTTCATGCTCTGGTTTGGTTTGCGAACAAATACCATATCCATGACTACATATAGCATGTATCATTTCTTCACTAGCATTAATTTCTTTCAATAATTCTGGTGCTTTTTGACAGTGTTCTTCTGGATATTGCTCAAAGTCAATATCATGTAGTAACCCTACTAATCCCCAAAATTCTTCGTCTTGCCCTTTTTCTTTGGCAAAGTATTTCATAACTTCTTCTACTGTTAAAGCATGTCTTAGATGAAATTCCTCCTTATTGTATTTTTTTAATAAATGGATTGCTTCTTTTCTTTCCATCTCTTTTTCTCCCTTCTCTTGATATTTCTATGTATTATAAAACAATATTTTGTTCTTTTCCATTTATAATTGAAATTGTATTTTCACACCAAATTGCCACTAATCTTTCTATTGCTTCTTTGGTATAAAACGAATATGGTGATGTCGTCATTATATTCCCTTTGTATTTATACATATTCTCATTATTGTAAATTTCAAAGGCATAAGAAATTTTCCCTTGTTCTGCAAGTTCTATCATTAAAGGATGATTATAAATTTCTTTAGGATTGTTTATAACATTAATAAAAGCATTATCTTTCATTTTATTAATTAATTTATCTGATATAATTTTCTTAGTTTCATCGTTCGTTGCAAACATAGGAAAAATAAAATCAGCATTTGTAAATATCGTTTCTAAGTCTGTGTTTTTATAATTATTTTCTTTGTTGGTTCTATTCCAATAAAGAACATTCATTCCTAAATTAGAACATAACTCAGCTACTCTACTTCCAATTGTTCCTAACCCAATAATTCCTACTGTTTTATTTCTTATTTCCGTTGTTAACATTTCTTGTGAATACTCCATTTTTAAATTCTTTTTTAATTGTAATGGAAATTTTTTAGCTAAACACATCATTAAGAATATCGCATATTCTGCTACTGAATCTGTTGAGTATTTAGGAATATTAGTAACAATTATATGATTATTTCTACAATACTTCAAATTTATCCAATCATAAGCAGTTGTAGACAAACATATTGCTTTTAATTTTTTTAATTTTTTTATTTTTCCTAAATGTTCTTTGTTCATATCCCAATTATACCAATCTGGATCTACTAACAATATTTTTTCTTCATCATCTTCTAAGTATGGAGCTTTATCTAATGCAAAAACTTTTTCTAAAAAATAAACTTTTCCTATTTTCTCAAGTTCTTCTATCTGTTCCTCTGTAAAACTATTCTTTGTATAGGTAATATAGATTTTCATTTTCATGCCTCCCTCATTTAATTAAAGTTCAATGGTTACCATCTCTAAATTTCCTATTGTTTTTACTTTTAATCCTAATATTCTATACATAGCATAAATAACTCCTCTATGTGTAATAATTAAAACTTTCTTATCATTATAATTATTTTTTATCATTTCTAAAAATTCTAAAATACGACTATCAAATTCTTCCCTTGTTTCCCCGTTTGGCGGAACCATTTTATTGTATAATAAAAATTGCTTTTCATCTGTATTAGGGGTATTTTCCCAATCTCCAAGTCCTCTTTCCATGATTCGCTTGTCATAATTTTTTTTCAGATAGGGAACTAAAATCTCAGCTGTCTGCTTTGTTCTTTTTAATGGAGAACAAAAACAAATATCAAAATCAATTGGAAAGTCTTTCGATTTTTTCTCTGTATCACTTAATCCTTTTCGACTTAAACTACAATCTATTTGCCCTTGCAGTAATCTTTTTTTATTATAGATACTTTCTGCATGTCTAATTAAAGTTACTTTCATAAAATTGCCTTTATCCTTCTATATTATATTTATAATAAAATTTCAAATCTATTTCATGTGCATCATAATATTTTAATATTTTTTGCATTCTTTTATTATCTCTACTTGTAGCACATGATACTATTTTTATGGATCGATTTTCTTGTCGTAAAATTCTTATTAATTCAAAAAATACTCCATGTTTTCTATATTCTTCCTCTACAAACATTTGAGAAATCCATAAAACTTCTCCATCGTTTGCCCAATAAAAATAGGAATATAAAATCATACCTACTGGCTTATTGTCTATTTCTGCAACTAAGCAATGAAATTTTGGATTATCACAAAAATAATCTCTATCTATATTTTGCTGTAATCCACATGTTTGCCCGCGTATTATTGACATGGTTAATGATATTGTTAGCATGTATGAGAAACTCTTTGTGTCTTTCATTTGCTTTTAATACTTTTATTGTCTTCACCTTATTAACTCCCTTCTTTGTATCCTAATTTCATAGTTATTATATATCATAAATTTCTAAATTTGCATAGTACATTATATAATATTTTCTTATATTGAATCGTTGATATTATTCTACATGCTTCGTCTTTTTTTCATTGACTAAAATTGTAAAGCACTTTTGTAGAACATATTTATATTATAGGAACTTAAGAGAATTTTTCCTAAAATATAAAAAAGTTAGGTATCCTAGCAAATACCTGACTTTTTTTGGCTCTCTTAACGATTGATACAAATATCAATCAATTCATTATTTTTAATCTAACATAAAATTGATAAAGTTCCAAGTGATTTTAAAAAAACACTTATATTTATTGAAAAACATGTCATCTTATGATAATATCTATCTGTACAAATAGTAAGTTGTTGAGGTGAATTATGAACAAAAATAAAAAAATGTTTTATTTACTTCCAGTTCGATGTATACTTTTTGTTTTGATATTTATAGTTGGAACAATTATAACAAGACAAAAGCTATATAATATAAGTAATTGGTGGTCTATTGTAGCAAGTATAGTAAATATTATTACAATTTTACTTATGTATTTTATTACAAAGAAAAACAAAAGTAATTATTGGGAATTGATTAATTATCAAAAGAAAAAGACAAAAGTTAAACAAATAATAGGAATATCAGTTTTAATTTTATTAATTGGGATAAGTGGGTTGTATATAGCTGGATATATTTGCTATGATGTTATACCATATGTTTCTCCAATGTTGATTGCACCTATACCTTTATGGTTATCAATAATTAATATTATTGTATTACCTCTATCAACAGCATTTGCTGAAGATGGCTTATATTTAGGATGTGGAGTCAATCAGATAAAGAATAAATATATGGCAATTATTGTTCCCGCTTTGTTTTTTGCACTACAACATTGTTTTATTCCAACATTATTTGATACAAAATATATTATATATCGTTTTCTATCATTTTTACCACTAACAATAATTTTATGTTGGTATTATTATAAAAAGAGAAATCCTTTACCGATTATGGTTGGGCATACAATTATTGACCTAGCAACAGTTATACAAATATTTTTAACATCACTAATTCCTGGATTATATGAAATGATGTGTGCTATGTAAATAAATTACAATTCAATAGTCTTGCAGTTATAACTCATAGGTGCTTAGAAACAATAAATTTTCTCAAACAAAAAAATCATCCATTTACTGAATGATTTTTGTATCAACCCTGTTCTTTTAGTTGGAACAGAAACGTCATTGGTCGGAGTGTTCTTATAGGAATTTTTATAAAATGCTGATAAATCAATAATTACACGCCACACAAAAGAGTATATTTAGATATTTTTTAAAAACTTGTTTTGTTCGCTTGTATTTTAATAAAGAATATTGTATAGTTATAAACATAGAAAATGAGAATAAGCAGTGTGAGTGCTACCACTTTACATACACAGTTTTGACTGTGAGAATGGAGGTGGTGCTATATGGTAGAACAAGCTATGTTAATGATAATATACTTACTTTTCTACGGTTTAGTAGGAATGACTATTATAGCATTTGCCTTGATTATTGCAATAGTAGTAATTTTGAGCAAATAATAAAAGCACCACATATGCTCTGCCAAGCTTTGTGGTGTTTTA
>CAOJRU010000037.1 GCA_948442365.1 uncultured Clostridium sp.
GGAAAAAAATATAATACAAATTTTTACAGTTTAGATGCAATTATAGCAGTTGGTTATAGAGTAAATTCAAAAGAAGCAACAGATTTTAGAATTTGGGCAACAAAAACTTTAAAAGAATATATAAAAAAAGGATTTGTTGTTAATAGTGAAATGTTAAAAAATGGACCTAAATTTGGAAAAGATTATTTTGATGAATTATTAGTTAAGATAAAAGAAATTAGAGCAAGTGAAAGAAGATTTTATCAAAAAATAACTGATATATACAAAGAATGTAGTTTTGATTATGATAAAAATAGTGAAACAACACAAGAATTTTACAAAAATGTTCAAAATAAGTTACATTTTGCTATTACTGGAATGACAGCATCAGAAATAATTTATAATAGAGTAGATAGTAAAAAGAAAAATATGGGATTAACAACTTGGAAAAATGCACCAGATGGTAAAATACTTGAAACAGATGTAACTATTGCTAAAAATTATCTTTCACAAGAAGAAATCACAGAATTAAATAATTTAGTCTCAATGTATTTAGATTACGCAGAAAGACAAGTAAAACTAGGTAAAATCATTTCAATGAAAGAATGGAAAGAAAAATTAGAAGTACTTTTGAAAATCAATGAATATAATATTTTAAAAGATAATGCCAAAATAAAAAGAGAAATAGCAGATAAGTTAGCTTTAGATGAATATAAAAAATATAGAGTAATACAAGATAAAAATTACACTTCAGATTTTGATGAATTAGTAACAGAAACAAAGAAATTGAATAACACATAACTTATAATAAGAAAAATCAAGTAAAAATGATAGAAAGGTAAATAATATGAGAAATAATATAATAAAATATTTAAAAACAGAAGTCAGAAATAGGGCAGAAAATAAAAATAATAAATTTGGAATTGGTGTTTTATATCATATTGAAGCAGTAGTTAGAAATGCTAAAATTCTTGCCAATAAATATAATGAGGAACAAATTATTGCAGATGCGGATGCAATATCACATTTTGATAGTATTCCAAGCTTATTATATTTAGCATATAGAGAAAGAAACATGAATATTGAAGAAGGAAAAAATTTTGTAAAAAGTAAATTAGAGAGAAGTTATAGAAAATTATCTGATGAAAGTAAAATTTTTTATAAAGAAAAATTTGAAAGTGTTATGAAGATTTTATAAATAAAACTTCCCAACAACTTACAATATGTAAGGTAGATAATAAGTTGAAATTATCTACCTTTTATTATATAATGCTAACAAAAGAGAGTAATTTGTGAGGAGGAATAAATGTCTTTAATACGTGTAAATAATTTAACATTTGGCTATAATGGAAATCATCCTAATATTTTTGAAAATGTATCATTAAATATAGATACTGACTGGAAATTAGGCTTAATCGGTAGAAATGGTAAAGGGAAAACTACATTCTTAAAATTGTTACAAGGAAAATATGAATATGAGGGAAGCATATCAAAAAGTGTTGATGTGGATTATTTTCCTTTTGAAGAAACAAATAAAGATAGAATGTCAATAGAAATAATAAATGAGATTGCTCCAGCTGCTGAAGATTGGAAAATTATCAAGGAATTAAATTTACTTAATACTGATACAGAAATTCTATACAGAAACTTTAAGCTATTAAGTGGTGGAGAACAAGTAAAAATACTTTTAATAAGCCTATTCTTAAAGGAAAACAATTTCTTACTTATAGATGAGCCTACCAATCATTTAGATATTGAAACAAGAAATAATTTAGTTAGTTATTTAGAAAAGAAAAAAGGATTTATCATCGTCTCTCACGATAGGAATTTTTTAGATAAAGTGGTAAATCATATAATTGCTATAAATAATACCAATATTGAAATTAGGCAAGGTAATTTTTCATCTTGGAAAGAAAATAAAGATAGACAAGATAATTTTGAAACCATGCAAAATGAAAAATTAAAAAAAGATATCACTAGACTTGAAATTGCTTCTAAAAGTACTATAAAATGGGCAAATGAAATTGAAAAGACAAAAAGTAAAAAATATAATCCAGAATCAACAATAGATAAAGGTTATATAGGGCATAAATCTGCTAAAATGATGAAAAAATCAAAGGTTATGGAACAAAGAATTGAAAAAGCAATAGAAGAAAAAAATAATTTATTAAGGAACCTAGATAAGAATGAAAATTTAAAGATTATTCCTTTAAAAAGTAATAAAAAACCATTAGTCTTAGCAAATAATTTTCAAGTAAAGTTTAATGAACAAGCAATATTTAACCCTATTTCTTTTCAAGTAAATAATGAAGATAGAATTGCAATAGTTGGTAAAAACGGGACGGGAAAATCAAGTATACTAAAACTTATTATAGGAAAAGAATTACAATATAATGGAGAATTTAAGGTAGTTAATGACTTAAAAATATCTTATGTATCACAAAGTACAGAAGATTTAAAAGGTAGTTTAAAATCTTTTGCACAAGATAATAAAATAGATGAAAGTATTTTTAAAGCAATGTTAGTTAAAATAGGCTTGCCAAAAACTGATTTTGACACCAATATCCAGGATATGAGTGAAGGACAAAAGAAAAAAGTATTAATTGCCAAAAGCATATCTGAACAAGCCAATATTTATATATGGGATGAACCTTTAAATTATATTGATATATTAGCAAGAATACAAATTGAAAATACTATTTTAAAATATAAACCTACCCTTATTTTCGTTGAACACGATGAAACATTTATAGAAAAAGTGGCAACAAAAATTATAAATTTAGAAAAATAATATTGCCACTTTTTTTCTAAATTTTCTATAAACATTTAATATTTTCTAAATTCTCTATCACTGCTTGATAACCAAATTGATAGCACTTATCCAATTTTTCTACATCCAGCAATCCTGTTTTATCAGTTGCAATTGTTAAAACAAAATCACTTTGTTCCAGACTCTCTTCGGAAATCTTATTCCCCATAATATCAATTGTTCTCATAGCAATATCCATTATATTACTATTGTCATCTACATCATCTGCTTTAAAATTAATAGCTATTACCTTATCGGCTCCTTGCTTTTTCACTTCTGTCACAGGAATATTATCCAATACGCCTCCATCTAAAAATTTATGATTTTTAAAATCACAAGGACAAAATATGCCTGGAAAACTACTACTAGCCCTTACAGCTTTTCCAATTGATATGTCAGTAATATATTGAGACTGATTTTTACTTTCTTTTGGTATTTGGTTCGTAAAGATATATTCTTTTGATAATTTGACATCTACGGTTGGAATCACTAATGGCATTTTGGTTATATCCCCTATCTGTCTAATTCCTTTTCTAATGGCAATATGATCGTACGCTTTTTCTATACTTTCTCCTGTTTTTAATCCGGAAATACTGACTTTTTTATTCATCATAAAATTTCCTATTCCAGAGATTATAGGCGTTGAATTCATTTCTACTATCTCTTTAGCATATCTTTTAAATAATATGTAAATGTAATAAGGAGAATATCCCATTGCATATAAAGAAGCAATCAAGCTACCTGAACTTGTTCCACCTATTATA
This sequence comes from uncultured Clostridium sp., assembly GCA_948442365.1. Lineage (GTDB taxonomy): Bacteria > Bacillota > Clostridia > TANB77 > CAG-508 > CAG-269. Next base: position 3,553 of record CAOJRU010000037.1, read on the forward strand.
TCAATTTTTATGCCATTGTCTTCTAATGCTTTTAATGCACCAGCGTGGGCTATTCCTCGAATTCCTCCACCAGATAAGGCTACTCCTAATTTCAAACTAACACCTTCTTTAAATTTATTTTCTCTCTTATCATTATTTACTAATCATATGATTTTAAACAAATAAATGTAACAAAAATAAAAAAGAATAAATTTTAAAGAAAGTTTGTTTAAGCTAATTTTCAATTCACTCTTTTTAAAATTTATCTTTTTATTTTGTATTGGTATAGTAAAATTCTCCAAATCCATAAGTTACTCGATAATAGCTACCAATAAAAGACGGTTCTTTTGTCTCTCTTATTTCATAAGTTGGAGCAACTACTTCTTCTCCCTGCTCATTGATAGCTCCCCATTTTCCATCTTTTTCTATGGTTGCAAATCCATAGGAATTAAATTCATAGGCTTTATCATATTTATAATCTACTACCACCTTTCCGCTCTTGTCCATAAATCCATACTTTTCATCTTTTACAGTAACAAACAATTGATTTCTTGCATATACTTCTGTATTTTTTAATTCTTTTCCTTCTTTACTAAAATATTTTACTTCTGAATCATTATAGACTTTAATATGATCATCCTCTACTTCTATGGTAGCATTTTGCATTTCGCAAATTTTTTCCATTGTTTCGGAATATATCTCTGTTATTTTACTTTCTGTTAATGTTGCTTGTATCAAATTGGTATCTTGAATTCTCTGTAAAGAATCATGATTAATCTCTACTTTAGTTGCTCCCTTATCATCTATGATACCTAATTTTCCATTCTCATTGCTTACAATAAAATAATTATTGTGTAAGTATTCTATATAATTATATTGTTCTTCTATTAATTGCTTTCCTTCTTCATCGATTACTCCATATTGTGTGCCCTTTTGATTATTGATTTTTATTTTGTATTTTTCACTTGTTGTATCTAGTATAGCTACATTAGCATCTACATTTACTTGTGTGCCATTACTATTATATACGGTTGTTCCTTGCTCATCTTTAGCATATAAATAAATTCCTGTAATGTCAATTTCACTATATTGTACAGGAAGTATTACTTTTCCTTCTAAATTAGCAATTCCATATTTTTTACTTTTTTCAATTACAAATACTTTGTTGGTCTCATCATATTGGATAGATTGATACTCATTTCCTAGTATCTGTTGGTCATTTTTTGCAATACCATATTGCCCATTTTTAGCAAAAATTAGATAAAAATTATCATTCTCTTGAATTTCCGTTACTCTAGAAATTTCATTATATTCTGTATCCCATACTTTTTTTCCCTTATGATTCAAATAGCCATATCGATAGCCTTCTTCCGTTTTAACTAATACAATATATCCAGCATATTCATAATGATTTTCGTCTGTATAATATTCATCTACTTTTACTTCGTCATATGCAATCTCTACTTTTTTATTTCCTTTGATCGTAATAACGCCATATTTTTCATTCTGCTTTACTAGCAACTCACCCTCTTTATAGGATAAACTATCTATTTCATCATAGATCGGTTTTGCTATTTCCTTTCCTTCAAAAGTAATTAAGCCATATTTTCCATCTTTTTCGTATTTTAATACACTTTTCTCATACATTAAATCACTGGAAATGTTTTTCAAACGAATGGGTTGTGCTTTGTTATATTCCCCTAATATCGGTTCTTTTTTTTCGTTGAATATTTTGATTTCTTCTCCTTGATAACATACAAAAACTGCTTTTTCTGGATTTGGTATTTTTATTTCACTATATTCTGGTGGTATTATGATATTTCCTTTTTTATCAATGACTCCATATACCTTATCCTGTTTCAGAACAAAATAATTATATTGTTTTATAGGTTCTATTTCATACTTGTTGCTTTTCTCCTCAATCATGTTATAAATACCAATAGATACTAATGCCACTAAAATGAATAGAATGATTCCAATGATTACTACATATTTTTTCTTCATACATTTTTCGCTTCCTTTCCTATGTGTTGTGTTAGCTATTTTCAAATTATTCTTCTATTTCTTCGTTATGATTTCTACAAGCTTTTACTTTTAAAATTCTCTTATCCTCATATTCTTCAATTTTATATGTGACAATTTCGGTATCAATGGTAGGTAATTCCTCTTCCTCTGGGATTCTTCCTAATTTGTCTTGCAAATACCCTGACAGAGTATCATAATCTCCCTCTGGTATATTAGCACCTAATATTTTATTGACATCATTAATTGTCATACTTCCACTTAACAGGTAAGTATTTACATCAATTTGCTCATATTCCTTTTCTTCTTTGTCATATTCGTCGTAAATATCACCTACTAATTCTTCTAATATGTCTTCCATCGTGATTAATCCTGCGGTTCCTCCATATTCGTCTACAATAATAGCTATTTGCTTTTTATTCTTTTGCAATTCTTTAAATACTTCGTTTATTAATCTATTTTGTGATACAAAATAGGCATCTTTTACTACGTTTTTCACTTTAAATGTTTTCTTATTAATATTTTTTAAAACATCTTTTACATATAAAATCCCTTTAATTTCATCAATGGTTTCATCATAAACTGGAATTCTACTATAACGATATTCTTCATGTGAAAGTTCTTGTAATAATTCATCATTACTAATGTTAATATCAACAGCAAAAATATCTTTTCTATGTTTCATGATTTCAGAAACGGTAATATCATTAAATTCAAATACATTATTGATTAACTCTTTTTCTTCTTCTTGGATCGTTCCTTTTTCTTTTCCTTGATCAACCAACATCTTGATTTCTTCTTCTGTAACTGACTCTTCTTCATTTTCTCCTACTCCAAATAGCTTCGATACACCATTAGTAACTACTGTTAATAATTTAACAAATGGTGCCGTAAGAATAGATATCGTTCTAATAATTCCAATCGTTGCAAATGATATTTTTTCGTAATTTTTCATGGCAAATCTTTTGGGTACTAATTCTCCAAAAATCAGTGTGAAAAATGATAATATAATGGTTATAATAATGATAGAAATGTTTTTCCATAAAGCAAGACTGATAAATGGCATTACTTGATATAACCATGGTGCTAGTTTCTCTGCAAAGGCATCGGATGCAAAAGCACTGGATAAAAATCCTGCTAGCGTAATTCCTATTTGTATGGTTGCTAAAAATTGACTTGGGCTTTTTATCATTTTTTCAATTTGCTTTGCTCTTTTGTTTCCTTCTTTTGCTTGCTTCTCTATTCTGGCATCGTTTAAAGATATAAATGCTATTTCTGTTGCTGCAAAAAAAGCATTTAGTGCAATTAATATAACTAAAATAAGCAATTGTCCAATCATTCCCTTTTCTCCTTCTTTTCTGGTTTTCTCTCTCGTATTATTATATCCGTTTTTTATTTTTTTTTCAATAAATTTTTATTTTAATTTTGGGTTTTTTTGGTATTTTTTTACTCTTAAATAATACTATTGATATCTTAGATATTTATATTATTCTAATTGTCAAACTGTTACAATACACAAAAGACCTAATATTGTGAAGTCAACAAATTGGGGTTCACTTCAATATATTAGGTCTTCTTTGTATTTTTATCATGCTCCTTATTGTGCCATTGGAAGCGTTCCCTTTTGAAGCTGCTTTCGAACTTCCTCTTTCGCTTCTTGAATCATTCTTCTACATTCTTCTTTCGCTTTCTGTCTTTTCTCCTCTAATTCTTCCTCTGCCTCCTGTCTTTTCTTCTCTATTTCCTTTTCTACTTCTTGCCTTTTCTTTTCTGCTTCTCTTTCTGCTTCTTGCCTTTTCTTTTCTGCTTCTTTTTCTGCTTCTTGCCTTTTCTT
>CAOJRU010000038.1 GCA_948442365.1 uncultured Clostridium sp.
TAATTTTTTTTAATTTTTTTCGAAAAACTATTGACTTTTAATAGTTAGTCTTTTTAAATTCTAACAATTATTTACAAAAACGATGTTTTCCAATTGTTTTTACTAATGGCCTTGACCAAATCCATTTATTCGTAGCTGTTGCAGGATTAAAGTAATAAATACATCCTCCCGTTGGATCCCAACCATTCATAGCATCTTGTGCTGCTTTATATACGGTAGATCCCTCACTAATAGGTGCATTTATTTGTCCATCTGCTACTGCCGTAAAAGCTCCTGATTGATAAATGACTCCTGCTATTGTATTGGGAAACTGTGAACTTTTTACCCTATTTAAAATAACAGCTCCTACAGCAACTTGTCCTTCATAGGGTTCTCCTCTTGCTTCCCCATTAATGGCTCTTGCCATTAGTTGTACATTAGATGTTCCCGATGACGCTGCGTAGCTAATATTTTCATTGTTTATGTCACCTTTTACAAAAAATAAGGATAACATCATTACTGCTAAAATTAATATAATTGCTACGATTTTTATTATATTCTTCAAAAAAATCACCTTTCTTTTTTTATAATTCTAATATTTATTATTATTTTGTATTTTTATTTAAAAAATATTCCATTTTTTGAAATTTTATTATTTTTGTGATAGAATAAGAAAAAATAAATAGGAGAATATTTAAAATATGAAAAATATTTTAATTTTTTATGCTTCTTATGGTGGTGGTCATTTAAATGCTGCCAAATCAATTCATGAATGCATTTCAAAATATCACAAAAATAATAATGTTGAATTAATTGACTGTATGAAATATGTAAATAAAACGGTAGAGAAAGTATCAACTGCCGCTTATCGAGAAGCTGCTAAAAAAGTCCCTTGGGTTTGGGGAAGAATTTATAATGACTCTCAAAAAGGCCCTTTAGCTCATCTTTCTACAAGATCCAATAAAATTATGGCTATTAAATTACTACGATTATTGCGTGAAAAACAACCAGATTTAATTATTTCTACCCATCCTTTTAGTAGCCAAATGTGTAGCTATTTAAAAAGGAAAGGTAAGATAACAGCAAAAATTGCAACCATTATGACTGACTTTGCACCTCATGACCAATGGCTAGTTGGTAGCGATTTTACCGATTATTTTTTTGTTGCCAATGATAAAATGAGAGATTATTTAATCTCTACTGCTATTGCTAAAGAAAAGGTTTTTGTGACTGGTATCCCTTTATCGAATCGTTTTTTACAAAAATATGATCGAAAAGAAATCTTACAAAATTTTCAATTAGAAGATGGCAAAAAAAATATATTGTTTTTTGGTGGCGGAGAATTTGGTTTGGGAAAATCCAGAACTTTTAGTATTTTAAATAGTCTTATGGAAACTTCTGAAGATATGCAAATCATTGCCATTAGCGGAAAAAATGAAAAAATGAAGGCTAAGTTTGAAGAACTGGTAAAAAAGAATCATGCAACAAAACGTGTCAGAGTTCTTAAATTTACGAATCAGATTCCTGAACTTATGTCAATTTCTGATTTGGTTGTTACAAAACCTGGTGGCATGACAACATCAGAAAGCTTAGCTTCTGGCTTACCAATGCTTATTATGAATCCAATTCCAGGACAAGAAGAAGAAAATGCAGAATTTTTAGAAAAAAAGGGAGTTGGTATCTGGCTTAAAAAGGATGATAATGTTTCTAAAATTTTACATAATCTATTTTTAAATTCTAATAAATTAAGGGAAATGAAAAGAAACGCTCTATTAATTGGTCATCCCAATGCAACAAAAAATATTTGTGATATATTATTAAATAATTAGAAACAAATATAAAAGCAAGCTCTAAATGAATGTACATTCATTTAGAGCTTGCTTTTATTCTATTTTCTTAATTAATTTTCTTTTATAATTCTCTTCTTCCTTCTAATGCCTTTGTTAAAGTAATTTCATCAGTATACTCTAAATCTCCCCCAACAGGAATACCATGAGCAATTCTCGTCACTGCAATTCCACCCAATGGTTTAATCAACTTTGATAAATACATAGCTGTTGCTTCCCCTTCTACTCTAGGGTTAGTTGCTAATATGACTTCTTTTACTTGCCCTTCCATTAATCGTGTTAAAAGTTCTTTTATTTTAATATCATCTGGCCCAATTCCATTCATAGGAGAGATAGAACCATGTAAAACATGATATACGCCTTTAAATTCATGCGTTTTTTCCATCGCTATCACATCTCTTACATCTTCTACTACACAAATAAGGGAATTATCTCTTTTGGGGTTTCCGCAAATGGTACAAGGATCTGTATCAGAAATATTAAAGCATTTACTGCAATATTTTAAATTTTTCTTAGCATTTACGATCGATGTTATAAATTCATTGGTTTCTTCTTCTGAACTATTTAAAATATAAAAAGCAAGCCTTGCGGCAGTTTTATGCCCAATGCTTGGTAATCTTTCAAAACTTTCTATTAATTTCTCAATGGATGGCGAATACAATGACATTTTCTATTTTCCTTCCTAAAATTCATAAAGAGTGTCCCTTAATTGCTCTTTCTACATTAATCCTGGTATATTAAATTTTCCTAATTGTGCTGCTTGTTCACTATCTACTTTTCTTAAAGCTTCATTTACACATGTTAAAATCAAGTCTTCTAACATTTCTACATCTTCTGGATCTACTACTTCTGGTTTTATTTTTATTTCTTTTAGAGCCTTTTCTCCTGAAACTTTTACTGTCACAGCTCCTCCACCTGCTGACGCATCAAATTCTTTTGTTGCTAATTCTGCTTGTGATTTTTCCATATCTGCTTGCATTTTTTTGGCTTCTTTCATTAAATTATTAATATTCATTCCGCCAAATCCTCCCATACCTCCTGGAAATCCACCTCTTTTACTCATTTTCAATCTCTCCTTTCACTCTTTTTTAAGTTGCCAATGTGCCACTGGGGACGGACCTTTTTGGCAATCTTTTATTTATTTTTTATTAGATTGTATCGTATATAAAAAACAGATTAACAAATTCTAAATGATTCGTCCAACCAGTAAGGAACGAAATTTTTATATACCATACAATCTAAATAATAGTAACTACATTAGTTGCCAAAAAGGTCCGTCCCCAGTGGCACATTGGAAACTTCTCAACTTATTCAATTATATTAAATGGTATATCTGATTCATTTGCAAAATGCTGCAAATTTTCCTCATTTGACATCTGATGTGGTTGTTCTGTGATTTGCGTTATATACTTTATTTGCATTTCTTTTCCACAAGCTATGGAAACCAAATTTGAGATTTCTCTTATATTTTCTGGTTTCTCTAGCACCGTTTTTCCAAAGGAAGTCATCCCATTCGGAAATTCAATACCTACTGTCATGTCATTGATTTCTTTTGCTTTTGTTCCCATTAAGTTAGTATATAAAACAATTTTTCCACTTTGTCGTAAATCATTTACAATCTGCGGCCAATATTCTTCTGAATTTTTAGAAAAATTTTTTGTGGCTGTTTGAGTCTTACTTTTTTGTGATGCCTGGTTAGCTATGGAATGAGAAGTTTGTATGGTTCTACTTGGATTCATATTGGTGGTTGTTACTCTTTGTGTTTCTGTTGCTACCTTATTTCCATTCGCTGGTGTAACAATGCCTTTTCCAGATTTCAGATATTTTTCAATCTTTTCTACTCTTTTTTCTATTTCTTCACTTATCTCTGCTTGTTGGTTACATAATTTGATGATTCCTGCTTGAAACAGGATGGTTTTTTGTGTGGATGATTTTATGTCACTTTCTAATTTTGATAATTGATACACCAAATTGACCAATTTGCTTTTTGATACCGCTTCTGCTATATTTTTTATTTGATTTTTTTCTTCCTCGTTGTATAATTCTAATTTTCCAGTTGATTGATAAATCAATACATCTTTTACATATTTTATCATTTCCCAAATAAATTGATTGATGTCTTTTCCTTCTTTTAAAATTTCATTGATTTTTTCCAAAACCTTATCTATATCATATTCTATCATAGCTTGTATCATACCATTTACAAAAGTAACTTTTGGCATTCCTACTAAGTCTCTTATTTTTTCTTCATCAATTTTGTTTTCTCCGTCTTGTATACATCTTTCTAGTATAGATAAAGCATCTCTCATAGCTCCTTCTGATAATGTCGCAATAATTGCTAATGCTCCTTTTGTAGCTTCGATTTTAGTTTCCTTGCATACAATTTCTAATCTTTTAACAATATCTTCATTTGAAATTCTTTTATAATCAAATCGTTGACATCTTGATAAAATAGTAGCAGGCAATTTTTGTGGTTCTGTCGTCGCTAAAATAAATTTTACATGTTCTGGTGGCTCTTCTAATGTTTTTAATAAAGCATTAAAAGCTCCTGTTGAAAGCATATGTACCTCGTCTATAATATAAACTCTATATTTTGCTTTGGTTGGTAAAAAATTGACTTCTTCACGGATACTTCTAATGTCTTCTACACTATTGTTAGAAGCTGCATCCATTTCTACAATATCCGTTAAAGAACCAGAAAGCGCACCTTTGCAAATTTCACATTCATTACATGGTTCCCCATCTTGCGGATTTAAACAGTTGATTGCTCTTGCTAAGATTTTAGCTGCTGATGTTTTTCCCGTTCCTCTCCCTCCATTTAGCAAATAAGCATGTCCTACTCTTCCAGCTATGATTTGGTTTTTTAGCGTTTTTGTTATATGTTCTTGCCCTACCATTTCCCCAAATGTTAGTGGCCTAAATTTTCGATAAAGAGCTGTATACCCCATAATTTTCACATCCTACATCCCTTGAAACTTAAAAATGGTCGTCAGCTTAATCTCTCTATGGAAAGATTCCACATAAAGATGTCTACTTATTGCTGCTTCCTTCCGGACCTGACAAGATTCATAGGTCTTTATTGGATTCTCTCCATACAAAGATTAAACTTATGACCATTTGTATTATATAATGAATTTCTGATTTTATCAAGTAATTTTTAATATTTTATAATCATAGTTTAATACGGTTCATACTAAATCACTTTAAATAGCATAAAAGAATTTAAGCATTAAATTCTTTTAAAAACAAAATCTTTCACATCTGTTATTTCCGTTGAAGTAGTCCCTTCTTCTATTACATTCCCAATTGGAAAATCTAAAGAAATAGATGCTTTATATTGCTTTCCATCTTGTAATTGAATTGTTAAATCAAAGGTTATTTTCACTTCTAAATCTTCTTGTTTAACACCAGCTTTTTTTAATAGTTGCTGATGATTAATTTCTTCTTCATTGGAACAATATTCGGATAGATTATTATTAGAACATCGAAAAGCAACTAATCCTCCCTGATTTGAAATCTTTGATTGTTTCAAATTAGATTCCATACTTCCCTCATACTGCAAGCTTTGTACCTCATTTTCTTCTTTATTTTTAAAGATTAGTTTTTCTTCCTGTTCATCTGGTTTGTATAGCTTTATGTTATCTTTTTGTTTGGCTTCTATTTGCATATTATCAATTCTAACAGATTGAATTACTTCTGTTTTTCCATAAGCATGATTTTTGTCAATATATAAGAAAATATCATTACTTTGGCAGACATCAAATGCCCATTTTGTTTCTTTTGTGCCTTTATCAATTCCTTGTGAAGAGCTAATAATCGATATTTTCGATAGTTCAAATGGCATGTTTGTTTCTCCTTCTACCTGATATTTTAAAACAATCATACCAAATACGAATAGGATACTTACTATTATAATAATTACCATGACAATATTAAAATATTTTTTGTTTCTTAGCATTTTTCCTCCTTTGTTAGGCCTTATTGAAATTTTATTTACTTTGCTCTTTTTTCGCTTCTCTTAATTTTTTAAAAAATTCTTTTAAAACTTGTTCACATTTTTCTTTTTCTATTCCTGTTTCTATTTCTACTATATGATTAAAGGGGTAATCTTGTAACAAATTTAAAACGGAACCACAAGCTCCTGTTTTTTCATCCATTGCTCCAATATATACTTTTTTAATTCTGGATTGTATCATGGCTCCTGCACACATAGAACATGGTTCTAGGGTAACATACATTTCACAATCTAATAATCGCCAGGCTTCTATTTTTTTACTTGCTTTCTGAATGGCTAATATTTCCGCATGTTTAGTGGTATCTGTTTTAGTTTCTTTTTGGTTGTGTGCTCTAGCTATTATTTTCCCCTCTTTTACGATAACACATCCTACTGGCACTTCTAATTTTTCGGCTGCCTTCTTTGCTTCTTTTAGTGCCTCTTGCATATATTTTTCTTTTATTTCATTTTTCATGTTTTGCCTTTCCCTCTCTTTTGCTATAAAGTCCTCTTATATTTTATATCATAAAACTTCATTTTTCTCAAGGATTTTTTATTGTGAAAAAAGAAACAATATGATAAAATACAAGCAAACTAGAAAAAAGAATTAATGGAGAAATCTTACCAGATAGAAAGATTAAGAAAGCTGGGAGGCTATTCGATATGAATATTGAATTGAAAGATTCTATAATAGATGCCAATACAGGGGCGGATGCTATACAGAGGGCACCTATCGTCGATTATAATACAGGAAAAAAATGTTTAAGAATAGGCGATATTTCCAATCACAGAAAATATAACGAATGGGGCTATACAGAAGTAACAGAAGAAAATTATAAAAAATACAAATTAGAAGAAGAAGATATTTTAATTGCTAGAACAGGAAGTACAATAGGAAGTAACCTATTTATTGAACAAGATTATCAATCCGTATATAATAATGGATTAATCCGATTAAAAATTGATAAATCAAAATATAATAGTAAATTTATTTACTATGTGATGCAATCTAATAAATTTAAAAATTATATCAATGGAATTGCTTTTGGAACAACTGGGCAACCAAATATGAAAATAAATGATTTATTAAGATTTAGGTTCAACCATGTTTCATTAGAAATACAAAATAAAATTGTAAAAATTTTAGATGCTTTGGACAAAAAGATAGAATTAAATAATCAAATGAATGATAATTTACATGAACTCGCTGAAAATATATTTAATGAAATATATCTAAGTAATACAGCATCCAAATTAGAAAATTTAATAACAAGTATTTCAACTGGTTCTAGGCCAAAGGGT
>CAOJRU010000039.1 GCA_948442365.1 uncultured Clostridium sp.
TTCCTTCTTGTTGCTCACTTCTTTCTTCTTGTTCTTGGCTATTTCCTTCTTGTTGTTCGCTTCTTCCTCCTTGCTCTTGCCTATTTCCTTCTTGTTCTTGGCTATTTCCTTCTTGTGCTTCACTTCTTTCTTCTTGTTCTTGCCTATTTCCTTCTTGTTGTTCGCTTCTTCCTCCTTGTTGCTCACTTCTTTCTCCTTGCTCTTGACCATTTTCTTCTTGTTGTTGATTATTTACTTCTTGTTCTTCATTATTATTACATTTTTGTATATTATCTTCTTTTATATACCATATCTTTCTCATATTGGTTAATTCATCCTACTTTCAAATAATATCTTCCTATTAGATATTTTTATTTACTAAAGTTTACCATATTATATATTATTTTTTACAATATGTCAACTCTTTTTGTAAACAATGTCTGTTCCGTGATAATATTATTCCATAAGGATTAAATCTTTTATTAAACATACTACCCTTGTATAACAAAATATAATATATGAAAAATTAATTACTGCAAAAAATCATATCAGTATTTCCTCTAAAACAAATATCAAAGATGCAAAGTTGGATAAAATATTAGAAAATACTTTCCATATTCTTCAAGTTTTCAGAAGAAATAAGAAAAACTATTACCACAAATGAATAAAAAGTCTAAATAGCATATAATATAATATAATATAATATAATATAATATAATAGAATAGAATAGAATAAATCGAAATCAGAGTAATTCTCCAGCTATACTAATGATTACTTTGAAATTATTGTATACTTATAACCACCCGTAAAACGGCAATGCTCTTAAGTTAGAAAAACTGTAATAAAATCTTAAAAGATTTGTACATTTTTTTTAATATATAACTGATAAAATAATGAAAAGGAGATGCTAAAGATGAAAAGTAATGATAGAATAAAAACGAAAGAAGCATTAAAACTTGGGAGATATAATGAAGAAAACTTTACTAGAAAAAGTCCATTGAATTTTGAAAATTTATGTAATTTTTTGATATTTAGAGAAGGGAAAACGAATCAAATGAAAATATATATTTTTTTAATAAGATAGGAAGAAGTGATTTAGCAGTTACAAATCCACATTAACACAACAAAGAGAAAAGTTAAATTCAGAAATATTTGTGTATATGAATTCAGAATATGTAAAAAAATTATAGCCGAAATAAAGATAAAAACAATATCAGGAACAGACTTAATACCATATAGAAACACCAAATACTTAAACAACAAGAAATGAAATAGGATATTTACGATATTCATATCAAAATATGAGACATCAGAAAAAGAACTAGCAAAACAACATATAGAATATGTGCAAAATAATTTAGTAGATTTAAAGATAGGATAGGATACTAATAATTGCTTTCTTATATATTCCTATATTGCTTTTTATTTTTGCCTAACGTATCTTATACATAATGGCCTGTACACCAAAAGTGCCTATTTACATATTTATATTTTAAATTTGTAAGTCTATCGAATATCATCAAGCTACTCTTTCCTTTTAAATATCCCATTATACTTGATACACTATATTTCGGTAGAATACTAACTAGCATATGTATATAGTCTGGGCATAATTTCTGCTTCTATGATTTCTACTCCCTTTTGCTCACATAATCGCCTCATTATTACTCCTATATCTTTTCTTATTTTCCGATATATTACCATTCTCCTATATTTAGGTGCAAATACTATATGATATTTGCAATTCCAAGCACTGTGTGCTAAGTTGTTGACATTGCGTTTTATGGGTGGTCATGATTGTATAATGCCCTCCATGTAAAACCTGAAGTTTTCATTATCCCAAAAAATGATCTATAAGGAATTTTCTTAAGTCCTTTTAAATTCAACAACTATTACCATATTCTCTCTAAATACTTGACCTAAATCCAATTTTTTATTATCTGAATAGTGTTTGTTATATTTCCTTATATTCTGATGGTATTTCGAACAATTTGTCATCCACCTTGTCAGACATTTCCACCTTTAAAATTTCTTGCTCATTACCTATGATTGTTTTAATATATACTAATTGATCCTTATTAAAATAAAATCTAGTTTTTGCTTTTTGTTCTTCTTCTGTTGATATGTCTTCTTTCATTAAAAATTCTGAAATTCCTTCGTATTCTTCGTACCTATATTCTTTACCCTCTATTTTTTCTTTTCCTTCTTTATATTGTTTTTCTTTGGCTTCTTCTAATTGAAGTAATATTCTTTCCAAATCTGTTTCATTATTTTGATAGGTATAATAAACTTTCTCATCTTCTAATAATAGATAGGAATTCCCATCTTTTACAAGCATTTTAGAAGAATCGCCTTGATAACTAGCCTCTATATATGCCATATCTTCTTTTTTAGCATAGTAAACTTGACTATTATCATCTAATTTAATGGTAAAACTATAGGTTTGCTTTTCTACTAATTCATCATATAACTTACTAACTTTTGATGTATCTCCTTCTAACATTTTGTTTTCTGTTTTTGTTCCTAATCCTATCCAAGCAATCAATCCTGCTGCACTTGCTAAAACTACAATAATCGCAATGATAATTAATACTATTTTCTTTTTACTCATTTGTTTTCCTCCCTTATTTCTATCATAATCTTTTAATCTCCTAAATTGATTCCTATATTTCTTGCTGTTTTTATTAAGTCATCTTCCATCGTTATTTTTCTCAAATTGCTTTCTTCTGTATTTCCAGACACAGCACCAATTGTAGTATTTTTTCCTACTACTTCTTCTAAAGTGGCAGAATCTAATTTTCCATTTTTTATGATGGCTAAGGTTCCAAATTTTCCTTCTAAAGCAAGCTCCATCGCTTTGGTTCCATATTTAGTTGAAAGCACACGATCAAATGCTGTTGGAGTTCCTCCTCTTTGCATATATCCTAACGTTGTATTTCTTGCTTCTAGTCCTGTCATTTGTTCTAATTGTTTGGCAAGAACTTGTCCAATTCCCCCTAGTTTTGTGTTATCTACTCCTGCTCCGTTGTCTCTTGTTCCCATAATGGTTATTTCTCCATCTTTTGGTTTGGCTCCTTCTGCCACTACTACAACACTAAAGTTTTTTCCTCTTTTTCTTCGATTGTTTATTTTTTCTACGACTCTATTAATATCGTAAGGAATTTCTGGTATTAAGGCTACATCTGCTCCTCCTGCTATGGCTGCTTCTAAAGCAATCCAACCTGCATATCTTCCCATTACTTCTAAGACCATAATTCTATGATGGGTAGCTCCTGTTGTGTGTAATCTGTCTAATGCCTCCATCGCTACCGATACTGCTGTATTATATCCAAAAGTAATTTCTGTACATGCTACGTCATTGTCTATTGTTTTTGGTACACCAATGACATTGACTCCTTTGGTTGAAAAGTCTCTTGCTGATTTTTGTGTTCCATCTCCTCCTAGTGTAAAGATACAATCAAATCCAAATTCTTTTATGTTTTCGATTGCTCTATCTGACATATCTTTATATTCTACTGTACCATCTTCTTTTACCATTTTATAATGAAATAAATTAGCATTGGTAGAAGAACCAATAATGGAACCTCCTTTTGGTAAAATTCCTATGGCTTCTCCATCTGCTGCTGTGGATAATAATTCAAAATCTTTTTTCAATAATCCATTATAGCCATCTATGATTCCATAACATTCTACTCCATGATTTTCAGCTGTTTTTACAATTGCTCGAATAACCGCATTAAATCCTGATACATCTCCTCCGTTAGCTAATATTCCTACTTTTTTTAACATTTAAAAATCCTCCTTAAACTATGTCTTTTTCTTATTATACCAATAATAAAAATTTTTACAACAGTTTTTGGAAGATTTTTTATTGTATCACAATGTAATTAATTTTCTATTTTATCTAATTTTATTTCTCCATTCATTAGTTTCGGTAATAAGGTTTCTCGTAGTTGTTCTAACTTCCTGTTTTCTTCTATATTACTTTTGTATTGTTTCATTATTAAATTAATTGTTTTTTCATATTTCTTATTTGTTTTTTCATCTGCCAAAACAATACTAATATTATTCATATTTTCTTGATTTATCTTGGGCTGTACGGCTCCTGTAATAATATTTGTGACATTATAATTTCTTAGGCAAAACATTAAATGCTCTGTTGAGATCATTTTTCCTTCTAATACATGTGCGTGGTTATTTACCCAAGTTTTTCCCCATATATATTGTAGTATAGGGGTTCCATCATTTGTTACAACGGTTCCATCTTCTCCCATTAATAAATAGATTCCATCAAAAATATAATCTTTAACATAATCTATAATAGATGCAGCACCATAATAGGGATATTTTCCAGGATGCTTTTCTCTTTCCCTACTAGACATTGGTTTTCTCTTAGCATCATAATTGTTTGCAATTTCTTTTAATTTACACACTTTCCAATCTCTTGGTAACTCGGCTTTACTTTCAAAATATTCTTTATATAGTGTATCTCCTAAATCAAATAAACTATCATTTACTTTATTGTTTAGTTCTATTTTTTTATCCAAACCCTCTAAAATTCTTACTATCTCTTCTTGTTTTTCTAATTTCGGAATATTTACTACAAAATTATTTAGCATACCAAAATTTATCGCAGGCATAGTAGAAGAACTTTGTGCACTTCTTAAATAATTTAATATATTTTTTTGAGATAAATAATAATACATATATTTATTACTTACTATCTTGTTGTTTAAATTTATTTTAAACATATTATTAGCTATAATTCCCGATTTCCCCATAACTACTTTTCCTGCTGTTTGTGAACCATATCGAATCATCACTAAATCATCTTTAGTGGCATAATATTTTTTTCCATAATCATCAATAAATCTTATTGGTTCGTTAGGATTAGTATAGTCTACAATTCTAATAAATCTTTGGCTATTTCCTTTATTATAACTATATTGTTCTTTTAAAGATACTTGCTTACCTTGTGAAAAAGTTGCAATTTCTTCTAATCTATATTTCATACCCAATAGCTCCCTAAATTCTTTCTTATTTTCTAATTTATGACATTTTATTGTATCAAGATATAATAACTAATTTTTTGTTTTATCTAAATCTATTTCTCCATTCATTAGTTTGGGTAATAAGGTTTCTCGTAGTAATGCTAATGTTTTATTTTGTCTTTGTATATTTAAGATTTTATCATAAATAATAATATATTTATGAAATATTGTATTATCTTTCGGAAGCTCTATTTCTATATTTCTAATATCATCAACTGTTACATATTCTTGTACTGATTGTTTTACATTATTTCTATATTTTTTTTGAAAATAATTTGATTTCAATAAAAAATAGGCAAATTGAAATGGAATCGTTTTTGTTTTTAAATCTAAAAAGTTATAGTGTACTGCTATTGGTAAATCTTCATTTCTAATAACTGCAACTAATCCTAAAGTACCAATTCTTGAGATTAAAAGATCATTTACTTCTGGAATCCATGTTTTATGAACTTTTTTATAATCTTCCTCTGCAATAAATTTAGCATCTTTGTAATCTATATATCCATTGTTTATATTTTTTACATTTAAAAATGGTATTCCTGATTCCATCCTCTTAGGTTGATAATTTGTTCCTGGCGAAATATGATAAAAAATTTCTTCTAACTTATAGGTACTCCATATTAAATTATCACACTGATGGTTAACAAATTCTTTTTTAAAAAATGTTTCTGCTTGTTCATACAAATTATCTTTTATCTGATTATTTAATTCTATTTTCTTTTCTATTGAAAATAGAATATTAACAACCTTTTGTTGTTCTTTAATATTGGGTATATCTACTACTATTTCTAATATTCTTTCTGGTGATGTGTGATGGATAGCTGTTCCTGATTGTGAAGCAACTACTGCTTTTTGATATTTATAAGTTCTCATATACCAATATAAATACTCTTTAAGTATAATATCTCCTTTAATATCATAAACCAAGCCGATTCGTTGATTATGTAAATATATCTTATTTTTAGGAACTAATGCTCCATAACCTAAAGTATCCGAATTAACGCTTAAATCTGTCATAGTAACGATTAAATCATTAGCTTTTAATATATATTCTTTTGGAAATTCCCCTTGTTCATTAAAATATTTACATTTATCTTCTTTAAACCCTCCACCAATAGCAAAATTACCTGGTGTAACAAGAATATATTTAGTTGGTATTTTTAAAATATCTTTTCCTTTAAAAGCATAGCCATGTTTTATCTTACATAAATCTTTTAATTTATATTTCATACCCAATAGCACCTAAGTTCTTTCTTATTTCATCTTCTAG
>CAOJRU010000040.1 GCA_948442365.1 uncultured Clostridium sp.
TAGAAGACCAAAAAATCCGTAAATTTTTAAAGAAAAAATTATATCTTGCTGGTATTTCTAAAATTGAGATTGAAAGAACAGCAAAAGCAATCAAAGTCAACTTACATACGGCAAAACCAGGAATTGTTATTGGAAAAGGTGGAGCAGGTGTAGAAACGGTAAAAAATGAATTAGCAAAAGTAATTGGGAAAGCTGTTAATTTAAATATCGTTGAAGTTAAAAATGTTGATACAGATGCTCAATTAGTAGCAGAAAATATTGCAGGACAATTAGAAAGAAGAATTTCATTCAGAAGAGCTATGAAACAATGTATGCAAAAATCTATGAAATCAGGTGCCTTAGGAATCAAAACTGCTGTATCTGGAAGATTAGGTGGAGCTGATATGGCTAGAACTGAATTCTATAAAGAAGGGAATATTCCATTACAAACTTTAAGAGCTGATATTGATTATGGATTTGCAGAAGCAGATACCACTTATGGAAAAATCGGAGTAAAAGTTTGGATTTATAAAGGAGAAGTTCTTCCAGAGAAGAAAATGGAAGGAGGAGACAAATAATGCCATTAATGCCAAAAAGAACAAAACATAGAAAAGTACAAAAAGGTAGAATGAGAGGAAAAGCAACAAGAGGAAATAAAGTTACAGAAGGTGAATATGGAATTCAAGCTGTAACAGGAGCTTTAATTACAGGAAATCAAATTGAAGCAGCCAGAATTGCTATGACTCGTTATATAAAAAGAGGTGGAAAAGTTTGGATTAAAGTATTTCCAGACAAACCAATAACAGCAAAACCAATTGGAACTCGTATGGGTAAAGGTAAAGGTGCGCCAGAATATTGGGTAGCAGTTGTAAAACCAGGAAGAGTTATGTTTGAAATTGCTGGAGTACCAGAAGAAACTGCTAGAGAAGCCTTGAGACTTGCTATGAACAAACTACCTAATAAAACAAAATTTGTAGCAAGAGAAACAGAAAAGGTAGGTGAAAATGATGAAGATAAGTAAAATAAGAGAAATGTCTTCACCAGATTTAGAGAAAGAATTAGGTGAACTAAAAACAGAATTATTTAAATTAAAATTTAGTTTAGCTACCAATGGGTTAGATAATCCTATGAAAATAAAAGAAGTAAAAAAAGATATAGCTAAAATAAATACAGTATTAACAGAAAGAAAAATTGCAGAAACCAAAAAAGCATAATAATAGTTGAAATTTGAATAAGGGTAATCACATATTCACACAGGTAGGGGGAACATATCGTGTTCGTCAATAAATACCTAAGGGAATGTTGTATCCCTGTCGATAGCTAAGAAAGGAGAAATCTAAATGGAAGAAAGAAATCTTCGTAAAATAATGATTGGTACGGTAACATCGAATAAGATGGATAAAACAGTAGTAGTAGCTGTTGAAACCAGTGTTAGTCATAAAGTGTATGGTAAAACAGTAAAAAGAACTTACAAATTAAAAGCACATGATGAAGAAAATGTTTGCCAAATGGGTGATAAAGTAAAAGTAATGGAAACTAGACCACTTTCTAAAGACAAAAGATGGAGAGTAGTTGAAGTTGTAGAAAAAGCAGATATAAAATAAAAGAAAGGAAGGAGGAGCCATACAATGATACAACAACAATCAAGATTAAAAGTAGCAGACAACACAGGAGCTAAAGAAATTATGTGTATTAGATGTCTAGGTGGTTCATACAGAAAAACATCTAACATAGGTGATATTATCGTTGCTTCTGTTAAATCAGCAACACCAGGTGGCGTTGTAAAAAAAGGCGATGTTGTAAAAGCTGTAATCGTAAGAAGCAAAAGCGGATTAAGAAGAGCAGATGGTTCATATATAAAATTTGATGAAAATGCAGCCGTTATTATTAAAGAAGACGGAACACCAAAGGGGACTCGTATTTTTGGTCCAGTTGCAAGAGAATTAAGGGAAAAGGATTATATGAAAATTCTTTCATTAGCGCCAGAAGTTCTTTAAAATTAATTGAAAACGGCAATTTGTACATTTTGAATTAATTTTACAAATTATAAAGAATACAAAGAAAAGGAGGGAGTTCCTAAATGAGAATAAAAAAAGGAGATAACGTTCAAGTTTTATCTGGAAATGATAAAGGTAAAACAGGAGAAGTATTAGAAGTTAATCCAAAAACTGATAAAATCATTGTGAAAGACGTTAACGTTAGAAAAAAACACGTTAAAGCTAGAAAACAAGGAGAAGAAAGTGGAATTCTATCAGTAGAATGTAGCATACCAAGTTCAAAAGTAAATGTAGTATGTTCAAAATGTGGTAAAGCTACAAAAGTTGGATATAGTATAGAAAAAGATAAAAAAGTTCGTATTTGTAAAAAATGCGGTGCAAAATTAAAATAAGTAGGAGAAAGGAGGATTCATAATGGAAAAATTAAGAGAACAATATCAAAAAGAAGTAATCCCAGCATTGATGAAAAAATTTGAATATAAATCAGTTATGCAAGTACCAAAACTTGACAAAATAGTGATTAATATAGGATTAGGAGATTTAAAAGAAAATCCTAAAGCATTAGAAAATGCTATGAATGATTTACAACAAATTACTGGTCAAAAACCAGTAATTACAAAAGCTAAAAAATCAATTGCAGCATTTAAGTTAAGAGAAGGAGTTAATATAGGTTGTAAAGTAACTTTAAGAGCAGATAAAATGTATGACTTTGCTTATAAACTATTTAACGTAGCACTTCCAAGAGTTAGAGACTTTAGAGGAGTATCAACGAATTCTTTTGACGGTAGAGGAAATTACTCTATGGGTATTAAAGAACAATTAATATTCCCTGAAATTGAATATGATAAAGTAGATAAATTAAGAGGAATGGATATTATATTTGTAACAACTGCTAAAACAGATGAAGAATCAAAAGAGTTGTTACAACAACTAGGAATGCCATTCAAGTCAGCTGTGTAAATGAAATAAGCTACAGATGACTTACACAATCGAACGGTAGTAGAGATTGTGAACCATAAGAAAGGAGTAATACTATGGCTAAAAAGTCAATGAAGATTAAACAAGCTAGACCACAAAAATATAGTACTAGAGAATATAATAGATGTAAATTGTGTGGAAGACCTCATAGCTATATTAGAAAATATGGTATATGCCGTGTGTGTTTTAGAGAATTAGCACATAAGGGTGAGATTCCAGGAGTTAAGAAGGCCAGCTGGTAAAAATTTAAATGAAAAGCAGCAATCTGTGAATTTTCGATTTTTCTTTCAAACCTCGACGTACCAATGTACGCCTTCGGCTTAAAAGAAATATCAAAAATGCACATCTTACTACTTTTGATTTAAATTACTATTTTAATGAAATGAATCAATTTCATCAACTAAAAAAAGATGAAAAACATAAAAAAGAGAAAAGGAGGTAAGTAATTAATGAACATTACAGATCCAATAGCAGATATGTTAACAAGAATTAGAAATGCCAACAGTTCAAAACATAAAACAGTTGATATTCCAGCTTCTAATATGAAACTAGGAATTGCTGAAATTCTATTTAGAGAAGGATATATAAAATCTTTTGAAGAAATCAAAGATGATACACAAGGAATCATAAGAGTTACTTTAAAATATGACGAAAAAGGAACAAGAGTAATTGACGGTTTAAAAAGAATTAGTAAACCAGGATTAAGAGTGTATGCGTCTAAAGAAGAATTACCAAAAGTTTTAAATGGATTAGGAATTGCTATTATTTCTACATCAAAAGGATTAAAAACAGATAAAGAAGCAAGAGAATTAGGAATTGGTGGAGAAGTCTTAGCCTATATTTGGTAAATGGTAAAGGTTAGTTATAACCAGGCAAAATAAAAAGATAATGATTAGAAAAAGAAGGAGGGAAAACCTAACATGTCAAGAATAGGAAATAAACCTATTACAGTACCATCAGAAGTACAAGTAAAAATAGATGGACAAAATATTACTGTAACAGGACCAAAAGGTACATTAGAAAGAGAAATACATAAAAATATTTCTATTAAGATGGAAGAAAACATCATTACGCTTACCAGAAAAAATGATGAACCAGCTAATAGAAGTTTACATGGTTTAACAAGAACATTAATTAATAATATGATTGTTGGTGTAACAAGTGCCTATAGTAAAGAATTACAAATTAATGGT
Organism: uncultured Clostridium sp.; assembly: GCA_948442365.1. GTDB lineage: Bacteria > Bacillota > Clostridia > TANB77 > CAG-508 > CAG-269. Next base: position 4,148 of record CAOJRU010000040.1, read on the forward strand.
GTTGGATATAGAGTAGCAAAACAAGGAAATGGTTTGAATTTAACTTTAGGTTACTCACATCCAGTTAACTTTGAAGCACCAGAAGGAATTACCTTTGATGTTCCAAACCCAAATACTATTATTGTAAATGGTATTGATAAGGAATTAGTTGGGCAAACAGCAGCTGTTATTAGAATGAAAAGACCACCAGAAGTATATAGAGGTAAAGGTATTAAATATGCTGATGAGGTTATTAGACGTAAAGAAGGTAAGACTGGAAAATAATTTTAATAAAATTCAGTAATTATAATAATAAAAACTCGATTTTTAGAAAGGAGTAGTAATAGAAATGGTTAAAAAGACAGATAGAAAAATGGAAAGAACCAGAAGACATATTCGTGTTAGAAGAAAAATATCTGGAACAGCCGATAGACCAAGATTATGTATTTATAGAAGTAATACAAATCTATATGTACAAATTATCGATGATGTTGTAGGAAATACATTAGTATCAGCTTCAACATTAGATAAAGAAGTTAAAACAAAACATGCTAACAAAGAAGCAGCTAAAGAATTAGGTACTTTAATTGCTAAAAAAGCTGCTGATAAAAAAATTGAAACCGTTGTTTTTGATCGTGGTGGATATATTTATCATGGAGTTGTTAAAGAATTAGCAGAAGCTGCAAGAGAAGGCGGGCTAAAATTTTAAAAAGGAGGATTAACAAAACCTTATGGAAGAAAAAAATGAATTAAAAGAAAAAGTTGTTGCTATTAATAGAGTTGCTAAAGTTGTTAAAGGTGGTAGAACTTTTAGATTTAGTGCTGTAGTAGTAGTAGGAGACGAAAAAGGTCATGTAGGTGTTGGAAATGGTAAAGCAGCAGAAGTTCCAGATGCGATAAAAAAAGCAATCCAAGAAGCAAAAAAGAATTTAGTTGAAGTACCAATCGTTGAAACAACAGTACCTCATGAATATGTTGGAACTTTTGGAAGTGCCAAAGTTATGTTAAAACCAGCAGCAGTTGGTACTGGTATTATCGCTGGAGGAAGCGTTAGACCAGTAATGGAATTAGCTGGCTACAAAAACATAAGAACAAAAGTTATTGGAACCAATAATCCAAGAAACGTTGTTTATGCTACAATTGAAGGGCTAAAAGCTATGCAAACAATAGAGCAAGTAGCGAAAAAAAGAGGGAAAAAAGTAGAAGATATTTTATAGAAAATAAAATAATAAAACAGGAGAAACATTAATTCACACAGGGAGGGGATATTTCTTATCCCTAAAGAATTACCTGTGGGAAAGAAGTGTTCCCTGTCTCAAGAAAGAGGAGGTGCGAATACGAAATGAAACTAAATGAATTAAAACCAGCTGTAAAAAAAGTAAAAAGAAATAGAGTAGGACGTGGAATGGCTTCTGGAAATGGAAAAACATCTGGAAGAGGACATAAAGGTCAAAAAGCGAGAAGTGGTGGAGGCGTAAGAAGAGGTTTCGAAGGTGGTCAAACACCATTATATAGAAGATTACCAAAAAGAGGATTTACCAATATCCATGCTAAAACCTATACAGAAGTAACTTTAAAAATGTTAAATAAGTCTAAAGCTACTGATGTTACAGCAGAAACCTTATTAGAAGAAGGAATTATTGGAAAAGTAAATGACGGAATTGTAGTTTTAGCAACAGGAAAATTAGAGAAAAAATTAAATATTAAAGCAAAAAGATTCACAGCAAAAGCCAAAGAAGAAATTGAAGCTTTAGGCGGAAAGGCTGAGGTGATTTAATTGTTTAAAACAATCAA
>CAOJRU010000041.1 GCA_948442365.1 uncultured Clostridium sp.
TGAGTGAAATTCTTCACTCATTTTTCTATGGGACTTTTTTTACAGCCCCTTTTTTAAGAAATAACTACTTATTTTCTACACTTCTGTTAGCAATTTCAATTGCCTTTGTAACAATATTTCCACATTGTTTTGATGATACATTAGCCCAACTTCCACCGTCTTGTTTTACTTGGTCATAAACACCTAATTCTTTTGCTATTTCTTCTCTTAAATTTTCAGATATTAATTTACTATTTCTAGACATAACATCCTCCTAAAATAAATCTATTAAAGATTTTATCATAAAACTTAATTTAAAGTTTTATAATTATAGTATAAGCAATTTTTTAAATTTTATTTTGACATTTTTTGTGTTTTTTACACATTTTTTAATAAAATATGCTATAATAAATTTGATTACTTATTACAAGGAGAATGAGAATGAGCAATAAGAATGAGCTTTTAGAAAAAGAAGAAATTAAGCCATCATCTGTGGAAACAGCTGAAAATACTGAAGAAAATACAATAAAGATAGAAAAATCTTCTAAAAAATCCAAAAAAATTATTGAAAAAACAGAGATGGAAAATTCAACGGAAATTACTGAAACATTAATTGAAACAGAGAAAAATTTGGAAAAAAATTTGACAAAAACAGATACAAATGAACTACAAGAACCATTAAAAGAAGAAGAAACACTTACACCATCTGTTTTTCTCCCTGTTACCAATAAGCCAAACGATGTATTATCTATTTTTACTTTGTTAGTTTCTATTTTTGTTGGTATTTTATTAGTAATTTTTGCTATTTTTACTATTTATAATACATTTAATACTAATATTATTTCTGGCGTATATATTAAAGGAATCAATGTTTCTGGTTTAAGTGTTTCTGATGCTAAATATCAATTAGATAATTATTTAGCACCCAAACTTCCTGAAGAAATAACATTGAAACATGGTGATTTTGAAACAACCATCTCACTTTCACAAATGGATATTTCTTTTGATACAAAATCTGCTACTAATTTAGCTCATCAAGTTGGTAGAGATGGTAATATTTTTGAAAATAATTTGCAAGTACTATCTATGATGTTTGGTAATATTAATATTGAACCTAATGTTATTTTTAATAAACAATTACTGACTAAAAATTTGGAAGATATTTCTACTCAATTACCTGATTCCGTAGTACAAAGTAGTTATTACATAGAAGATGACGAATTAATTATTACTTCTGGTAACGAAGGAAATATCGTTGATGTAGCTAGTACCATAGAAGCCATTAAAAATGCCATTTCTACCTTTTCTGCTCTTGATACACCAATTGAAATTGCTGTAAAAACTGAGCAACCAGATGAAATTAATGTTGATCAAATTTATAACGAAATTCGTAAAGATCCAGTTGATGCTTATTATACCAAAGAACCTTTTGAAATTCATCCTTCTGAAAATGGTATGGATTTTAAAATTTCTTTAGAAGAAGCAAAATCTATGATTTCATCTGAGAAGAAAGAAGAATATGTGATTCCTTTACATATTATTTATCCAAATTTTACAACCAATATGATTGGTACAGAAGCCTTTCCAGATTTATTATCTACTTTTTCTACCAAATATGCGGCTAGCAATCGAAATAGAACTACCAATTTAGTTCTTGCTGCTAATAAAATAAATGGAACGGTTTTGATGCCTGGCGAAACTTTTTCTTACAATAAAGTAGTTGGTGCTAGAACAATTAGCGCCGGTTATAAAGAAGCTCCTATTTATGTGCAAGGTAGAGTAGAAGATGGACTTGGTGGCGGTATTTGCCAAATTACCTCAACTTTATATAACGCTGTTGTGTATGCTAATTTGGAAATTACACAAAGAACGAACCATCAATTTGTTCCTTCTTATGTGACCGCTAGTAGAGATGCTACCGTTGTTTATGGAGCTCTTGATTTTCAGTTTAAAAATAATCGAAATTATCCTATTAAATTGGTTTGTTCTGTTTCTGGGGGAATCGCCAATTTCCAAATTTTTGGTATGAAACAAGAAGATGATGTAGAAGTGCAAATTTCTTCTTATGAAACAGGAAGAAGTGCTACGGCTATTTATTCAGAAGCCTATAAAATCTTGAAACGCGATGGTCAAGTGATTGATAAACAGTTATTATCCAAAGATACCTATAAAAGACATTAATTGTTACCTGAAAATACTCAATTGGATCGATACGCCAAAGGCGGGCACCAGCCCGCCACTTCGGCAATTAATCAATGTCAATGTCAAATTGTTCTAATAATTTCTCATCGTCAAAAACATTTATTTTAAGGTCCATATATCCTTTCTGTTTAATGGCAATACAATTTTCTTGTAATGATATTGTAAGAAAAACTCCTCCTTTTTTTCCACTTATGATGCCCTGTTGGAATATGCTTTGTTGCAACTTCTTATTTACCAGTCTCAATTTGCTATATTCCCCATTTTTTATGCAGTTTACAATTGCTGTGGCTTTTTTTACTTTCTCTATGTGCGCTATCCACATATCGCATAACTGCTTCTGATTTTCAAAAAAGCCTGCCATAAAGCCCAAAATTATGACGCTCACTATGCTTGTTGTTGTCACGCCTATATTTGCCTGAATATATCCATATTGTTTTAGTACCACTACTACGATGGTCCATATTACCGCAAATCCCAGACTTCCCAAATAGCCATAATTATTTAGCTTCTGCCGCCGCCTAAATCCCTCGATTGAAAAATCATTGTTTTTTCTCCATAATACATTGCTTAATTCTTTCATTTTCTTTTCCTCCTCGTATTTACTTTTTTGGAATAATTTTTTGCTACTTTTTGTTGCTTTATGGAAACTATTATAACACATATCTATTACATTGTCAAAGTCCCATTTGGTGTATTGGTAATAATTAAAATATCCTCTTCTCTGCCATTATCTGCATTAATATACACCAAAAATTCTCTATCCTCTACTTTTCCCTTAAATTCATAACATAAAATCTCAGTTTTCCATTCTGTCGGAATAACCGCTAAACCCTCACTTTCGATTTGTAAATCCTTATTCAAAGATTTCTTTGCTTCTTCTTTTGTAATATTAATATGGGATACATCTCGTTGTATATGATTATTTAAATACCCTGTTGTTTCTACTCCAAGTATCTCTCCATTATCTAAAGCAACTTTTACCTTAATTAAATCTGGATACATGACAACATCATTTTGAGTTGCTGCATAATTTATGGTAACAATTCCTTCTTGTTTTAAATAATAGGTTTCTTTCATATTTTTAAAACCTTTTGCTTCTAAAAATGCTTTTCCTTTTTCATCGGCTTCTTCTTGTGAAATAACTTCTGAATTTACTTCTCGGTTAGCATTCATAGATACCATATGTCCACCTTTTTTAGAAATGGACAGATTCATGGTTTCGTTATCATGATTTGTTATTGAAAAATCGTAGACAGGAATTGTCGCATTTTCAGAAAAACCTAAGTTAGAAATCTCTTTTATGTTATCTTTTCCAACAAAATCTTGGGCTATTTGTTTTGCTTTTTCTTCCTCAATGTCCTCTCCGGTAAGTCCTTTTTTTTCATTGCTTGTTAGATGTTCTGAAAAAGCCCCATCATAAATCAACCCAGAATACTCGTGAAAATTCTCTTCTAAATTGCTAAAACTTTCTTTTGAAATATTATCTACCTGTTGTGCAAAAGCAATGGTTCCTTTTTTGGTTAATTCACCCCATGAAAATCTACCTGTATTTAAATCTTCTGACAATTGATTCAATGTATTTTGTAATTCTACACTATAAGAATGTAATTCTTTTAAGTTTTTTAAATCTTCTTCCGATAAATCTTCATTATAAATATTTTTTCGAGATAACGAATAACTGTAATCACTTACTTGATTTAAAAATTTCTCTGTATTTTCTAACTCTTGGCTTTCAATTGGTAACCTTGCTAAATAACTTTGTGCTAAATTTGCTTCTCTCCATAAATTAGTTAGCGTTTCTGCTCCATGCTCTGAAGTAGAGGAAATTAACGATTTTGCCAAATAGGTTTCCACACTTTGTACATAATCAACTAATTCATAAAAAGCCATATTATAACTGTTTTCTGAAGTTTGTCTATACTCTCTTTGTTTCTTATATAATATAATTCCCAATGCCACAACAATAATTAATAATACACAAATAACACTTAACATATGTCCTTTTTTTAATCTTTCTTTCCAATCTTGTAATTTATTCATATTTAACTCTCCTCGTATTATATATTTATAGTATTTAAAGTCTACTATATAAGACTTATG
>CAOJRU010000042.1 GCA_948442365.1 uncultured Clostridium sp.
ATACCAGCAAGATATAATTTTTTCTTTAAAAATTTACGGATTTTTTGGTCTTCTACTAAATAATCTGCAAAGTTTTTAGAATCTGCATACCATTTAGAGTTCCAGTCTTTTATGATTCCAACTCTAACTCCTGTTGGATGTACTTTTTGTCCCATGCTTGTTTATGCCTCCTTTTCTTTTAAAACTATTGTTATATGACTTGTTCTTTTTCTAATTCTTACTGCTGAACCTTTTGCAGCAGGGCGTATTCTTTTTAATGTTGGTCCTTGATTTGCATAGATTTCAGCAACATATAAATTTTCATGTTTCATATCATGATTATTTTCAGCATTCGCCATAGCTGATTTTAATAATTTCTCTATTATTTCTGATGATGCTTTTGGTGTAAACTTTACGATAGCTAAAGCTTCATCTACATTTTTTCCTCTAACTAAATCTGCTACTATTTTTACTTTTCTAGCAGAAATTCTTGCATATTTTAACGTTGCTTTTGCTTCGTTTACCATTACGGTTTCTTTCTCTTGCACTTTTTCTACCTCCTTAACTGATTTTATTTATTTGTCTTCTTGTCTCCTGCATGACCTTTGAAGGTTCTTGTAGGAGCAAATTCACCTAATTTATGACCAATCATTTCTTCTGCTATATAAATTGGAACATGCTTTCTTCCATCATGTACAGCAATTGTATGACCAACCATTTGTGGATAAATTGTTGAAGCTCTAGACCATGTCTTTAAGACTTCTTTATTTCCAGATTCATTCATAGCTTCTACTCTTTTTAGTAGTTCAGGTGCTACATATGGTTTTTTCTTGCTTGATCTTGACATTAAAATTCCTCCTTACTTTCTTCTCTTAACGATAAACTTATTAGATTGTTTCTTTTTATTTCTTGTTTTATATCCAAGAGCTGGTTTACCCCAAGGGGTCATTGGTCCAGCGTGTCCTACTGGTGCTCTACCTTCACCACCACCATGAGGGTGATCTACTGGGTTCATAACAGATCCTCTTACTGTTGGTCTAATTCCCATGTGTCTTTTTCTACCAGCTTTACCAATTTTAACATTTTCATGATCGCTATTTCCGATTACTCCAATCGTAGCTCTACAAGTTGCTAAAATTAATCTCATTTCTCCAGATGGAAGTCTTACATGCGCATATTTTCCTTCTTTTGCCATTAATTGTGCACTTTGTCCTGCTGCTTTTACTAACTTTCCACCTTGTTTTGGATTTAATTCTATGTTATGAATTAAAGTACCAACTGGAATTGAACTAATTGGCATACAGTTTCCTGGTTTGATGTCAACAGCTTCTCCAGATACTATTTTATCTCCATCTTTTAATCCTTGTGGAGCTAAAATATATGCTTTTTCTCCATCTTCATATTGAACTAATGCGATATTAGCACTTCTGTTTGGATCGTATTCAATCCCAATTACAGTTGCTGCCATATCATCTTTTCTTCTTTTAAAATCTATTATTCTATATTTTTGTCTGTTTCCACCACCTTGATGTCTTACTGTTATTCTTCCATATGAGTTTCTTCCTGCATTTTTCTTTTTCTTTGCTAATAAAGATTTTTCAGGAGTTTTCTTTGTGATTTCTCCAAAGTCTGAAACTGTCATATTTCTTCTGGATGGTGTATAGGGTTTAAAGTGTTTCATTCCCATTTTTTATTCTCTCCTTTACTCATGTTACTACAATCTCCTAATTTCGATTGCACAAGTTATCCGTAAAGCTCACTAACGGCTAACTTAATTTATTTTCCTGGTTATTTCCAGATATTAATTTACTTTTTCATCGAATGATTTTTCTACTGGCAATACTTTTAAAATTCTATAAAACATTCTATAAAAACTTTCAATTTTTTCATCCTCTAGTTGAGGCAATCGTTGAAATTCATCGCCTAATGTTCTATCACTTTTTTCCATCAGTTCTTCTGCCATTTCAACGATCAAATTATCTTTTGAGGATAAGGCAATTTCTTTTTCTTTTAAAGTCCTTAGTATCGTTCTAAGCTGTAGCACTTTTTCTTTTAATGTTTCTGCCATTGCTTCTATTCTTTGTCTTTTCTCAACAGCTAATGATTCACGATACTCCTGACAAGCTTGTTGCTTTTTATAATGATAGATTTTTACACCGTCGTTATTTACTTGATCTATTGTTTCCATTTTTATTAAGCTCCCATAAATTCATCAATACTATCTTTATATTTTTTAGAATCTTTTGTTGCTTTTCCGCCTTTGCTTAAGTAACTTGTTTCTGTTGGATTGGTATCAATTGTTACAATTGCTTTTTTCCAGTCAGAAGTTTTACCTATATGGTATCCCACTCTTTTCTTTTTGCCACTTACATTCATCGTATTTACTTTTAATACTTTTACTTCGAAAAGTTTTTCAACAGCTTTTGCTATCTCAACTTTTGTTGCTTTTCTATTTACTTCGAAAGTATATTTTCCTTCTTGTAATTGATCATTACTTTTTTCTGTAACGATTGGTGCTATAATAATATCTTCTGGTTTCATTTAAGCATACACCTCCTCTAATTTTTTAACGGTGTCTACTGATAAAATTAGATTTGTATATTTTAATAAATCAAATACATTGATGTTGTTAGCTGTAATAGCTTTTACACCTTCTATGTTTCTTGCTGACATGTAAACATTTTTATTATTTTCTGGTAGAACGATTAGTGTTTTTCCTTCTACTTTTAAATCTGTTAATGCTTTTGCCATCGTTTTTGTTTTGATTTCATTTACTTCTAATTTATCTACTACTGTTAATTCTTTCTCTAATACTTTAGAACTTAAGATAGATTTAATTGCTAATCTTCTTTCTTTTTTATTAACAGTATATCTATAAGAGCGAGGTTTTGGTCCTAACGCAATACCACCTTTAATCCATTGAGGGCTTCTTGTTGAACCTTGTCTTGCTCTACCTGTTCCTTTTTGTCTCCATGGTTTTTTACCACCACCAGAAACTTCTGCTCTTGTTTTTGTACTTTGTGTACCTTGTCTTTGATTAGCTAAATAGTTTACTAATACGCTATGTACAATATTTTCATTTGGTTCAATTCCAAATATACTATCTGCTAAATCTATATCACTTACTTTTTTACCTTTTAAATCGTATACGTCTACTTTTGGCATTTTGTATTTCCTCCTTCCTTCTATTTAGTAGCCTTTACAGCTGATTTTACTTTTAGGATAGCTCCTTTTGCTCCTGGAACACTTCCTTTTACTAACATTACATTTTTATCCATATCTACTCTTACTACATCTAAGTTTTGAATGGTAATGGTAACTCTTCCCATGTGTCCTGGTAATTTTTTACCTTTAAATACTCTACTTGGTGTTGAACATGCTCCCATTGAACCTGGTCTTCTATGATACATAGATCCATGTCCCATTGGTCCTCTGTGTTGTCCATGTCTTTT